>CAZTYW010000023.1:0-28613 GCA_964617695.1 uncultured Dehalococcoidia bacterium
CCGCCTGGAAGGACGTGCCCCTCCATGAATTTACACACTTCTCTTGACACTACCCGGACTGCCAAGAGTGGCGGATGAAGAGTGCCTGCTTTGGCACTGTGCCGATACCATAACAGGAAGGGCAGTATGCCAGGCTGCTGGGGCAGCGCACAGTCAACATCTCAGGACAACAGGTCGGCTGCGCGTCTGTTTTACAGATCAGGATTCAAGTTGCGGAGCACGCGAATGGCCGCTGTTCACCGTCCGTCGGGCGCTCTTGACCCCTTGCTCGAAGACTGTGATAGAATCGGATCGGAGGGCCGCAACGAAGGTGGCTGTACGTAAAGACTATTATGAGGTGCTTGGCGTGCCCCATGACGCCACCACCGAGGAGATCAAGAAAGCCTTCAGGAGGCTGGCTTTCGAGTCCCATCCAGATCGCAATCCCGAGGATGGTGCGGCTGAAAGGTTCAAAGAGATAAACGAGGCCTATGAGGTACTGGGGGACACCAACAAGCGGGCACAGTATGACCGTCGGGAGTACTGGGGCGATGGACGGGGCTTCGCGGGTTTCGACGATTTCGTGAGCGATCTGGGCGACATTTTCGAGGCCTTCTTCGGCGGTGCTGCGGCAACAAGATCGAGGAGTCGCGCCCCGAGGCCAGGCGCCGACCTGGGCTGCGAGGCCACCGTCACCTTCGAAGAGGCAGCTTTTGGCTGCGAGAAACGTATAGAAGTCGTCAGGGCTGAGACCTGTTCCTTCTGTCGTGGTCGGGGCAGCGAACCAGGAAGGCGACCGCTAACATGTCCAAGCTGCAATGGCATGGGAGAGGTGCGGCGCGTACAACAAAGCTTGTTCGGGCGTTTTGTGAACGTGGTTGTGTGTGAGCGCTGTCACGGCGAGGGCACGATTGTGGCCCGGGCGTGCAACAAATGTCGAGGCACGGGAAGGGACCGCAGAAGTTGCACGCTGAAGGTCAAGATACCTGCCGGTGTGGATGATGGCTCACAGGTCTGCCTCAGGGGCGAGGGGGAAGCGGGGGTGTGGGGTGGCCCGCCTGGCGATCTGTACTGTACTGTGTCCGTACAGAAGCACAAGTTGTTTGAGCGTGATGGTAACAATGTGCTTTTCGAGTTGCCGTTGAACTTCGCTCAGGCAGCCCTGGGGGACGAGGTCGAGGTACCAACTCTGGATGGCCTTGAAGTCGTCGGCATAAGTCCGGGCACTCAGACTGGTGAGGTCTTGCGCCTCAAGGGAAAAGGCATACCTTTTCTGCATCGTGCGGGGCGAGGTGACCAACTGATCAAGATAAGAGTCGTCACTCCAGAGGAACTTAGCGAAGAGCAGCGAAGGCTGTTTGTTGAACTGTCTCGAACCCTGGGCCAGGCCAAAGCGGGTGGGCGGGGTGGCAGGGGGCTGTTCGGCCGGATAAGGAAGACCTCAACCGAGGACTGAGGGCGCGCTACCTCAGTTCTTCAATACCTGGCAGCCAACTGGGTGGCCGGTGCCATCTGGTTCGGACATAGTCCAGCATGAAGCGCAGCAGCTTGGTAATCTCGAGAGATTTCCCGTCCAGCGGGTACTCCACCAGCTCAGCTGCCGCCTTTCGTACGTCGGATCCCTCGTAGATCACCTTGTAGATCTGCTCGATGATCGGTAGGTTCAGGCCCGCCTTCTGGCCAAGCTGCCGGGCGGCAAAGGCGGTGCTGACGCCTTCAGCCACATGAGGCATCGAGTCCTGTATCTCTTTCAGGGTACGTCCTTTGGCGAGCTCGTTTCCCACGTAGAAGTTGCGACTGGATGGGCTGAAGCAGGTGACTACCAGGTCGCCAAGACCGCTCAATCCGATAAACGTAAGGGGGTTTGCCCCGAAGGTGGTACCCAGGACTATGATCTCACTCAGCCCACGAATTATTAAGGCTGCCTTGGCGTTGTTTCCGGTGCCCAATCCGTCAATCATGCCGACGCCCAGGGAGATAACGTTCTTCAGCGCTCCGCCGAGTTCGACTCCGATCATGTCCGTGCTGGTGAAGACGTAGAAGTTGTTTGAGTTGAGGAGCTGCTGTGCTCTCTCTGCCAGGGCTACATCGCGGGCAGCAACCACGGTGACTGAAAGCAGTCCCTGGGCGGCCTCTTTGGCCATGTTGGGGCCGGAGACGACGCAAATATTGGGGTGCAGGTCAGGGTCGAGCTCTTCAGCTATCACCTGTGACATGCGTTTGCCGCTGCCCACCTCCAGCCCTTTGGTGGCGCTGGCAATAAGTGGCGCATCATTCAAGCACACCTTGAGTTGCCGTACATTGCGGCGCATGGTGTCAGATGGTACGGCCAGGATGATCAGGTCTGCCTTGTCTGTTGCCTCTTCCAAAGACTGGGTGGCGGTGAGGCGGGGAGGAAAAGGAAATCCAGGCAGATAGGTCACGTTTTCCCTCGCCTGGTTGAGCTTGTTAGCCGTTTCCTCGTCCCTTGTCCAGAGCCTTACGGCGTGTCCCTTGCGGGCGAGGATTATTGCTAAGGCCGTGCCCCAACTACCATTCCCGATGATAGCTGCCTTTGGCATTCTTGCTCCTTCAACGATGCATCCCCTGCGCCTCTCTCTTCTCGGCCGGTTCGCCAATGCGGCGCTCCGTCCCAACGCAAAGTCGTTGTATATTATCACGATGTTGGAGTAAAATCAAGCCCCCGCCGACCGCAGCATATATGAAATATTCTGACGGCTGCGCTCCCAGGAGATATAACACGAGCATTGAGACAGTCGAGCAGAAGGCTACGAATATTGCGGCCAGGGACATGTAACGTGTTGAAGCGGCTACAACCAGTCCGATCCCGGGCCCGCAAGCCAACGCAACAGGCCAGTACATGGCCAGCATCCCCCCGACGTAGGGGCCAACTCCCCGCCCTCCGCGGAACTTGGCGTAGATCGGCCAGTTGTGTCCGCACACAGCCGCCAGGGCGGCGACGACCTGGGCGTCATGTCTGTGAAGCAGGACCCAGGCGATCAACACCGGGGCAGCCCCCTTGGTGACGTCAAACACTACGGTCAGAAGGCCTGCCCATGTGCCGGCGGTGCGCAGCACGTTGGTGGCTCCCGTCTTGCCGCTGCCGTAATCCCGGACATCTACCCCCCGGAACAGCTTGGTGGTGATAATGCCGACTGGGATGGAACCCACCAGATAGCCGAGAAGGACAGCAACAGCGAAATTCAGAGCTACCATAACGGTTTCGCCAGCGTCCTAGCAGGCATGACTGATGGGCGTGTTGACATCGTTGCGTAGCAACTCCTAGTCTTCTCGATGACTCTTGCCCTTTTTGCCCCGGCCTTTGAACATGAGACGAATGGGAGTGCCCTGGAAGCCGAGCGACTGCCGCAGCCTGTTCTCCAGGTACCGACTGTACGAGAAATGGACCAGCGAGGCATCGTTAACAGAAAAGACGAAGGTTGGTGGGTTGACGCCGGCTTGCTCGATGTTGAACACTTTGAGTTTCCTGGTTCCTTTTCTCGGTGGCAGGTGTGCTGCCAGGGCTTCCTTGAGTGTCATCTCCAACTCTGAGTTTGGCGGGCGCTTCAGCCTCTCCATGTAGACCTTCTTTGCCGTAGGGACTACTGTGTCCACCCCGTATCCTGTCTTCGCAGAGAGAAACAAGATCTCAATGTATGGCATGAACCGTGTCCTTTGTCTTACCACGTCTGTCCAGAGGGCCACGTCTTGCACCTCGACCAGGTCCCATTTGTTGAGTCCGAGTATTGCTCCCTTGTAGCTCTGCCGAACGTAGCCGAGGATATGCATGTCTTGAGCGGTAATGCCCTCCACTGCGTCGGCCAAGAGCAAAGCGACGTCAGATCGCTCAATTGCGCTCTGTGTGCGCAAGGAACTGTAACGTTCGATTCCGGCCTCAATCCGGCCGCGCCGCCTCAGTCCGGCTGTGTCGATGAGGACCACGGTCTCGTCGTCGCAGCGCAAAACAGTGTCTACCGTATCTCGCGTGGTCCCGGGAGTATCATGAACGATGAGACGTTCCTGTCCCAGCAGGTTGTTTATCAGCAGCGACTTTCCAACGTTGGGCCGCCCCACGATGGCGACCTTCAGCGCTTCGGTTTCCGCAGGGCCGGGGGCCGTCGGCGGCAGGCAGGAGACGGCCTTCTCCATCAGCTCGTCGATCCCCTTGCCGTGATAGCCGCTGACGGGCACAGGATCGCCCATGCTCAGCTCGTAGAACTGGAATACATCGTTTCGTTGTATCGAGGTGTCTACCTTGTTTGCCACCAGCACAACCGGTTTCTTCGAGCGACGCAGGATGTCGGCTATTTCCTCGTCAGCCGGCGTCACCCCTTCCCTTGTGTCGACCAGGAAAATCACCACGTCAGCGGCAAGGATAGCCATCTCAACCTGATCTCTGACCTTCTGTCTGACAGAGGACTCTGGCCTTGGCTCGAACCCGCCGGAATCGACAACGGTGAAGTCCCGCCCTTCCCAGGAAACCCTGGCTTCGATCCTGTCCCGTGTGGTACCTGGCAGATGCTCAACGATGGCCCTTCTCTCGCCGACCAGGCGGTTGAACAAGGTGGACTTGCCCACATTTGGCCTTCCCACGATGGCCAGAACAGGTCTGTTCACGTATCCCCCATTGTCCGCTGTGATCTCTAGTCACTCAGGATCCGCAACAAGATTGCCTTCTGGACGTGCAATCGGTTCTCTGCTTGGTCGAAGACCACAGACTGACGGCAATCCAGGAGACCCTCAGCTATCTCTTCTCCGTGGTGGGCAGGTAGAGGATGCATGAACAGGGCGTCGTCCCTGGCCAGCGCTAGCAGCTCGGCATCAACCTGATAGGAAGCAAAGGCACGGCGGCGAGCTTCTGCTTCGGTCTCCTGACCCATGCTGGTCCACACATCGGTATACACGACGTCCGCGTCTTTCACTGCCAGGCGGGCATCCGAGGTGAGGCGTATGTCTGCTTTGGTTTGCGCCGCAAGCTCCCTTGCCTTCTCCACGATCGAATCATCGAGCTGGTACCCGGCTGGGGAAGCCATGGAGAAGTTCATTCCTGTCAAAGAGGCTGCCAGCAGCAAGCTCCTGGCTACGTTGTTGCCATCGCCGACGTAGCAGAGATTCAAGCCTTGAAGTTTGCCCTTATTCTCGAAAACTGTGAGCATGTCACCCAATGCCTGGCACGGGTGTTCGTAGTCGGAAAGGGCGTTGATGACCGGTACATCCGCCTGCCGGGCAAGTTCTTTGAGAGTGCCGTGTGAGAAGGTCCGAGCCGCGATAGCGCTGACGTAGCGGCTGAGCGTCCGCGCCACATCTGGCACGCTTTCTCTCTTTCCCAGTTTTACCTCGTCCGGGGAAAGGTAGATGACATGTCCCCCCAGTTGCCACATGGCCACGTCAAAGCTTACTCTTGTACGGAGGGAAGGTTTCTCAAAGAGGAGAGCCAGGACTTTGTGCTTGAGGTACGGCCGTGGTATCTCGTGCTTCAGGCCAGTGGCCTTTTCGATAAGCCCCCAGATGTCATCGGTGGTAAGGTCCGCTACTGAGAGCAGACTTGATGGAGTTGCCAAGATTTGCCTTCTGTTGTTATCGCTGGTGCGATTACCATCTCAACTTGATGCATTTCGGCAATGGTGGCAGCGCCACAAACACCCATTGCAGTCCTCAGAGCGCCGATCAGGTTCTGGGTCCCATCGCTGACCGTTGAAGGACCGAAAAGGATCCTCTCCAGCGGAGCACGGGTCTCCACCTTGATCCGCCTACCTCGAGGCAGTGCGGGATGAGGACTTGCCATGCCCCAATGGTAGCCCCCGGCCGGTGCCTCTTCGGTCTGGGCAAGAATGGCGCCCAACATGACAGCGTCAGCGCCAGCGGCAAAGGCCTTGCACAGGTCGCTTCCCGAATGGATGCCCCCATCGGTGATAATACCGACATATCTTCCTGTTTCCTTGAAATACTGGTCTCTGGCTGCAGCGCAGTCAATGGTAGCGGTCACCTGAGGTACACCTATGCCCAGCACCTGTCTGGTGGTGCATGTTGCCCCAGGACCGACTCCGACAAGCAGGGCAGATATACCCGTTTTCATAATCTCGAAAGCCGCGCTGTAGCTGACGCAGTTTCCCACCACAACCGGCATGGATAGAGACTGGGACAGTTCCTCAAAGATCAGGCCCCTGGGGCTCTTCGAGAAATGACGGGCTGTTGTCACAGTCGACTGGACAACCAGCACGTCGCCTCCTGCTTCAGCAACAAGGGGACCGAATTTCTTGGTGTTAGCCGGCGTAACCGAGACGGCGCAGACTCCACCTTTTTGCTTGATCGACTGGACACGCTCCCCAATCAGACGCTCTTCTATTGGCTGAGAGTAGACTTTCTGCAGCAAGGACGTAACCTCGTTGGCAGGTGCTCGGGTGATCTCAGCCAGAATCTCCGCTGGATCGTCGTAGCGGGTTTGGACGCCCTCCGTGTTGAGAACCGCCAGTCCACCGAACTTGCTGAACAGGACAGCGAAGTCGGGATCCACGACGGCGTCCATGGCCGCTGCCAGAATAGGGATGGAGAAGGTCAGGTCGCCCAGCCTGAGACTGATGTCTGTCTGTTCGGGGTTGATAGTGCTATCGCCAGGCACTATGGCCACCTCGTCAAAGCCGTAGGAGCGCCTCATCTCCTTGCCTTTGTGAACAGACATGCTCCTTCCCCTCCGAGGTGTCGCTGGGATATTTTGACCCACAATATATCAGAGGGCATCTGCAAAGTCAACAAACCTCACCGCAGGCCGGCCGCGGCAATCTGTTGCCTTTCTCACCGCCTGCTGATGGCTGCCCGCTTGCGGGGTGATCAAGGTTCTACATGGAGCCGTCCTGGAAGCGCCAAGGATTTCATTGCAGGAACGATTATGCTAAGCTTCCAACAACAAAGGCCATGGCTGTCCTGTATCTCGTGGCAACCCCCATAGGAAACCTGGAAGACATCACGCTGCGGGCTCTCCGCATGCTCAAAGATGTGGGGCTCATTGCAGCCGAGGACACGCGCAAGACAAGGCGACTGCTCGCCGCCTACGGGATCAAGACCCCGCTAACTAGCTACCATGAGCACAACAGCAAGGCCAAGCTGGGCTACATTCTGGAGCGCCTGCAGCAGATGGACGTGGCCCTGGTGTCTGAGGCGGGGATGCCCGGACTGAGTGATCCAGGTTACGAGCTTGTGGTGGCGGCCGCCGAGCGTGGCATCGCTGTAGTACCTATCCCAGGTGCTTCCGTAGTGCTCACAGCGCTGGCAGTATCGGCTTTGCCGATCCATCAGTTCACCTATCTCGGCTTCCTCGCCCGAAGGAGAGGGGACAGGATCCGCCTGTTGAGGTCCGTTGCTGCCGATCCCCGGACCATGGTGATACTTGAGTCGCCCCACCGTCTTCTGGCTACATTGAACGACCTGGCGGACGTCCTGGGGGATAGAAGGATCGCCGTATGCCGGGAGCTGACCAAGTTGTATGAAGAGGTCTTTCGAGGGACCATCAGCGAAGCCGTCGAGCACTTCCAGCAGCCTCGGGGCGAATTCACCCTCGTGGTCGAGGGTGCCAAGCCTTCCAGGGTGTCTTTGCCACCTGCTGAGGTAGAAGAGCAGCTTCGGAATCTTCACCACAGCGGCCTTTCTGCAAAAGATGCCGTCTCGCAGCTATCGGTCACAACCGGACTGTCGAGAAAGGAGCTGTATCGAATCTGGCTGACAATCAAAGGAGCTTGACAAGACCGGCTCAGTGCGACCGGGATGTGACTTTCTGCGGCCGTTCGGGTGTGAAGTGCTCAATGCGACCTTCCTCAAATCTTCGTTATGTTTCGAAGGCTAGTTATGGTAGAATTCCTGAAAGGGCTGGAATCTGATGGAGCGTATTCTTGTTTGCGTTGCATGGCCCTATGCCAACGGCTCACTCCACTTGGGACATATCGCGGGTGCTTACCTCCCGGCAGATATTTTCGCTCGCTATCATCGTGCCAAGGGCGACCAGGTGCTCATGGTATCTGGCAGTGACCAGCACGGTACTCCAATCACGATCCGCGCCGAGCAAGAGGGCAAGACGCCCGAAGAGATCGTCAGCAAGTATCACCAGGAATTCCTGGACTCGTGGCAGAAGCTGGGGATCGAGTTTGATCTGTTCACCACTACCGGCACGGCCAATCATGCCCAGGTAGTCCGGGACTTCTTCCTCAAGCTGCTGGACGAAGGCTATATCTACCGAGACACCATGCCTCTGCCCTACTGTCCCCAGTGCCAGCGTTTCTTGCCCGATCGTTACATAGAGGGCACTTGCCCCTACTGCGATTTCAGGGAGGCAAGGGGCGACCAGTGCGACAAATGCGGTAAGCCACTGGGTTATGCTGAGCTGATTGACGCTCGTTGCCGATTGTGTGGTGGCAGCCCTGAGACACGGGATTCGGAGCACTTTTTCCTGCGTCTGAGCTCTTTCAGAGACGACCTCCTCAACTGGGTAGGGCGGCAAAGCCACTGGAGACAGAACGTACTCAATTTCACGCTGCGCTATCTGGAAGAGGGATTGAGGGACCGGGCTATTACGCGTGATATCGAGTGGGGAGTGCCGGTGCCGCAGCCCGGTTTCGAGGAAAAGCGAATCTACGTCTGGTTTGAAGCTGTGATTGGCTACCTCTCGGCGAGTAAGGAGTGGGCCAAGCTGAATGGTCAGGACGAGAGATGGAGAGATTTCTGGCAGCAAGACACCAGGGCCTACTATTTTATCGGCAAGGACAACATTCCCTTCCACACCATGATCTGGCCGGCGATGCTGATGGGATACGGAGGACTCAATCTCCCGTATGACGTGCCTGCCAACGAGTTCCTGACCCTCGAAGGGAAGCAACTCTCCACCAGCCGCAACTGGGCCGTCTGGGTGCCGGACTACCTGGAGCGGTATCCTCCCGACCCGCTGCGCTACTTGCTGGCGGTGAACATGCCCGAGACGGGAGACACCGATTTCTCCTGGCGGGAGTTCGTTCGGCGCAACAATGATGAATTGCTGGCTACCTATGGGAACCTGGTACACCGTGTGCTGACCTTCACTGGTCGCCATTTCGATGGTTGTGTGCCTTCGCCTGGCGAACTGGACGCAGCGAGCAATGCGCTCCTGCGACAGGCTGAGTCCACGCTCGATTCTGTAGACGTTTCGCTTCATAACTGCCGTTTTCGGCAAGCCATGCGGGCTGCTATGTCTCTGGCTCAGGAGGCGAATCGTTATCTCGAAGAGAAGTCGCCCTGGAAGACAATCAGGCAAGACAGAGAGAGAACCGGCACCGCTATCTTCGTTGCCCTATCGGTTATCTCGTGCCTGAAGACCTTACTCTATCCGTTCCTACCCTTCAGTTCTCAGAAACTGCATCACATGCTCGGCTTTGAAGGTCTGGTGAAGGAGGAGGGGTGGCGTTGGCGTGCCCTGTCTGCAGGGCAGAGGCTGGCTTCTCCGGAACCGCTGTTCGCCAAGTTAGAGGAGCGAATCGTATCGGCGGAAAGTGAACGACTGGGCTATGTCCCCAGCTAGCGGGGCGTTCAGTGGCTCGGGGAAAGGAGAGCCTTGGATATCGCTTCGATCTATGAACCGGTTGAGGCTCAGATGTCCCTCGTGGAGGAGAGGCTGGAACAGGTCATACGGGCTGCACCTGCCGAAATGGAGGAGCAACTAGCACATGCCCTGAGGGGTGGGGGCAAGCGGGTTCGCCCGGCAGTTACTCTCCTTGCGGGCAAATTCTACCGATACGACCTGGAATTGCTCATTCCTATGGCGACCTCCATGGAGTTGCTGCACATTGCCACCTTGATCCATGATGATACCGTAGATGATTCACATCTTCGCCACGGCAAAACGAGCATAAACCGTGCCTGGGGCGATTCATACGCTGTGCTCCTGGGGGACTACCTGTTTGCCACTTCAGCCTGCATGGCTGCGGAGCCGGGGAACCTGCGGGTGGTGAGACTATTCGCCCAGACCCTTATGACTATATGCAGTGGCGAGATTGGGGAATCCGTCAAGCCCTTCAACGACAGTCGGGAACACTACTACCAGACGATTGGCAAGAAAACGGCGGCTCTCTTCTCCACGGCTGCTGAGTCAGGCGCGGTGCTTAGCGGGGCGCCGGAGGAGGCCGTACGGTCCCTGAAGGACTATGCCTACAATCTGGGAATGGCTTTTCAGATTGTAGACGATATTCTCGATTTTGTCGGCCAGAAAGAGACTATGGGTAAGCCCGTATCCAGTGATCTGGCCCGGGGTATATTCACCTTGCCGGTGATACTCATTCTCGAGCGCTCCGAAAGCAACTGGATACGGGAGGTCATGGAACAAGACAAGGATAAAGGGGCAGAGCTGCTTGCCGAGGAGGTACGCAATGCTTCCGTGCTTGCAGACTGCTATGAAGTTGTGCGTGACTTCTGCTCCAGGGCCTGTTCTTCCCTTGACCGACTTCCCCGCAATGAGGTGTATGGGTCTCTAGCCAACCTGGCAAACTACGTGGCTGAAAGGAGAAGGTAGTCCGGCAGGCGCGCTAGCCCGGTTCGCCGCCCGCTGTGATCTCAGTCTCCCAAGCGGGCACGACCTGCTTGAAGCGGTCGACGGCGTACTGACAGGCCTCGAAGGCCTCTTTGCGGTGAGGAGCGGCTACAGCCACAACCAGCGTTATGTCCCCAACACCCAGTCTGCCCATTCTGTGCATCAAGGCTACGTCTCCGAGTTGCCACCTGGCCTGAATCTCATCGACAACCCGCTGCAGTTCCAGTTGGGCTAATTCCTTTGAGGAGATATCGTTTTCCAGAAAGAGGGCCTTCTTGCCCTCGGAGGAAAAATCCCGGACTGATCCTATGAAGGCGACAACTGCTCCGCAAGAACCGTCGCGGACCCTGGCGATGGCCGTTTCCGGGGAGATGGGTTCCTCGGTTATCTCAACCAATTCAGCTTTGCTCTGAGACTGCCTTTTCCACGGCCGAGTCAGGGACTGGGTCGTCAAACAGCTTCTCAAGCGCCTCGCCTTCGACGCTCTCATCTCTCATCAACTGGTGGGCAATCCACGTCAACCTGTCCATTTCGCTCGTGAGAATGCCCTTGGCCACGTCGTTTGCGCGGTCGATGAACGACTGGACCTCCTCGTCAATCTCCTCGGCCACCTTGTCGCCGTAGTCTCTCTGCTCGGTAATCTCTCTGCCCAGGAACACAAGCTCTTCCTTCGTGCCGAAGGTGCGCGGCCCGAGCTTGTCGCTCATGCCGTAGGCGGTCACCATCTTGCGTGCCAGCTTGGTAGCCCGTCCGATGTCATCTGAGGCTCCGGTAGTCAGCTCGTTGAAGACCAGTTGCTCAGCCGCGTGACCTGCGAGCGTTACAGCCAGAACGTCGTTGAACTGCGAGCGGGTCCATAGATGTCTATCTTCGGTAGGGAGAAGTCGGGTGTATCCTCCCATCATGCCCCGGGCCACGATGGAGACCTTGTGCACGGGATCAGCATGCGGCAGTCTCTTGGCCACCAGCGCGTGTCCGGCCTCATGGTAGGCAATCATCTCCTTCTCCTTCGGGCTTATCACCCGGCTTTTCTTCTCTGGCCCAGCGATGACGCGGTCAATTGCTTCCTCGAACTCGGTCAGCCCGATAGTCTTCTTGTCGCGCCTGGCCGCCAGAATGGCTGCTTCGTTGACCAGGTTGGCCAGGTCGGCTCCACTAAAGCCCGCCGTTTGCTTGGCAATAGTCTCCATGCTGAGGGAGTCCTCCACAGGCTTTCCTCTGACGTGGACCTCGAGTATACCTTTCCTGCCGTTGATGTCAGGGCGGTCCAGGATTACCTGCCGGTCAAAGCGCCCGGGACGGAGCAATGCAGGGTCCAGTATGTCGGGACGATTTGTAGCAGACAGGACGATGATATTGGTGGAGCTGTCAAAGCCGTCCATCTCCACGAGGATCTGGTTGAGCGTCTGCTCTCTCTCGTCGTGTCCGCCTCCCAGTCCTGCCCCGCGGTGGCGCCCTACAGCGTCTATTTCGTCCACAAAGACGATGCATGGCGCATTTCGTTTGGCCTGCTCAAACAGGTCTCTCACCCTGGAGGCGCCAACGCCGACGAACATCTCTACGAACTCACTGCCGCTGATGGAGAAATACGGCACATCTGCTTCTCCGGCGACGGCTCGGGCCAGCAGGGTCTTACCTGTGCCAGGCGGACCTACCAGGAGGACTCCCCTGGGGATCCGTGCTCCCAGCGACAGGAATTTGTCAGGC
Source organism: uncultured Dehalococcoidia bacterium (assembly GCA_964617695.1). GTDB lineage: Bacteria > Chloroflexota > Dehalococcoidia > UBA2247 > RBG-13-53-26 > CAZTYW01. The sequence continues at coordinate 12,230 of CAZTYW010000023.1, forward strand.
GATTTCAGGAATTCTACTATCTCCTGGAGCTCCTGCTTCGCCTCCTCGACTCCGGCCACATCGGCGAAGGTGACCGTGACTTTGGTGCCGGAGAACAAACGGGCCCGGCTGCGACTGAAGTTGAAGGCCTGATTGCTTGCCCCGCGGGCACCGCGCAGAATGAACCAGAACAGGCCTATGATAAGCGCAAATGGCAGAAGGGTAAGAAACAGTGTTCCCCAGTCAAAGCCACCGGGGGGTTGAGGGTCCACGGGTACAGAGCCGACCTCCTGGCCCTGGCCCGCCAAATAATCGATTACCTCCCCCGTACTACCTATGAAGTTCGCCTTCAGCAGTTCCTTGCCGTCAGCGTCAAGGGCGTAGAGGGTGTCTCCTCTCTGCTCGATCGTAGCCACCTCTCCCGTCTTCATGAGGTCAACCAGCTCATTCAGGTTGCCCTCTGGTGTGCCTTCGCCCCTGGGCAGGAAGGCGACTACCAGCACTACTATTGCCACCAGCACGAGCAGATAGATAAGCGCTTGCTGTCTCTTGGTTTTCATCCTTTACTCCGCGACTGCCACAAACCACAATTATACCAGAGAAGGTGTAAACAATATACTGCAAATTGTGATCGGATACGATTGCTCTGCCTGCACCCGGCGTTGTAGAATAGCCTCATCAAGCAGGTGGCGTATTGCGCATGAGCGTCGGTGTGTGTACCATCAGGATCCGCTTGCCCGAGAACCACTCTCTGAAGGACAAGAGGAAAGTGGTCAAGTCGGTTGTCACCAGAGTGCGGAATAGGTTCAATGTGGCGGTGGCAGAGCTGGATGACCAGGACCTATGGCAGCTTGCCACAATCGGAGTAGCTTGCATCAGCAATGATGCTCACCAGATTGACACGGTGTTGTCGAAGGTAGTTGACTTCATAACCCAGAGCAGGCTGGACATAGAGATACTGGACTATGACATTGAGATCATGCCCTTCGGTTAGTGCAATCCGCTGTGAATGCCCCTGGGTCTTGACATAAGTCGGGAAGGTCTACGTCTGCCGCCCTGAGGTCGCCTGGTGTGACCTGATGCGGTCTTGATTTCTGCAGCGCTGCGACACAGGCTTAGAGTTGCCATAGTAGCGCAAGTCACCCAAGGACTTTGTGGACAGTGATGGACGTCACACATTTCCTCGATCATCTTAGAAAGTTGGCCAGCTATGAAGGCCAGGTTGTCCACGTTGAGCACGTACCGCGCCGTGAGGCACGCTATGAAGAGTTGGACAGACCTTTGCATCCCGCGCTGGAGGCTGCACTGCGAAAGGCGGGGCTATTGCCGCTCTACACTCATCAGGCAGCGGCGGTAAGCCTGGCCGCCTGTGGCAAGAACGTCATGGTGGTCACCCCGGCTGCCAGTGGCAAGACGCTCTGCTACAACTTGCCGGTGCTTGGTGCGATTCTCAACGAAAAGTGGAGCAGGGCACTCTATGTCTATCCCACCAAAGCCCTGGCACAGGACCAACTGCGGAGCTTGACGGAGTTGACAGACCTGCTGGCTTCGCCCGTGCATCTGGCCACCTTCGATGGTGATACCCCGCGGGAGGACCGTTCAGCGATAAAGAGAACAGCCCAGATCGTGATGACCAACCCGGACATGCTCCATCTGGGTATCCTTCCCAACCATCAGTCATGGGCAAGGTTCTTGCGCCGCCTGAAGTACGTGGTGATCGATGAAGCGCACGTCTACCGAGGGGTCTTCGGCTCGCATGTGGGCAGCGTGCTGCGGAGACTGCGGCGGCTTCTGGCCATCTACGGCTCATCGCCGCAGTTCATCTGCTGCTCGGCTACGATTGGCAATCCGGGAGAACACATTGAGAGGCTTCTGGGCCTGCCTTTCGAACTGGTTGACGATGATGGCTCTCCACACGGCACCAGGCAGTTTGTCTTCTGGAACCCGCCCGTTATTGACGCGGCGAAGACATCCCGCCGCAGCGCAAATAGCGAAGCCGCTTCCTTGCTGGCGGAACTGCTGCGCCACCGTATTCGCACTATTACGTTCGCCAGGACTCGCAAGCTTACTGAACTCATCTACAACTATGCCAGGCAGCAGTTGTCAGAGCCATTCCTGGCAAGGGCGATCAGCCCGTACAGGGGCGGCTATCTTCCTGAAGAGAGGCGCGACATAGAGCAGAGGCTGTTTCGGGGTGAACTTCTTGGCGTGGTTGCTACCACGGCATTGGAACTCGGGATAGACATTGGTGACCTGGATGCCACCGTGCTCACCGGCTACCCGGGAAGCATCTCGGCTACATGGCAACAGGCGGGTCGGAGTGGTAGGAGGACTGGGAGCTCTCTCAGCTTCCTGATTGGACTGGACAACCCGCTTGACCAGTACTTCATGCGCTATCCGGAGGCGCTCTTTCAGCGCAGTTTTGAGAGTGCCCTTACGGATCCTGACAATCGGTATGTATTGAGGGCGCATATTCTGTGCGCAGCTTGGGAAGCTGCGCTGACTGAAGCAGATGGACAGTACTGGGGGCCGGGTTTTGCCGAGGCCAGAGACGAACTGGAGGCATCGGGTATGCTCAAAGCACAGCAGCGCAAATGGTATCTCATGCCCGCCATCGCATATCCAGCCGATGACGTCAACATACGCTCCACTTCGTCGCAATACTATAGCATCGTGGATGTTTCTGAAGACAATCGGCGGCTGGAAACGATTGAAGCCAGCGTAGCCCTGTCGCAGGTTCACCCCGGCGCCATCTACCTGCATCAGGGCAAGTCTTACCTTGTGGCTGAACTCGAACTGCAGGCTCGGATGGCCTACGTGGTGCCCAGCGATGCCCCGTATTATACGCAGGCCAAGGAACTCACGGACCTCCGGGTAACGGGGGTGAGCAGGGAAAAGGAGATGCAAGGAGCAAGGAGCCATCTGGGAGAAGTTGAGGTGACCTCGACTGTGGTTGGCTTCAGGAAGAAGATGCAGTTCACCGAGGAGGTGGTTGGCGAGGAGCCGCTTGATCTACCGTCCCAGAGCTTCGACACGGTGGCACTGTGGTTTGACATCCCCGACCGGGCAGCCAACCGCATAGCGGAAGCCCAGCTTGACTTTGCTGGCGGCCTGCACGCGGCGGAACACGCTTCGATTGCGATAATGCCGTTGTTTGCCCTGTGCGATCGCAACGACCTGGGGGGAGTCTCTACTGCTCTTCATGCGGATACTGGCAAGGCGCAGATATTTGTCTACGATGCTCACCCTGGTGGGACTGGGATCGTTGAAAAAGGCTTTGAACTGGTCGAAGAGCTGTGGGCGGAGACACTGAGAGTGGTGATGGAGTGTCCGTGTGCGGACGGCTGCCCGAGCTGCATCCAGTCTCCAAAGTGCGGCAACAATAATGAGCCACTGGATAAGGCTGCTGCCCAAATCATATTATCGGAGTTGGCGGGGCGTTCGATTGCGGCAGAATCGGCGTGAAAGAGGCCTGCAGTTGGTTCACGGTGTTGACTGTGTTGCGTGCGGGTGAGGACATAGTTTATCATTTGCTGTGTTGCGCGGAAGGCTCTGCTGAGGGATATAGCCCTCCAAAACACGTTTCATAGCTGTGGAAGCGCGCACCAGGTCTGCAAGTCATCCCGGTTTGGAAACGGAACCCTGAGTCAGAGCGTCTGCCAAGCATCAGGAGGTGTGCCGAAGTTGCCTGCCAAGGACTTCCAGTCACGCGACAGAATTGACAGCGTTTGGAGACCCGAAGGAACCCCGGCGCTGGTGGTAGACAGGCAACTCATAAGGAGAAAGTATCGGGAATTCTGCGAGGGATTCAGGAAAGCACAAGTCTGCTTCGCGCTCAAAGCCAATCCGCATCCGGGCATTGTCGAGCTACTCCTGGAGGTTGGCTGTGACTTCGAGATTTCGTCTCAGGGGGAGCTCGACCTCCTGCTCCGGCTGGGAGTGCCGGTAGGCAGGATGATATCGAGTAACCCGGTGAAACACCCTTCCTTCATCAGGTCGGCCTATGCGACCGGTATTGGCGTATTCGCCTTTGACTCGTACGCTGAATTGGACAAGCTGTCTACATTCGCTCCTGGCAGCAAGGTCTACGTGCGTCTTTCGGTGCCCAATGAGGGCAGTGAGTGGCCGCTGAGCAAGAAATTTGGCGTGGACGTCGAGCAGGCTGCCGAGTTGCTGGTGCGGGCAGTGGAGAGAGGCCTTGAACCCGAGGGCATAACCTTTCATGTTGGTTCGCAGTGTGTCAGGCCTGCCACCTGGGCGGAGGCCATCGAGAAGACCAGGCTGGTGTGGGGCCTGGCGGCGGGGCGGGGGATAGACTTACGGAGAATCAATATCGGCGGTGGCTTTCCTGTCCAGTACACTCGCCCAGTCCCTTCGATCGGCGAGATTGCCGCGGTGGTGGAAGAGTCAGTGGCCGAGGCTTTTCCTGAGGGAGTACAGCTTGCAGTGGTACCGGGTAGGGCTCTGGTGGGGGAGGCAGGCGTTCTGGTCACCACGGTCGTAGCCAAGGCTGTTCGAGATTCCGAGAGATGGATGTACCTGGATGTCGGCGTGTTCAACGGTTTGATGGAAGCGGTTGGTGGTATCAAGTATGCGATGGTGACGGCCAGTGCCGCACCAACCAGCAAATGGGTGCTGGCCGGCCCCTCCTGTGACAGTTTTGACGTCATATCTGACGAAGCAGAACTCCCAGAAATGGAGATTGGGGATATCCTCTACATACTATCGGCCGGTGCTTACACCACTGCCTATGCCTCTGAGTTCGACGGCTTCCCGATTCCCAAGACGCACTTTGTCGGTTAGAGCGGATATGTCAAATTTCGTCTTCGCCGAAGATGACCCCTTTTCACCTGTGAGGTACAGCTACGAGGTCGCCGAAGTACTGTGCAGCCGGAAGACTGCCCACCAGGACCTGCTGATATTCAGGCACCCGCGGTTGGGTAAGGTGCTTGTTCTGGATGGTGTTGTCCAACTCACCGAACAGGACGAATACTTCTACCACGAGATGCTGGCCCAGGTACCACTTCATGCCCATCCCGCCCCGACGGATGTTCTGATCATCGGGGGTGGCGACGGTGGGACTTTGCGCGAGGTACTGAAGCACGAGTCGGTCAAGAGAGCCCTGCTCGTAGAGCTCGATGCGGAAGTGATAGGGGCCTCCAGAGAGTTCTTTCCCGGTGTGTCAGCAGGTTTTGCCGACCCGAGGACGCATGTCCTGGAACAGGACGGAGCAGACTTCCTGGCTCAAACGCAAGAGCAATTCGACCTGGTCATAGTTGACTCGACAGACCCGGTGGGTCCGGCGGAGTCGCTGTTCACCAGCCAGTGCTTTGGCCATGCCTTTTCGGCACTGAAAGGGGACGGCCTGTTCGTGGCCCAGACCGAGTCACTTCACTTTCACCGGGATTTTGTCTGTCGGGTGCAGCGTGAACTGGCCAGGGTGTTCCGTTTCGCCAATCTGTACACTGTCTCTCTTAGCACTTACGCCGGCAACTGGTGGACTTTCTCGATTGGATCGAAGGTGTACGACCCAAAGCAGGTGCTCAGGAGGTGCCAGGTTCCGACCAGGTATTATGACGAGGACGTGCACCGCCACGCGTTCTTGCCGCCTAGCCTGTACGGGAGGCTGATCAGCGAAGACTGAATGTTAGCCAGCCGGGCAACTCGATTGCTGCGATGTTCGGGCCTCTCAATCAGCCAATAGCCACCGCGTTGACATGCTAGCTACGCTCATGTAGAGTGAACACGCTGGGAAGATGAGAGGGTCGTTTCGCCTTGGCCGGGTTTTCGGCATCACCATACAGCTACATTATACGTGGTTCTTAATCTTCGCTGTCATCACCTTCGGTCTAGCGCTCATCTTCCGTGACGAGGCCCAGCCTCAGCCTCTATGGGTGCCGGTGGTGACAGGGGTTTTCACCAGTCTGCTGCTTTTTGCCTCTGTTGTAGCCCATGAGCTGGCTCACAGTGTGGTGGCCATCAGGAGTGGCATACCGGTGAGAAGCATCACCCTGTTCTTCCTCGGCGGGGTGGCCCAGATGGGCCGCGAAGCGGCACGGCCAAAGACGGAGTTGCTGGTGGCAATTGCCGGTCCAGTGTCCAGCCTGCTGCTGGCCGGCGTGTTCGGTCTCATGTGGTTTCTCATATGGGGCAACAGCGGCCAGAGCGCGGACGTCGTCAACCCGGTCCTGTGGCTGGCCTGGATTAACCTCATGCTAGCTCTGTTCAACCTGATTCCGGGGTTCCCTTTGGACGGGGGGCGGGTGCTGCGTGCGATCATGTGGCAGATTACCGGCGACTACAAGAGGTCTTCCCGCGTCGCCTCCAGGGTGGGTCAGGGTGTGGCTTGCCTGTTGATCTGCGTAGGAGTAGCGAGCTTCTTCGGCCTGATGTTTCGTGAAGACTTGAATCCCTTCAGCGGCGTGTGGCTTGCCTTCATTGGCATCTTTCTTCACAGGGCGGCGACTGCTGGCTATCGCCAGGTGGAGTTGAGCGAAGCCCTGCGAGGCTTTACGGCTCGCCTGGTGATGGACAGAGACTATGCTGTGGTCACTCCCAACGTCAGCCTAAGGGAGCTTATGCACAGCAACGCCCTGGGTGGCTACCGATGGGCAGTTCTGGTGGCTGAGGGGAGGAGGTTGGAAGGCATGGTTAGCTTCGACAATGTCAAGTCAGTGCCCCAGTCCGGCTGGGACACCACTGCAGTCTGTGAGGTGATGGTGCCAGCAAACAAGGTGGTGAGGGCTGATCCCGAAGAAGAGGCTGTCAGCGTGCTGGAAAGGATGGAGGAGTACGGCATAAGCCAGATGCCGGTGGTGGGAGATGGTGTGGTCCTCGGCATGCTTATCCGGGAGAAGTTGCTCCGCTTCATACAGATACGTGCCGAGCTAAGAGTGTAGACGTGGCAAAGAGAGCATTCTCTCTTGCGGTTGACGGCATCAACATCATTGGCGATGTGTATCTCCCTCCAGACGCCAAAGCAGCTTTGCCGTGTCTATGCATCTGTCATGGCATCCCGTCTGGCAAACCAGCGGACCCCGCTGATGGCGGCTATCCCCTGCTGGCAGAGAAGTTCTGCGCTGCTGGCTTTGTCACGCTGATCTTCGCTTTCAGGGGTACCGGAGGAAGTGGAGGCAATTTCGACCTGATGGGCTGGGTCAGAGACCTTGAGGGTGCTATCGATTATCTAATCTCGTGTCCAGAAGCAGACGGGTCCAGCCTGTGCCTGATGGGTTTCAGTGGCGGAGCTGCTGTCTCGGCCTACGTGGCTGCGCATGACGCAAGGGTGAGCAAGGTTGTGCTGTGTGCTTGTCCGGCCGAGTTCCACAACATTGCCGATGACGAGTGGTGGAGGCCCTCAATCGACCACTATCGCCGCATCGGAATAATCAGGGACAGCAATTTCCCGCCGTCTACAGAGGAATGGCTGAAGGGCTTCAGCGAGGTCTCGCCAATCAGGTGGGTGGACAAGATTGCGCCGACGCCCTTGCTTCTGTTGCATGGTGCGGATGATGACCTGGTTGAAGTTGGCCAGGTCCGGCGGCTTTATGAAAAAGCCAGGGAGCCGAAGGAGGTGGCTGTGGTCGAGGGGGGAGGGCATAAGCTAAGGCTGAGCGAAAAGGCCATGCATATTGCCTTGACGTGGCTGAAGAGAAAGGCAGTCTCAGATTGACCCAGAGGCTAGCATCGATATACAATCGTCTTGTAACAGCGTTGAAAGGCCAAGGCGCACAAGGGTGAGCTTGCACGAGTCCTGCGGCATATTCGGGATTTATGCTCCGAAAGAGGACGTGGCAAGGCTCACTTTTTTTGCCCTGTTTGCGCTGCAGCACCGTGGGCAGGAGAGTAGCGGCATTGCCACTGGTGATGGCCACAGCACCTGGCTGCACACGGGTATGGGTCTGGTTTCGCACGTCTTCGACGAAGCTGCACTGAGCCGACTCACGGGCTCGATAGCCATTGGGCACAACCGCTATTCCACCAGGGGCTCGAGTCAGCCCTCCAATGCCCAGCCAATTATGGCCGATGGGGCTGCCGGCAAGATAGCCGTGGCGCACAATGGAAACATCATCAATGCTGAGCCGCTGAGGCAGGAACTCAGGGAGCAGGGCTATCGCTTTTCAACCTCCACCGATTCCGAGATTATTGCCTACCTTATCGTTGCCTCACCGGGGCGAACCTGGGAGGAGAGAATCAGCCATGCCATGCATCGACTGGAGGGTGCATATTCGCTGGTGATACTCGCCCATGATTCGTTGATAGGCGTCCGCGATCCTCTGGGCGTACGCCCGCTTTGCCTGGGCAAGCTGGGCGGCGGCTGGGTGCTCGCTTCTGAGAGTTGTGCTCTGGACCACATTGGCAGCACGTTCGTTCGCGAGGTCGTACCGGGTGAGACGGTGCTGATCGATTCCGGGGGCGTTAGCAGTTTTCAGGGGATCAAGCCGGAGAGGCATGCTCTTTGCATCTTCGAGTACATTTACTTCGCCCGGCCTGACAGCACCATAGGCGGTCGGCTGCTATACTGGGCACGAGAAGACATGGGCAGGAAACTAGCCCAGGAATACCCTGTTGAGGCTGACCTTGTGATCGGCGTTCCAGACTCAGCAACGATAGCTGGAATCAGCTACTCTCGCGAGTCGGGTATACCCTTCGTGGAAGGTCTCCTGAAGAACCGATACGTGGGACGGACCTTCATTGAGCCTGACCAGAGGATAAGGGAGTTGGGTGTCGGGGTCAAATTCAATCCGCTGAGGGACATACTGCAGGGGAAGCGAGTGGTCCTGGTCGACGACAGCATCGTGCGAGGTACCACTACTCCCCGAATTATCGGCCTGCTGCGCAAGGCTGGAGCAAAGGAAATACACATGCGTGTCTGCTCCCCACCCATCCGCTACCCGTGCTTCTTCGGGGTGGACATGGCCACGCGTTGGGAGCTGCTTGCTGCCCGAAAGACTGTACACGAGATCAGAGAATTCATCGGTGCCGACTCCCTGGGCTACCTCAGCCTGGAAGGTCTGATAGAGTCGGTGGGCCTACCTCAGGGGAGCTTGTGTTGCGCCTGCCTCACCGGTGATTACCCGATTCCAGTGCAGCTAGAGATGGACAAGCTGGCACTGGAGGCATTGCCGCCTGAAGACGAGGAGCCGTAGCAGTCGCCTTGCCGCCGGTGGTGCCGAATTGCACGGCTGGCCTGGCCTGGAGATGGACGTGTTGTCAGTCGCCAGGGGAGCGCCAACTGCGATGATTGTGCGTGGTGTACACCGGATTCGCCGTCTGTATCAAATGCACCTTGAGGTCTTCTCCTAGGAATGGACAAAGTGGAAGGGAAGTACTCTGCTGCTGGCGTGGATATTGATGCGGCAGACAGGGCCAAGGAGATCATCAAGCATTACGCTCGCGCTGCGCTGCGGCCTGAAGTGCTGACAGGCGTTGGCTTCTTTGGCGGCCTGTTTGAGCTTAAAGGCTACCGTCGACCGGTGCTCGTTTCCAGCGCCGACGGGGTGGGCACAAAGCTGAAGATCGCTTCCGCACTGGGGAGGCACGATACAGTCGGTATTGACCTGGTGAACCACTGTGTCAACGACATTCTCGCCTGCGGGGCTGAGCCGCTGTTCTTCCTTGATTACATTGGCATGGGCAGGCTGGTCCCGGAGAAGGTGGGAGCCATCGTCCAGGGTGTAGCCGCCGCCTGCCAGGCGGTGAATTGTGCGCTCATAGGTGGTGAGACAGCGGAGATGCCCGGTGTGTACGCCGAGGGGGACTACGACCTGGTGGGTTTCATCGTGGGTGTGGTGGAAAAGAGCAAGAGAATCAGCGGCAGCCTGATCAAAGCGGGTGACGCCATTCTGGGACTGCCATCCAGTGGACTGCACACCAACGGTTATTCTCTGGTGCGAAAGGTATTCGGGGTTGATGAGTCGGTTCTCAATGCCTTCAGTGATGGACTTGGAAGGACGCTGGGAGAGGAACTGCTCGAACCGCATCGCTGCTATTACCACCAACTCAAGCCAGCGCTCCGGCTGGTCAAGGGCATGGCCCACATCACCGGTGGGGGACTGTTGGGCAATGTGCCTCGCATACTCCCCGCGGGCCTGGCCGCACGCTTCTATGGCGGATCATGGGCCGTTCCTCCGATATTCACCATGATTCAGCAGCGTGGAGACGTTTCCGTTTCGGAGATGTATCGCGTTTTCAACATGGGTGTGGGCATGGCTGTCTTCTGCCGGCGGGAACGTGTGGATGAGCTCTGCAGTCTCGTACCTGAGGCCAAGCTGATCGGCGAGGTGGTGGCCCAGAAGGGCGATGACCGGGTGACCATAGGATAGCTTGAAAGGAGTGATGAAGTGCGGGCAATACTGAGTGTTTCCGACAAGAAGGGACTGGTGGATTTCGCTCGGGGGCTGGCGGAGGTAGGGGTTGAGGTATTCAGCACCGGCGGCACCAAGAGTGCTTTGGAGAAGGCGGGAGTGCCGGTTGGCAGCGTCTCCGACATAACTGGCTTTCCCGAGATTCTGGACGGTCGGGTGAAAACACTGCATCCGGCGGTTCATGGCGGAATACTCGCCAGACGGAGCATACCCCAGCACATGTCGCAGCTAGCCGAGAAGGGCATGCATACCATCGACCTCGTGGCGGTCAACCTCTATCCATTCATACAGACCATTGCGAGAGAGGGCGTTACCCTTGAGGAAGCCCTGGAGAACATCGATATAGGCGGGCCCACCATGATCAGGGCGGCTGCCAAGAATTTCCCCGACGTCATTGTGGTTGTTGACCCGGCGGACTACGACCAGGTCCTCGCTCAGTTGCGTCAGGGTGCGGTTGGAATGGACATGCGCCGGAAGCTGGCGCTAAAAGCTTTCCAGCATGTAGCCTACTATGATACTGCCATTGCCCAGTATCTCAGGGGCGATGAAGAAGTCTTTCCTGAAGAAATGACCATTGCCTTGAGGAAGCGCTTTGATCTCAGCTACGGTGAAAACCCGCATCAGAAGGCTGCGTTTTACGCGGAGGAGAGGCCCGGGACGGTGGGGCCCGCCGTGGTCTCGTCAGCCCAGCTAGGAGGCAAAGAGCTCTCCTACAACAACATCCTGGACCTGGATGGCGCCGTGAACGCGGTCATGGAGTTCACCGACCCGACTGTTGCCATTATCAAACACAACGTGGCTTGCGGGCTGGCCACGCATGAGGATCTGGCCGAGGCCTACCGTCGGGCCCTGGCCGGCGACCCCGTGTCGGCCTTCGGGGGCATTGTGTCGTGCAATCGCGCCATCGACATGGCCGTGGCCCAGGAGATCGACAAGACCCACTTTGACGCCATCATTGCCCCTCGCTACCAGCCAGAGGCGCTGTCACTGCTTCAGAGGAAGAAGAACCTGAGGATCATCGCCCTGGAAGTCGACAGCATATCGCCAGCAGACAAGCCATCCGTGCCGGATGTTCGTCGCGCCGGTGGCGGTATTCTGCTGCAGACCCCCGACTCTGTCGCAGAGAACGAGTTCAGCCCGAGAAGGGTCACGAAGCGGGGACCTACGCCGCAGGAATTGGAAGACCTGTTCTTTGCCTGGCGGGCGGTGAAGAACATCAAGTCCAACGCCATAGTCATCGTCAAAGACAAGACCCTGCTGGGGATGGGGGCGGGGCAACCGAACCGGGTGGTGAGTGTTCACCTGGCACTGAGGAGGGCTGGCGAAAGCGCGAAGGGCGCCGTACTGGGGTCTGATGCCTTCTTCCCCTTCGCCGATGGCGTGGAGCTGGCAGCGCAGGGTGGCGTTACGGCCATAATGCAGCCGGGCGGGTCTGTGAGAGACCAGGACGCCGTAGACATGGCCGACAAGTACAACATGGCCATGGTCTTCACCGGCGTGAGGCATTTCAGGCATTAGTCCGGCTGGCGCAGGGCCGGCACCGGGTCAGGTTTGACAGTCTTGATCGGGCCTCCGAGCCCGGGCTCGGAGGCCCGAGACTATTTCCGGCTCGGCACCACCATTTCGTCAAGGTGTCATAAGTTTTCAACTTTTTCCCTGGTGGTTTTATGACTTCGTAATGCCTGGCCCGCTATGTTTTGCCCGTAGCTCACTCGGCGACACATTCATACGTTCCTGCGCTGGGAGGCTGTCTCAGGATTCGACAGGATGGAAGGAGGCAACATGAGCACCAAGGTGGTGAAAGTCTACTCGACTCCAACCTGACCATACTGCAAAATGACCAAGAGGTTCTTGGACTCGAACAACATTCCTTACCAGGATGTCAATGTGGCCCAGGACAAAGCGGGCCGTGATGAGATGGTGCAGAAGACGGGGCAGTTGGCGGTGCCCGTGATCTCAATCAACGGCGATATCGTCGTCGGCTTCGACGAAGCGCAGTTGAGGGAAAAACTGGGTCTGTAGCTGGATTCCGCTCCCGACGAAGCGCCTCTTTCAGCGACTGGCCCGTCGATGACTGGGAATGGGGCTGCGAAGAATGGATGCGAATACCGGGCCGGTGACCCTGGGTGTAGACCTTGGTGGCACCAAGGTGGAGCTGGCGCTGGTTGCTGCAGACGGGCACGTACTGGCGTCTCACCGGCGCCCAACGCGTCCAGAGCAGGGGCCGGATGTCGTGGTCGCGGACATCGTCACTTGTGCCAGTGACTGTTTGAGTGAGGCGGGCCGCATGGCAGATGGCCTGGGCGTAGGTGTAGCTGGACAGGTGGATAAGGCCACTGGCGCGGTCCGCTTCGCGCCCAACCTGGGCTGGCGGAACGTCGACCTGCGGGCGAGGCTGGAGCACAAGCTGGGCGTGCCGGTAGTCGTCAGCAACGATGTGCGGGCTGCTACCTGGGGGGAGTGGCAGCATGGGGTGGGGCGGGGGGTAGATGACCTGGTGTGTCTTTTCGTTGGCACAGGCGTCGGTGGGGGAATCGTAAGCGGCGGAAGATTGCTGGAGGGATGCAGCAATACGGCCGGGGAGCTGGGACACACAACGATCGTTGTCGGCGGGCGTGACTGCCATTGCCCCAACCGGGGCTGCCTGGAGGCCTACGTCGGAGGGTGGGCCATCGCCCAGCGGGCGCGGGAGGCCGTACATGCCGATCCCCGGAGCGGGGAGCCGCTCGTCGTCCTGGCGGGCGGTGTCGAGAACATATCCGCAGCCACGGTCGCCGAGGCTTATGCCAACGGTGATCCTCTTGCCGAGCGTCTGGTAGATGAGACTGCCAGGTACCTGGCTGCGGGCGTGGTGGGCATCGTGAATGCGCTCAACCCCTGTCTGCTCGTCCTGGGTGGTGGGGTTGTCCAGGGATTGCCGGTACTTCTGTCTATGCTGCAGGGTGCGGTGCGGGCTAATGCCCTGACTGCTGCTGTCGAGGTGTTGCGCATCGTTTTGTCGGCCCTGGGCGACAAGGCGGGTGTCGTTGGTGCGGCCGGTCTGGCCCGGCACGCCATCGCACAGCGGGCATGAAGGTCCAACGGGGGAAACATCGCACTGCGGGCGCAACATGGTCGGGGCCGCAATGCGTGCGAGGGTTCCCCGTTCAGGCGGACACTGGGTGTCAAGATGACGTCAACAAGGATCGATGATCTCTGCATCAACACCATTCGCTTTCTGGCGGTGGACGCTGTTGAGAAGGCCAGGTCCGGTCACCCTGGAACGCCTTTAGGGGCGGCGCCTATGGCCTACGTGCTGTGGGACCGGTTCCTGAAGCATAATCCCGGTGACCCGAAGTGGCCGGACCGCGATCGATTCGTTCTCTCGGCTGGCCATGCTTCGGCAATGCTGTATGCGCTTCTCCATCTCACCGGCTACGACCTGTCGCTGGATGACATAAAGCAATTCCGGCAGTGGGGAAGCAAGGCGCCGGGCCATCCGGAGTACGGCGTGACACCTGGCGTGGAGGTCACCACCGGACCGCTGGGCCAGGGGTTTACCAACGGCGTGGGTATGGCCATAGCCGAGAGGTGGCTGGCACAGCACTACAACGCCCCCGGCCACGACATCATTAACCACTACGTATATGCCATCGCCTCCGACGGCGACCTTCAGGAGGGCGTGGCCTCGGAAGCGGCTTCGCTGGCAGGCACGATGCGCCTGGGCAAGCTCATATATCTCTACGATGACAACGACATTTCGATTGAAGGGAAGACCAGCATTGCCTTCGCAGAGAATGTGGCACAGCGGTTCCACGCATATGGGTGGCATGTGATCGGTCCCATCGACGGAATGGAGATTGCCGGTGTGGACTGGGCGATACGCCTGGCTCAGGCGGAGACCGGTCGCCCGAGCCTGATCATCTGCCGCACCATCATTGGGTACGGCAGTCCCAACAAGGCGGGCACGGCCTCGGCGCATGGGGAGCCGCTGGGAGAGGAGGAAACGCGGCTGACCAAGGAACGTCTGGGATGGCCCTATGAGGAACCCTTCACCGTTCCACCGGAGGCGCTGGCCCACTTCCGTCTGGCCCGGGAGAGGGGCAGGCGTCAGCAGGATGAGTGGCAGGCCAGGCTTGAGGCCTACAACCTTGCTTACCCGGAGAAGGGCAGGCAGTTGGAAGAAGACCTGAGGGGTGACCTGCCCGAAGGTTGGGATCGTGATCTGGCAAACGTGTTCAAGGGCGAGTACAAGTCCCTGGCGACCAGGGTAGCCTCCGGCCGCGTCATGAATGCAATCGCACAAAGGGTTCACGCCTTTACAGGAGGTTCGGCAGACCTGGCTCCATCCACGAAGACCACCCTGAAAGACCACGGCCACTACGGTTTTGAGGAGTACTGCGACCACAACTTGCACTTTGGCGTCCGGGAGCATGCCATGGGTGCCATAGCCAACGGAATGGCGCTACATGGAGGTGCCATACCCTACACCGGAACGTTCCTGATATTCTACGACTATATGCGCCCTCCGGTGCGTCTGGCAGCCCTTATGGGGCTGCGGGTGATATTCATCTTCACCCATGACTCGATCGCTCTGGGTGAAGATGGCCCGACGCACCAGCCCATCGAGCAGCTAATGGGCCTGCGGGCCGTGCCTAACCTGGTGACAATCCGTCCGGCCGATGCGGCGGAGACTGTGGAGGCCTGGAAGGTGGCTCTTGAGCGTCGCCATGGCCCAACGGCGCTGATCCTCAGCCGTCAGAACCTGCCGGTGCTCGACCGGACTTTGCTGGCGTCGGCAAGCGGCGTCCAGCGTGGCGGTTACGTTCTGCGGGAGGTAGGTAGCCCGCCGGACGCTATTATTATCGGCACCGGCTCTGAGGTCCATATTGCCCTGGAGGCCGGGCAGTTGCTGCAGTCGCAGGGCGTGGCGGCGCGCGTCGTTTCCCTGCCGTCGTGGGAGCTGTTTGATGGGCAGTCCGCGGCATACCGTGACAGTGTGCTGACTCCGGGCGTGTCTGAGCGCGTTTCTGTGGAGGCCGGTTCTGCTCTGGGTTGGGAGCGGTATGTCGGTTTGCATGGTGTGGCCATCGGCCTGTCACGGTTTGGAGCTTCAGCCCCGGGCAAAGTCGTCTACGAGCGGCTTGGTCTGACCGCGCAGCGTGTGGCTGACGAAGCTGCACGGCTTGTAGAAAGGAGGCGCGGGTGAAACCACGCATAGCGTTGGGGGCCGACCACGGCGGCTTCTCACTGAAGAATGAATTGTCTGACTGGCTGCGGGGGAGATGCGAGACGGTTGACGTGGGTGCACACGTGTTTGATGGGGCCGACGACTACCCGGATTTCGCACAGGCAGTGGCTCTGGCAGTGGCCTCAGGACAGGCCGAGCGCGGGATCTTGATCTGCGGCAGTGGGGTAGGCGCATGTATTGCTGCCAACAAGGTGGCTGGCGTGCGAGCATGCCTTTGTCACGACAGCTACTCGGCCCGTCAGGGTGTCGAACACGATGACATGAACGTGCTGTGTCTGGGAGCACGTGTCATCGGTATTGAACTGGCCCGTGAGCTGATACAGGCCTACCTCAATGCCCGCTTCAGTGGTGATGACAGGCATCGCCGTCGGCTCGAAAAGGTGCTGGCCATCGAGCACGGGGCCCTTCAGGGGTTGGGATACTCGGGCGGTGATTAGAGCAGTAATATTCGACCTCGACGGGACTCCGGTGCAGACGAAGAAGCTGAAGGCGCTATCCTATGCAATTGCTGTGCAGGGTCTGCGAGGGCTTGCCAAGCCCGATTCGGAGGCTGTCGAGGCTTACGGGAAATAGTAGGGGCCGGCCGCGATGTCGCCTCTCGCCATACCATGGGCAGACTCGGCTTGGAGTATGGACTACGTCCGCTAATGGCCCGCTACGGCAAGACCCAGCCCCGGGGGAGGTGCTCGCTGCCATGAGGGTGGAGACCCACTCCAATATGGTGGCCGATCCGGAGGTGCTCCAGGACAACCAATGGCCCTACACGGTTGAGTTGCTGCGTGTTGTCAAATAGCTGGATTGCCTGACG
>CAZTYW010000024.1:0-17550 GCA_964617695.1 uncultured Dehalococcoidia bacterium
ATGGCAGGGCCATCAACATTCTCAGCCCCCTCTTCCTCCACCGCTCTTGCCAGGGGTGCAGCCAAAGCGATCAGTCAGGGAGCCTGTCTATCCCGAGTTGCCGCAGCCAGCTGTCAATCAACTTGCGGTTTGTCAGGATTTCGCCGGCCGCAGAATAGGGATCGACCTCGCCTTTCTCGACTCTTTCCAGGTAACTGGCCAGTTGCCCGTTACTCTCAATCTGTTTGACTATCTGGCTCATGATTCGGTTCTCAATCGTCCGGAGCAAGTCGGCCCTTCTCTGCCTGGAACGCTTCAAGGCCAACTGGCCGCTCTGTTCCAGGGCCTGACGGTGGAGTTGAATCTGGTCGTATAGCTCACCAGTCCCTATGTCGTTGACCGCTTGCGTGGCGATCACAGGCACCTGCCACCAGGACTGCTTGGGGCTCTGGTGTAGCATACCTTCGATTTCGGCCACCAGGTAGTCCGCACCGGGGCGGTCAGACTTGTTGACCGCGAAGACGTCGGCAATCTCCATCAGTCCCGCCTTCATGGTCTGGATGCTGTCCCCGGCTTCAGGCACCAGCACTACTACAGTGGTGTCCACCGCCTCCATGATGTCGATCTCGGTCTGCCCTACACCCACCGTCTCCACGAAAATGATGTCCTTGCCAGAGGCGTCCAGAAGCTTGATCACGCTGGAAGCCGTCCTGGGCAGGCCCCCATGGCTACCCCTGGTAGCCATGCTGCGAATGAATACGCCTTCATCAAGATAGTGCTGTTGCATCCGTATTCGGTCGCCCAGAATGGCACCGCCAGAGAAAGGGCTGGTGGGATCGACGGCTATGATTCCAACCTCCAGCCCGTTCGATCTGGCAACGGAAGCCAGCTTGCTTGCCAGCGTACTCTTGCCCCCTCCCGGAGGGCCGGTAACTCCCACGCAAAAAGCCTCCCCAATGTGCGGATAGACTGACTTCATTATTTCAGCCACGTCAGGGCTGTCTCTCTCAACCAGCGTGATAAGCCGCGCCAGGGCTTGCTTGTCACCGGATAGCATTTCCCGCACTAACTCAGCCATCATTGCTCCTTGTCAGCCCGCCGGTGGCCCGAGCCGAAGCCGCACGGCCGAAGATTCAATATCCGTCTTTTGCAATGGCAATCTCCTATTGATATTATAATAGACGACCCAGCCATCTCAAATCTGGCAGCATCCGCCAGGGGGTTTGAAGTCAGATTCCGTCAGGTGACAGGAATTTGCTCACGAAGGAGGCTCCATGACCGGCAACAATGGCGACCAGGTATCCACAGCCTCGGGAATTCCGGTTAAGGACATATACACGCCCGAGGATATCAAGGGCATCGACTACAACAAGGACATCGGCCTTCCAGGACAACCCCCGTACACCCGGGGTGTCTACTCAACCATGTATCGAGGCCAATTGTGGACTATAAGACGTCTGACCGGATACAACACTCCGGAGGATACCAACAAGCGCTACCGTGAAGAGTATGAAATGGGCCAGACAGGCTTCTCCATAGCCCCCGATATTTCCACCGCCGTCGGCATGGACCCTGACGACCCCAGGGTCTCCGCGGATGTCGGTCATGCTGGCGTCCCCATCTACTCTGTCGAAGATATGGAAACTGTCTTCGACGGTCTGCCCATTGAGAGATGTGCCACCTTCCTGGCGGACCGGGTAGGCGGGCTTCTAACGCCGGCCTACTTCCTCATGGCCGAAAAGCGAGGTATTCCGCTCAATCAAGTGAGAGGCACCACCGCCAATGACCTTTGCACCTGGAGTTCAATGGACCTGGCTAACCAACCCCCGCCAAACGGCTACCTGCGCTATGCCGTGGACCTGATTGAGTGGTGCGCCGAGAATGCACCCCGCTGGTACCCCGTGTCGTTCAACTCGTACAACCCGCGGGACAATGGAATCAGCGCGGTGCAGGAGATGGGCATGCTCATGGCCACGGTAATCCAGTACACTGAGGAGGAGAAGCGCCGTGGCAGAGTGCCTCTTGCGAAGTTCGTGAAGCGGTTCGCCTTCAACATGGCCATGCACAATGACTTCTTCGAGGAGATCGCCAAGTTGCGTGCCACGCGGCGCATGCTGCAAAAGATTATCAGAGACCGATACGGCATACAGGACCCTGGCTGCGGCCAACTGCGTGTCCACGTCCAGAGCTCAGGTTCCACTCATACCCATCAGGAGCCCCTCAACAACCTCGTCCGCATCGCCTATCAGGTGATGGCCGGTGTGCTGGGGGGAGCCCAGTCTATACATGCTAACGGGTACGACGAAGCCGTGTGTCTGCCTACTGATGAAGCTATGCTGCTGGCTATCAGAACGGAGCAGATTGTGGCTCTGGAGACCAACGTGGCCAACACCGTAGACCCGCTGGGCGGGTCCTACTATATTGAGTCCCTGACAAACGAATTGGAGGAGCGCGCCTGGGAATATGTAAAGAAGATCGAGGATATGGGCGGCATGGCCCAGGCCATCGTCTCGGGATGGATCCACAAGGAATACAAGACGGCCATAATCGAATATGAACGCAAACTGGCTTCGGGCGAGGTCACCGTTGTCGGTGTCAACAAGTTCCGGCTGGAGAAGGAACCCTATCAGGTGCCGATTTTCAGACCCGACCCCAGGTCGCCCGACATCCTGATCGAACGGATGAAACGTCTGAGGCAGACGAGGGACAACGCCAGGGTCGCCAAGGCGCTGAAGAATCTGGAAGAGGTCGTCCGCAGCGATGAGAACACCGTCCCCGCCACCATGGAAGCGGTGAAGGCACACGCCACCCCAGGAGAGATGGCTAAGATCCAACTCGATGTGTACGGACCGTGGACCTACCCGATAGCGGGATAGCAAAGGAGAAGGCTCGATGGACGAGAAGCAAGTCAAGATTCTAATGGCCAAACCGGGGCTGGAGGGACATTGGCGTGGAATGATCGCCGTCAGCAGTGCCTTGCGAGACGCTGGTTTTGAGGTGATCTACGGCGGCAACATGCTGCCGCCGGAAATCGGGGCGACTGCGGTGCAGGAAGACGTGGATATTGTCGGGCTCAGCATCCTGTCATCAAACTACATGAGGCTGGTGTCCGAGACCATAAAGGAACTCAAAGAGCGTGGCAAAGGCGACGTAATGGTTCTCCTCGGGGGGATAATCTACCAGGAGGACTTCCCCGCGCTTAAGGAGATGGGCGTGGTTGGAATCTTCGTTCCCGGCACACCTCTGGAGGACATAGTCAAATTCGTCCGCCAGCAGGTTTCCCAGGCAGGCCAGACGGTCGGCTAGGCACGACCGGGTTGCGGACTGGCAGACAGCAGCACAGCCCCTCGGGTGATCGTCTTTGAAAGGGAGACTTCGTAATGGGAGATAGCCGGCAGGTCATCTCGGCGTCTGGAATTCCGGTAAAGGATGTCTACACTCCAGAGGACGTGGCGAACATCGAGTATGACAGAGATTTGGGACTGCCCGGGCAGCCGCCATTCACCCGGGGCGTCTACCCCACCATGTACCGTGGTCAGCTATGGACCATCAGACGCTTGAGCGGTTTCAACACCCCCGAGGAGACCAACAAGCTGTACCGTGAAGAATATGAGTTGGGGCAGACAGGGTTCTCCGTAGCCCCTGACGTGTCCACCGTAGTAGGCATGGACGCCGATGATCCCAGGATCGCCGCGGACATCGGCCATGCCGGCGTGCCAATGTCTTCCCTCGAGGACGTTGAGGCAACCTTCGATGGCCTTCCCATAGAGAAGGTGTCAACGTACCTGGCTGACCGCTGCGGCGCCGTGTCAACGGCCATGTATTTTGTCATGGCTGAGAAGAGAGGCCTGGACCTGAAGGAACTCAGGGGCACCACCGCCAACGACCTGCTTTCCTTTAGCGTCCCCAGCCTGGTGAACCAGCCACCACCCGAGGCATATTTGAGATATGCGGTGGACTTCATGGAATGGTGCACCCGGTATGCGCCGAAGTGGAACCCGGTCTCTTTCGATTCGTACAATGCCCGAGACTGCGGACTCAACGCCGTGCAGGAACTGGGTATGCTGCTGGCCACAGCCATTCAGTATATCGAGGAAGCAAAGCGACGGGGCAATGTGCCCCTCGACCGATTTGTCAGGCGGGTCTCCTTCGACATGGGCGTACACAACGACTTCTTCGAGGAGATCTGCAAGCTAAGAGCAGCCCGCCGCATGTGGTACAAGATCATAAGGGACCGGTACGGCATCGAGGACCCGCGTTGTGCACTGTTCCGGGTCCACGTTCAAAGTTCCGGGTCTACACATACCACTCAGGAACCGCTCAACAACCTCATTCGCATCGCTTTTCAGACGCTGGCCGGTGCCCTTGGCGGTGCCCAGTCGATACACGCCAATGGATACGACGAAGGGATTTGCCTGCCGACAGACCAGTCCATGCTCCTCTCTATCCGGACTGAGCAGATTGCCGCCCTGGAGACCAACGTGACCAGCACGATAGACCCCCTCGGCGGCTCCTATTATGTTGAGTCCCTTACCAATGAACTGGAAGAGCGCGCCTGGGAGTACGTGCAGAAGATCGAAGATATGGGAGGAATGGCAAAGGCCCTGAGTTCGGGATGGGCCTACAAGGAATACAGCCAGGCCGCCATAGAGCACGAGCGCAGGCTGGCCTCGGGCGAGACCACGGTGGTCGGCGTCAACAAGTTCCGGCTGAAAAGCGAGCCGCACCAGGTTCCCATATTCAGGTGGGACCCCGAGGCTCCCACCCGCCAGATAGAGAAGCTGAGGAAATACAAGCAGGAGCGCGACCAGTCCAGGGTTGCCGAGTCGCTGAAGAAGCTCGAGGAGACCACCCGCAGCGGTGGCAACGTTTTCCCCGCGGTAATGACGGCAGTCAGATCCCGGGCAACCCTGGGAGAGATATCTGACGTCCAACTTAAGGTCTACGGAGTGTGGCGTCGCCCCTTCGAGCCCTGAAGGATAGCGATCTGCCCCTTCCCAGGTGCGTGTTGCTGGCGGGCCGCTGAAACAGACGGCGCTAGCTTGCACCGCACGCCCCCCCGCTGATGGGCCGCCGTCTGCCCGCTTGAAATCAGGGGCCGCCGCCCTTGGCCAAAGTTGACACTCAAAAAGGGCCTATTCTATACTGTACTTGGCGGTCCAACCCGTGTTCGGTTAGGAGAGAAGCAGAGTGCTGTCTGCTCTAAGTGAGTGGTGGACAAAAAGGGCACCGCGAATTGAATCCAGACCACCATCGAGGCCGGAGTATCCGAGCAGGTTGGACTTCTTCCTACCAGATGCGTCGACATTCTTATGGACTCCCTAAGGATTCAACCCCCTCGCCCGATTGACCACCGAGTTGCCATTCATGGATATTGTGAACCTGCACAGGCGGCGGAAAGATGACCGTAAGCCAGATCGCGGGTAGCCAGCCTCCGGAGATACGGGCCTCAGCACCGGAGGAGTCTGGTTGTCTGGGAATCTGCCGCCAACCGCGGCCTGGAGCGGGTGATTCGTTTCAACAGCACTATCAGTGCTCAGGTCAAACCCGTTGCGTAGGCCATAGTCAAGGAGGAGATTGATGAGTGTCAAGGACCCATCGTGGATAGCGCAGTACCTTGGTAGTGGTAAGAGGGTGCTTATCATGGCTGGCGCTCTGTGTGACGAACTCGAATTGGAGGACAAAAGCTTACTGGATTATGTGGCGGACGTCGCAAAGAAGACGAAGGCACCGGTGGCTGCCACGGGGAACACCGTCAACGGTCTGAGGGAAAGAGGCATTGAGACCAACAAGGCGTGGGCAGCCGAGGTGGTCAACTTCATGCGCTACGACTGGCAGCACCCCATCATGGACAGCAGGCCTGAGGTATTGGTCTTGATGGGCTACAGCCGGACACTGGCCGGCAATCTGGTCTCTGCCGTTGAGAGAGCCGAGACCGTGGTGCTGGGCAACACCTACGTCCCGGAGGCAACCTACTCTCTTCCCGACACCGATTCTTACAAGGAATGGCAAAAAGAGTTGACCGACCTGGTGCAGGCATTGGGAAAGTCCTAGTCTAGGGTCTGGAATGGGCGATCAGGTACAGGAACCCAAGAAGAGGGTCAGCGAAGGTGAGTTTCGGCACTACGTTTTTGACACGTCTGAGCTGCTCGCGGAGGCTCAACGGTTCCTGCAGGGCGTGGGATACGAACTGAAGCCAACCAGGTATATTGGCCTGATTGAGCCCGATTTCAGGGCCAAGCGCAAGACCGAGGGCGCCAGCTACAAGATTGTGGGAATGGTGCGTGACAGCCTCGATGACGCCATCGAAGCACTCGTCAAGCTAGCAGCAATGCGGGCCGCCGACCGCGATATCGACTGCATACTGGTCTTGCCCCCGATAAACGAGTACCTGTTGATCGAGTTCCTGATGGAGGAAAAAGGCCGATGGTACTTCGGTATGAAGGACACCAGGCTTACCGTGTGGTTCTGCAATCCCGATGACCACACGACGATGTGTGTTGTCGGAGCACCGATGGACAGGGACTTCCAGCAGCACTTTTTCATGAGCAAGATGAGTTTCGACGACTACATGTCTGCAAGGGCCTCGCATCTGATTGCGGAAAGGCTCCTCGCCGAAGAAGAAGAGGAAGACTGATCCGACAGCATCACCAGAACTCGCCAGGATCATCAATTATTCTTTAACAAGGAGGGAAGAATGGCTAAGAAGCTCGAAGGCAAGAACGCTTTAGTCACCGGTGCCGGCCGCGGCATAGGCAGGGCCGTAGCCCTGGAGTTGGCCAAGGAGGGCGCAAATGTACTGGTGTGTGACCTGGGCGGAACCAGGGCGGGTGAAGGGACGGATGCGTCGCCCGCAGACGCCGTGGTTGAGGAAATCAAGAAGGCCGGTGGGAATGCTGCCGCGGCCTACGAGTCAGTGACCGACTTCGCCGCCGCTGAGCGGATGGTGAAGCTATGCGTCGACACGTTCGGCCGTATCGACATCCTGATCAACTGTGCCGGCATACTCCGTGACCGCATGGTGTTCAACATGTCACAGGAAGAGTGGGATACTGTCATCGCCGTCCACCTCAAGGGCATGTTCAATATGGTCCGTCACGCCTCCCGCCACATGAGGGAGCAGAAGTGGGGAAGAATAGTCACCACTACCTCTGATGCCTGGAGAGGCAGCCCCGGACAGCCCAACTACAGCGCCGCCAAAGGCGGTATCGTCAGCCTGACTCGGACCATTGCCGGGTCGCTCGGGAAGTACAACGTGACTGCAAACGCCATTGCCCCGTTTGCGTCCACACGAATGACGATGGATGAAGAGGTGATAAACAGGTTCAAGAACCTTTACGAACAGGGCATGCTGACCGAGGACCAGTATGACGAACTGGCGAACATGCCCGGGCCGGAGTACCTGGCGCCGGTGGTGGCCTACCTCTGCACAGAGGAGGCAAAGGTCATAAACGGCAAAGTCATAGGTTGCGGCGGTGGGCGAGTAGCACTGTACTCTGACCCGGTGGAGATAAGGGGCCTCTACAAGGACCACAAGAAGGACGGACCCTGGACCGTTGATGATCTGATCAAACTCGCACCAAAGACATTGCTGGTTTAGCCTTTCGTCCACACATATAGGGAGAGCGAGCCAAGGTTTGTGTCGCGACGGCGAGTTTCCGCTGAGGCGTATTAGATAGTGGCTGGTTATCCCCGTGCTGTCAGCCTGGAAGCTGACACCACGGGTCTGCAGGTAGTGACGCGTTCGTGGGCGTCAGCGAATCAGGCACCATTCTGGAGTGACAGCTAGTGTTCGATCAGCCAACAGAGGTTGCGGCCAGCAGATCTAAAAGGAGGTCAACATGAGTCCGGAGGAAGAAGCTGAAATAAAGATTCCACCGGGGAGAGAGTTTCAGTTGCCCACAGACCCTGATCACCTGTGGGACGGACTGAAGGACGTCGGGTTAGGAATAAGATGGGTAGCCGAGGTGAGGAAGTCCGACATGCAGATTGAGCTGTCGGGCCCGAAGTGGGAATACAAGAGCTACACCATCCTCGAGGTGATAGAGGACCCAGACAAGGTCAGAGACGGTATAGTTACTCTGGTAGGCCCTGACATTCACGAGGTGGAACCGGGCACCTCCGTGCCCTCTGCGTGGGACATCAATGTGTATGGCCCGGGCATTACCCAGAGACATCGTGAGTATCTGGAAAGGCAGATGGCCATGGCGCTGCACGGTATTGAAGGGTACATGGCCTTTGGCTCGTTCCAGGCCCCGTGGATGCGGATTAGCAAGTCGGTTGCGGGCAGGCTCACTTTCGCAAAGCTATGCCAGGTCATACATGCCTACGTCAAGACCGTCGTCCCGCAGGTGGAGAAGATGGAGTTCCGGTGGATACTCGGTGCCCCCGAGGTAGGTGGCCTTGACCTGATCCTGCCTCTCTACAAGCGCGGAATTGAGAGGTTGAAGGCACAGGAACTGTCCGTAGCGCTTGAAGACGAGGACGTGGACTTGTTCTATGGCTGCACCATCTGCAAGTCGTTGGCTCCCAACCACGTATGCGCCATTACGCCCAGCCAGATACCTTACTGTGGCATCCTCTCGTACAACGGGGCCCAGGTTACGGTGGAGCTTGACCCGGAGGGTTACATCTTCCCGATGCCCAAAGGCGAGTGTCTGGACGCTGAATCGGGAGCCTATACCGGTGTCAACGAGGCTGTGTATGAGAGATCAAACCACCAGGTAAAGCGCGTCAACATATTCAGCGCCATAAGGTACCCGACGACGAACTGTGGCTGCTTTGAAGGGGCCGCATTTTACATCCCGGAGGTGGACGGCCTGGGTCTGGCCATCAGGCGTTACATCGGTGTCACCCCCCTCGGGATCAAGTTCTCACGGCTGGCCGGCATGATCTCCGGTGGCTCACAGAACCACGGAAACAAGGGCGTGTCTATGCGGTCCATGCAGAGCAAGACCTTCCTCAAGGGCGATGGGGGCTGGAACAGGATAGTCTGGATGCCAGCCGATTTGAAGCAGGAGGTAGCGGAATACATACCTGAAGAGATCTACGACAAGATTGCCACCGAAGAGGATACCATCGATCCTCTTGAACTGAAGGAGTTCCTCAAGAAGAAGGGACATCCGGTAGTGGAGAAGTTCTGGAAGAATGGCGAACCACAGCCACTAAACCTACCACTCCCAGGGGCGGATTGGCCAGACAAATAACTTTGGAGGTTTACCATGGGAGAGAGCGTCTGCGGTGTGTGTCAGAAAATGGAAGCAGAGTGGAAGTGCAGCGTATGCGGCATTCAGCTGTGTTCCGAGTGCGTTCGAGAGGTGACGAAGGAGAACCCCGGTCAGAGGGTCCTGGGTGTATTGACGAGCCCCCTGAAATCGGGGACGAAAAAGCAGAGAGTATGCGAGAAATGCATGAAGGAAGTGGATTTCGTCGACTAGGCGCAAGCTGCTCCTCAGCTAGCTCTTTGGGGGCGAAACCCAACGTATGAGTCAACCTGGCCGTGACAAAAGCGAAGGACTCGCATATCGAAGCGAACCCGGCCTTGAACGGGCGACCAACCCATCGAGCAAGCGAATGCTGGATGGGTCGCTCAGGGCCAGAGTGCTGCATCTTCAGCGGGGCTGATTATACGTATCTTGGAGGGAAAGAGCTGTGAAAGATAACAGAGTTGCCAACGTCGGGTCCCTAGAAGTTGACATCAGCGAAGTCGTGCGTGACGCCCGGGGTCACGAGGATGAGATTGTCGAGATAATGGAGAACGACTTCGTTGAGGGACGCCACAGCAACTTTGGGGGATGGATAACCTTCCTGCCTGACGCAGCAGACGTAGCGGAGTTGGACCGCGCTCTGCTGGAGAAGTACCCCCCCTTGTACACCCAGCCCCAGGGGGTCTGCACTGATTGTGGCCTGGGACCCTGCAATTTGAACGAAACCCGGGGCAAGTGTGGACTTGAGATAGAGGCCCTCCAGGGCAGGCTGAGCCTGCGAAAAGCTTGCCGCGGCTGCGCGACGCAAATGACAGCCAGCCGACGACTGCTGAATTATGCTCTCAAGCGTTGGCCGGAGGATACGCCCGTCAGCATGGGCGACATCCTGAGCATCTCTGACCACGCCCCCGCCATAAGCGTCCTTTCTGGAATATACGTCAAGACTGTCAAGGACGTAAACAGAGCGCTCTCTTACGGAGAAGCTCAACTGGCCAAGCTCTTCCAGGCGAGCTACTCGGGTACGGGAACGGCTGCAAACTTCGAAAGCATGGTATTGCATGTCGGGTCACTTTTGCTCCTTGCCATGGGAGTAGCCGAGCTGCTGAAGATCGCTTGCTTTGGCTTCATCAGCGCAGCCAATACGGACCTCGAAGAGATCGAGCAATTCCCCGCTCCGAGCGTGGAAGGCGGCTGGGCATCCATAGAGAGCGGGAAGCCGGTCATAGCTTTCGTCGGCGACGATTTCCTACCGGGGTGGTGCGCCATAGACCACATGAAGCAGAACGATCTGACAGACAAGATCGAGATATGCGGCATCGGTGCAGCAGGCGACGACATAGTGCGCTTCTACGATAGGGGTCGAATTGTGGCCCCAATGGTCAGAGCGCCAAAGGCAATCAGAAATGGCCTGTTTGACGTCGTTGTCGCCAGCCCAAGTTGCATGCCTGTTGACCTCCTGTCCGAGGCAGTGCTTGTCGACAGCAAGCTTATATGGGTAGGTCACAACGGGATCAACGATCTGGCTGATAGCACGGACGAGCCGGTGGATAAGATAGTCGACGCCCTGGTCAGTAGAGCAAAAGCAGTCTGGATCAGAGACGTAGAGAAGGCGGGCGAGGTGGCAGTAAAAGTAGCCCAGAAAGCAAAAAGGAAGGGCGACTATGCCATCCCCGACGACGCAGCCATCAAGCAGGCGAAGGAGCACAAGCAGGACTGCGATCTTTGTTCCATGGCATGCCCGGTTGGGCTGCCAGTAGCCAGGGCGGTCAGGCAGTTGAGCACGGGTGACTGGGCGGGGTTCTTCGAAGTGGAGAGGGGCTGCAATTTCTGCGGCAAGTGCGAAGAGGCCTGCCCGAGCAAGGTCCGCCTGCGTGACATCATAGTATCTGCCGAGAGAAAGCAGGCCAGCACAGACAAGTTCATCATGAGGCCGGGCAGAGGGCCAATATCAATTACCGAGTTGCTGCAGTCGGCCTTCGCCGTGGGCTGGGGCAGCATACCCGCCATGGTTACTATCTTTGGCTGCGGCGATGCACACAAGGACGAGATTGCCTGGATAGCCGACGAGCTACTCAACGGCGGCTGCATGGTCTTCACCGCCGGTTGTGCCGGAGGCGAGGTGGCTCGCTGCTTCAACGAAGCGAAAGGCAAATTCCTTTTCCAGCAGTACCCGGCTACCTGCGCGGGCAGGAACATGGTGAACTGCGGGAGTTGCTCTGCCATCTGCCACGCACTGCCAATGTACCTTATGCTCCGGCCCTCCGGCGGCATACCGCTTTTCGGCTCCATACCGCCGCTGGGAGACTCCATCAATCTTGGTGGTGCCCAGTCTCTCATCTTGTGGGGGGCTGTGCCCGACAGGATGTATGCCGCCGCGGCGGGATGGGCGCGCCTGGGGTCGACCGTCATAGTGGGGCCCGCCTCGTCCCTGGGATGGAACCGATATCTCGTCGGCAACAGGTATGACCGGAGCAAATGGTGGGTCCATCATGGAGAAACGGGGAAAAGACGCGAGGTTGAGCCGGTACCGGAGCATCTTATCGTACCGGTCGAAACCAAAGAGGAAGCACTGACCATGCTGGCCCGGTCCGTACTGAAAGTAAAGGACTACAGGGAGAGCAGGGCCACGCACCTTGAAGTCCTCATCGACTATTACGAGCGCTTCTATGACCAATTGCCCGAAGACTGGCCTCTGGCCGTCAGGTCGGATTTCGAGCTGCCGCCCAGATACAGGAGGCGCATGGTCAACCTGCTGGGGTCCGAACATGGATGGGAAACGGAAGGGATGAAGATAAAAAGGGCAAAACACCGGGACGGCAGGCTAATGACCATGTCGGAATTCGCCGCCAGCTACGGGATGGAGCAGGGAATCTACAACACCAGGATTCGCAGCGCCTTGCCCTTGCGCCTCAGAGACAAGGCAGAAGAATAATGTCTTCGCTCAGGGAGCAACGGACAAAGGGATATCACCCCGTCTTGTAGCTCAACCATCTTAATCGAACAACCGGGCAGTCGGGACGTGGCGTGTGGGCGGGTTTGCCGGTCATATTACCGATCATGTATCCATGAAGGGGGTAGGCAAATGGCTATTCCGGAGGAAGAAGCAGTAGTAAAGCTGCCACCTGGCAGGGTATTCCAGTTGCCTACGGAGCTGGACCACCTGTGGGACGGGTTGGACGATATTGGGCTGGGCCTGAGGTGGCTGAGCGAGGTGAAGAAGGCCGACATGCACATTGAGTTGGGCGGGCCCAAGTGGGACTACAAGATGTTCTCCATCTTTTACATTGAGGAGGACCCCGAGAAGGTCAAAGATGGCGAAGTCAAGCTGATTGGGCCTGATATTCCCGAAGTTCAACCCGGTACTTCTCTGCCCGGCGGTTTTACCGTCAGGATCTACGGCAAGACGTTGACTCAGGAACATCAGGGCTATGTGTCCAGATGCATAGGCCAGGCGCTGCAGGGTATGGAGGGATTCATGCTGTTCGGTTCACCCGACGGCCTGTGGATAAGGGTGAGCAAGGACGTAGCAGACAGGCTTACCTTCGCCAAGATATCTCAGTTCTGCTACGCCACGGCCAGGACGCTTATCCCCCAGGTAGACGCCGTTGCATTCTTCTGGGCAGTGGGGGCTCCCGAAGTGGGTGGGCTTGAGTTGATGGACCCCCTCATTGAATGGGCCAAAGAGAGATTCAAGATCATAAGCGCCAAGGAGCTCTACGACGATGAGGATGTGGATACGTTCTATGGATGCACTATCTGCAAATCGCTGGCGCCGAACCACGCCTGCGTTCTCACGCCCAGCGCGCTGCCCTACTGTGGCATCATAGGTTACGACTCAGCCAGAGTCACCGCTGAGATGGACCCGGAGGGGTACGTTTTCCCCATCCCAAAGGGCGAGTGTCTCGATCCTGAACTCGGGCACTACTCAGGCGTGGACGAGGCCATATATGAGAAGTCCAATCATCTGGTGGAACATGTCAACATATACAGCAGCATACGGTACCCCACCACCAACTGCGGCTGCTTTGAGGCAGCCTCTTTCTACATACCTGAGGTCGACGGCATCGGTCTGGCTATGCGGCGCTACACCAAGATGACCCCTCTGGGCATCAGGTTCTCCACTCTGGCAGGCCAGATTTCCGGCGGGGCACAGAATCACGGTTTCAAGGGACTGTCCATCGCCGGCATGTCCAGCCAGAACTTCCTCCGCGGAGACGGAGGCTGGAACCGAATAGTCTGGATGCCCGCAGATCTGAAGGAGGACATGGCAGACATCATCCCGGAGGAGATCTACGACAAGATTGTCACCGAGGAAGAGACCGTCGATCCTGTGGAGCTCAAGGAGTTGCTCGTCCAAAAAGGACATCCAATAGTGAAGATGTTCTGGAAGGACGGTGAACCCCAGCCACTGACCCTGCCCCTTCCGGGGGAAGATTGGCCCGACGAGCGAACTTAGATTGGGGGAGAAATGGCAGAACAACAAACGTGCGGTGTATGCAAGAAGAAGGACGCACAGTGGACTTGCCAGGAATGCGGCGTAGCCTTGTGTGAAGAGTGCGTTCGGGAGGTCAGGATCGAGTCGACCAGGCCCGGCCAGAGGATGATGGGCAGGGTGACAAGCCCTATGAAGTCAGCGGTGAAGAAGCTGAAGGTATGCGAGAAATGCTTCAAGGAGAAGGAGTTCCTCGGCTAGGCACACCGGTCACCATCGATGGTACCGAAGGAGAGGAATGATGGAAGACAAGCGGATCGCACGCGTCGGGCCTCATAAGGTTGACATCGGCGAGGTTGTACGTGATCCCCGCGGTATCGAAGACGTGGTCAAGGACATCCTGGAGAACGACTTTGTCGAGAGCCGCTATGCGCAGTTCGGGGCCTGGTTGAACATTCTCCCCGATGCTGCAGACCTTGCAGACTGGGACAGGACACTGCTGGACAGGTATGAACCGCTGTACCTGCAGCCTCACGATACCTGTGCCGACTGCGGATCGGGGCCCTGCGATCTGAGCAAAGGGCCCGGGAAGTGTGGACTCGAGCTGGATGCCTTCCAGGGCAGGTTGAGCTTGAGGAAGGCATGCCGCGGCTGTCTGGGCCAGATGACGGCCAGTCGAGAGTTGCTGGACTACTGCCTGAAGGTATGGGGGGAAGACAAGCCGGTCACCTTTGGCGAGTTGCTGACCATGTCGGACGCATGCCCGCCCGTAGGCACCTTGAGCGGCATCTACGTCAAGAATGTCAAGGACTTGAACAGGGTGCTCTCCTACGGAGAAGCTCAACTGGCCAAGCTGCTCCAGGCAAGCTACTCGGGGACGGGAACGGCAGCAGATTTTGAAAGCATGGTGATGCACGCCGGGTCCGTCCTGCTGCTGGCCATGGGAGTATCGGAGTTGTTGAAGGTCTCCTGTTTTGACTTCGTCTCAGCCGCCAGGCAGAAGATCGATGAGCTGGACAACTTCCCGCCGGCCAGCACTGCCGGAGGATGGGCCTCCGTTGAGGAAGGAAAGCCCGTGGTAGCCTTTGCTGGCGACAGTTTCTTGCCAGCCTGGTGCGCCATCCAGTACATGCAGCAGAACGACCTCACCGGGAGAATGGAAATATGCGGCATCGGGCCTGCGGGCGATGACGTGATACGTTTCTATGACCGGTGTCGCATTGTTGCCCCCATGGTGAGAGCGGGGAAAGCCATCAGAAATGGCGTCTTCGATGTGGTGGTTGCCAGCGCAGCATGTATGCCACTGGACATGCTATCCGAAGCGGAGCGGGTGGAGAGCAAGTTCATATGGGTCAGTCCGCAGGGGGTGGGGAACCTCGCTGATCGAACGGACGAGCCGGCAGATAGCATAGTCGACGCCCTCCTTGGGGGTGAGAAGGCGGCCTGGATCAGGGACCCCGAAAAGGCGGGTGAAGTGGCCGTCAGAGTAGCACAGAAACTGGACCGCAAGGGACAGTACGTTCTCAGCGACAAGGCTGCAGTTGAGCAGGCAAAGAAGTGCAAAGAGGACTGCGATCTCTGCAGCTTCGCCTGCCCCAACAGCCTGCCCCTGTCCAGGGCAGTCAGACGGCTAGAGGAGGGCAACTGGAACGGTCTCTTTGAAGTGGAGAAGGGGTGCTATTTCTGCGGCAAGTGTGAGGCAGTCTGCCCCGGCCAGGTGGGACTGCGAGACATCATAGTGGCGGCTGAAAGGAAGAAGGCAGCCGATGACAGATTCGTCATGAGGGCTGGAAGGGGGCCGCTGCCGCTCACGGAGATACTGCAGTCAGCCTTCTCGATGGTCTGGGGTAATGCGCCCGGCATCGTCATAGTCCTGGGCTGCGGCGACGCCTACCGGGACGACATCGGCTGGCTGGCCTACGAGCTGACCAGGCGCAACTGCATAGTGTTCGTCGCAGGTTGCGGCGCGGCAGAGATCGCCCGGAGCTACCACGAGAGGAAGGGCAAGTATATCTTCGAACAATACCTGTCCTCCATCGAACCACGGTCTATCATCAACTGTGGTTCGTGCACGGCGACTTCTCTGGCAAACAACATGTATATGTACTCGCGGGCGGCGGGTGGCATTCCTCTATATGGGGGCATACCGGAGATAGGAGAAGGTTCGCTGTACACCACCTTCTCGCTGGTAATATGGGGAGCCCTACCGGACAGGATGCATGCTGCGGCGGCCGCATACGCCCGCCTGGGCGTCAGGACCATCATGGGACCGGCTTCAGGGTGGACCTGGAGCCGATACCTGCCGGGCAACAGGTACGACCGGAGCAAATGGTGGGTCTATCACGGGGATGATGGCGCCAAGAGGGAAACCGAACCCATCCCCGAGCACCTCATTATCCCCGTAGAGACCAAAGAGGAAGTCATCACCATGACGGCGCGCACCTTCTTCAGTACCTCGGAGATGAGGGAAGGCAGAGCCACACGGCTGGACCTGCTGATTGAGCTGTACCGCCTGTTCTACGGGCAGCTTCCTGAGGACTGGGACCTTCTGGTGAGGTCACACCTGGACATACCCACCAGACACAGAATCAGGCTCATCAAGGTGCTGCAGGAGGAACATGGCTGGGAAGGGGAAGGAGTGCGGATCACCAGGGCCAGGAACCGTGACGGCAAGCTGATGACCCTGTCAGAGTTCAACACCAGCTATGGAATGGAGTTGGGCAGGTACCATTGCCGGCTGCAACGGCTGTTGCCGAAGCACGTCAAAGAGCGAAGGAAAACCACTTAATCCTCCTCGGTCTCATCCTGCTCTGATTTGACGAGATCGAGTGCGCTGAACGGGCACCTGTCGGCGCACACGCTGCAGAGGTCAAGCCCCTTGTCCGACCGTTTGCAGTTGGACTGATTTATTACGTTCAGGCTACCATCGATCACCTGAAGCGCCGGCGGCACCGGCTCACGCCTGGACAACCTGCCCCCCACAGTCACGGTCGTCAGGGCAGCGTTGCAGACGGCGACGCAGTCGCCACAGCCGGTACACCTCGACCTGTCCAGCACGTGGTCGGTCCCGGCAATTCGCTCCCCCTCGCCGATAAGCTCTTTCAGTTTCCCGTAAGAATCCGCAAACTCCTCTTTGAGAAGGTCAGGGCAATCGTCCGGCTTCTTGTCTCTGCTTATGAGGTCGAAAGCGAAAGCATAGCAGGTCGGGCAACCGCATAGCTTGCAGTTGGTGCGTGGTAACAACCTGTAGATGTGGAGCGGTTGAAGGTCTTTCCTAGGCAAACGTCCTCCTGACCAGGACATCTGACAGCGGAGTGACTTCCTTCCCCGTTGCAGCAGCCGTCGCCGCTATTCTCTTCACATCTGGAAGTCTGGCTACCCCCGGGTCGTAGCTTGCCAGCCGGTTGGAGTATGGACTGGCGGGCATGCACCCAACACCCTCACTGCAGCCAGTGTCAACCTTAGCCACGACGACTACCGAGCCTGACCGGCTAGTGAGTTCGACCCGGCCGCCCTCGTTCAACCCCAGCTTCTTTGCATCGGCAGCGGACAGCCGCAAGATGGCCGATTGCTTCTGGTAAGCATCGCTCCATCCGTCTCTAAGTCTGACTACCGAGAGGTAGATGTCATCGTAGGTGACAATGACCAGCTCAACAGCCTCTTGTATCGAACTCATCCCAACCCCTCCGTCAGCCGCTTCAGCACATCCTCAACACTGGGACAGTCCGCTTTGACCAACGCAGTCAAGGCCACCTCATCCCCGTCCATTCGTGCCGCCGAGCCGCCAGACTCCAAACCGGGAAGCGCAGTAGGAATCACCACGTCCGCAGCACTCGTGGTCGGGGTGGCGAAGTGGTCAAGGCAGATTATTCGCTGGTCCTGCAGGTTCCCCATCAGAGATTGCGGCAACGCAGAGAAAGGATCAGCACACAC
>CAZTYW010000024.1:17650-22865 GCA_964617695.1 uncultured Dehalococcoidia bacterium
CCTGCAGGTTCCCCATCAGAGATTGCGGCAACGCAGAGAAAGGATCAGCACACACAATGAGCACACACCCAGGCACGCCTTGCCTGACCTGTTCCAGGAACGAGAATTCGTTACCATGAGAAACGCCGCCTGCGAAGCTGACACGATTGACGTATCCGGTCTCACGGTGGAGCGACTGACAGAAGCCCCGCATATTGGCCTCTGCAACCATGGGAATCACAGCCATCCGCCTCGACCGCCCGAACCTGTGAACCACCTGGTTGAAACGGCCGAATTCACCACCAAGCGAGTAGCACAGGCCCTCGCCGCAGAAGATGACACAGAAGTGCGACGTCTCAATCAGTTCCGCAAGCCGCCCTGCTTCCTGAGTCCCTTCGTGCCGTCCGTCCAGGATGGACTCAATAAGCTCCCCGTCCCCCCCGGGCTCGACCCTGAAGCCCGGCCTGCATATCGAGGTGAACTCGGTGTCTCTCACCTCGATACAGCTCAAGGTGACGTTCTTCGGCAGCCAGCCGGCGGGGTCCAGGTCGGTGTAGGCGTAGTAGGTAAACCTGGATAGATGTCTGGGGTGGGTATGGGGCGGATTGGAGCCCCAGTAGATCAGCAGGTCCGCATTATCTTTGACTTCGGAGAGCGAGCATGTCGGCAACTCGGCCTCAAGCATGCTCCGGATCAAAGGGCCGTACGACAAGGACGAGGCATCGTCGATGGTCCCACCCGCTGCTCTTGCCAGTTCGATAGCCGCCGCCTGGGCCTCCACGGTCGAATTGTCCAGGCCGAAAACCAGAAGGTTGTCAGTCTCTGAGACCAGCCGCGCCGCTTCGCCGATTGCTTCTTCAACAGACACTTCCCGTCCGGCGACCGTGCTCCTGGCACGGCGTTTCGGATTTGCACCGGCGAAAAGGTAGGCCGCCCCCCTGGCGCAGGCATTCTCCACCCTGGAAAGGCCCCCAGCTTCGGTCTCAACCTGAATGTCGTCGCAAAGGCAACCACATCCGGTGCAGATCAAGTTCTGGGAACCCAAGTCACTGTCTCCTGCGCACGCTCATGCTGGCTCTATTCGCAAACCCACCCGCAGGCCAACCCCTCCTGTGGCCCAGGGCACCACGCCGGCAAGGCCCAGCGCCGTTCTCAGCTTTGTCAGTTGGTGAAACGGGCAGCGCCCGCCTCTTCCACCAGTGTGGCGGGCAATTCCTCGGCCCCAATGAGATAGATCCTTCCCTTGCCCGTCCTGGCAATCCTTCTCATCAGTTCCGGATCAGCAGACCGCTGGTTGATGCAGATACAAGAGATGCTGATGCCACGGCGGGCAACCCGGGCCGCTTGCCTGAGGGCATACTTCTGCGGAGAAGGATGCGGGGCCGTTGCGTCACCGTCCGATATAAGAATGATGTGCTGCTTGGCTCTCCCCTTCGGGTGGTGCTCCAACAATTCACAGGCTTTCAGCAGGCCGTAGCCGATGTTGGTGAAAGCATTCTCGTGCAGCTCAAGATCGATAACCCTGCGAGTCACTCTGCGAGGGCTGCTGGTCAGATCCACGACGACCTCAGCCAGGTTGGAAAACGAGACGACCGCCACCTGGTCCCTGGAAGTGGTGGCCGCCAGCGACAGGGCAATGGCGCTCTCCTTGGCGAACCAGAACTTCTCAAGCTGGAACATGGTGCCCGAGAGGTCGATCACCAGCACCACGTCCATTCTCGTGCGGATGTCCTTTATGTTAACTACGATGTCCTCTCTGGTAATCTGCTGCCTCCGACTGCGGATCGCCTGCCTCATGGTGTCCCTGAAAGAGATATCCCGGTACCTGTCGCCGAAGCGGAAGCGCCGCTTCCCAACCGTCTTGCCCTCTCCCAGCGTCAGTTTCTTGCCCGCACTGTGCCTTCCATACCCATAGAGATAGGCGCCCTCGTCCAACCTCGGTGTCAGCTTCTCCAGCAGCACATCGATGCCACGCTGGCTCAGCGTCCAGCCACTGCTGGTGCGCTCCAGAATCTTCTCCTCCTCCAGAAACTCGAGTGTCCTGGCCAGAGCCTGTCGCTCTGTGATCTGGGCTATCCTCTCCTTTTCTTTCCGGTACGCCTCAACCTCCTCAAGCAGCTCGGCATCGAGGTTGTCGGATTGATAACGCTCCGGATAGAGCTCTGGCAGACGTCTGGCAATCTCCCTGTATAGCTGGGCCAGCTTGCTTTCAGGGAAACGCTTGATCCTTCTGAGCAGCAGGTCGAAGGCACCGTATTTCAGCGGTTTCCGGAACTTGTCCTCCCTGACAATCTCCTCTACCAGTGTCATCAGGTCTTCCTTGGTCAGGGCGGCTACTTCCTCCTTTGCCGGTTCTTTGCCTGTCGCCCTGCTGACAATCTCATCGATTATCTGGTCTCTCTTTCCAGGCAGATCGACTTCTGGGGCCAGCTTCAGCCGGTGGGGCAGTGAAACGGCCGCCGCACCAGAAAGCAGCGCGTCCCCGTCCCTGGGCTCCACCTGGGGAAGACGGGCCAGGAGCTCAGCAAACCTGATCAACCCCCTTGTTCCCACACCCCTCTCCACCTCACCATGCTCCCTTGTTTGGTTGACAACCTGGATGGCCCGGTCAACCAGCGCGTCGTCCAGGCCCCCCTCGCCACTCCCCACATGGCTCAACACGACCTCTTTCTCCTGGCCGGGATCATCCACGTATCCAAGGCGGACAACGTCGAAATTGTCCATCAAATCCAGCGGCAAAGACTTCAACGCCCCCTCACCACCCGTCGCGGCCACCAGCGTATCCAGTTCCACCTTCTGCTCCAGCCCGCCGATAGACATTACTCCGCCCTGAAGCGCATACATGACCGCATTGAGCACCCGCTCGGGCACCCTGTCGATGAAATCGATCACCAGCATGCTCCTGTTGGCCCTCAGTAGCTTGCCCGGTATGAAAGCGCTGGGCGAGTAAATGCCATCCCTCAGGGCTGCTTCGGGGTCCAGGTCTCCGACGAGGTCTTCAACCGTCAGACCTCCGCTTCCCTGTACCTTTACCATCCTGTCCGCTGCCGGTAGGGTGACACCCCGGAGCGCCTCACCTTGCGCCTTCCTTTCCAGACACCAGGGACACGACGCATCTTGAGGTGAACAGTGCAGCGGGCAGCCATCGACAACCTCGATGTCGTCCAGGACAGCGCAAAGGTTGCTGGCCAGGCTCGTCTTGCCGCTCCCGGGCGGGCCGAGTACAAGGAAATGATGGCCACAGCAAAGGCTGCTCAACAACGCCTGCCGCTCTCCCGGCTTCACCTCCAGGCCGTCGAAGACGGCGCGGCTGAATTCTTCCGGTCCTATGCGGTTGAGACTAGCGAGGATCTCTTGCCTAAGCAACCTGGTTACCATCCAACTTCAGGTATAGCTCAGAATCTTGCTGCAAAGCTCGTCAATGGCCGTTGCAGCAGGAGAATCGCTGGGAATCTCCGCCACGGCTC
This sequence comes from uncultured Dehalococcoidia bacterium, assembly GCA_964617695.1. Taxonomy (GTDB): domain Bacteria; phylum Chloroflexota; class Dehalococcoidia; order UBA2247; family RBG-13-53-26; genus CAZTYW01. The sequence goes on from CAZTYW010000024.1 coordinate 21,097, forward strand.
TACCCAGCAGGTCAAAGCGGGCAACCTCGGGGTCATAGGGAACGTAGACTGCGATCTCAAGTCCGTTGTCTTCAGCCATTCTGTCTGCCAGGGGCCTGGTCTCCTCCGTCACCCGGTTCACCACAAACACAATTGCCCCGAAGTCTACGGACAGCTCTTCGGCCAGCTCCTTGATCCTCCTGGCGGTCAGCATGCCGTTCTTGGTAGGATCGGTCACTACCACCATTATGTCAACATCCCTGGTAGTGCGCCGACTCAGGTGCTCCAGCCCAGCGTGGCAGTCGACCACGGTATAGTCGTATCCTCTTGCCCTGCTATCCAACACCTGCCGAATTACGTGGTTGACAGCGCAGTAGCACCCCTCGCCCTCCGAACGGCCCATAACCACCAGATCAAACTGCGGGAACTCTTCAACTGCCTCATGAAGGGCCAGCTCCAGGTACTCCTGCTTCGCCCTGGACACCCTGCTGCGAGCCGGGGCATTGATGATGGCCTCGCGGGCCTGGCCTACATTCCTGGTGGCGGTTACGCCAAGCGCCTCAGACAGATTGGAATCGGCATCAGCGTCCACCGCCAGCACAGTGCCATGTTTAGACAGCCGCTTCACCAGCATGGCCGACACAAACGTCTTGCCCACCCCACCCTTCCCCGACACGGCGATAGCAAGGCCCATGGCCATCGACACTACTCCTCCAGCACGCCCTGCACCAGCTCATCGATCAGATCGAAGGGCTCATCATAAAACCTGGACTCAGGTGATGGCTTGATCCTGCTGCCCAGAGAGGAGGAGGCCGCCTTCTTTATGTCCTCCAGGCTCACCTTCGACCGTCCCTCCAGCTTGGCCATAGCCTGGACCTTCTCGTAAAGGGAGAGGGTAGCCCTCACGCTGGCAGCCTGGTCCATCTCCTTCTTCCACGGCTCTTCCCTGGTAGCCCTCACCAGGCTGACCAGGCAATCCATGACCTCCTCCGGCACCTCGACCCCATCCATGCTGGTGCCGTACCTGGCCACTATCTCCTTCTCCAACTGCGGGGACTCCGGATAGCCCATCTTGACAACATCGAACCTGTCAAGGAGGACATCCGAGAGTTCCTCAACTCCAGCCCGTTCTCTCGGGTTCATGGTGGCTATCATCATGAAGTCGGCCGGATAGTCCACATCGTAAGGGCCTATGGTGGCTATGCGTTCTTCGAGGACCTGCAGCAGGGCATTCTGCAGTTTCTCGGTCACCCTGTTCAGCTCGTCAAAGAAGACGATCCCTCTGTTGCCTTTGAGCAGCTTCCCCGGAACGAAGGCCCGGTAGTCCTGGGGCCCGTACCTGAACGCCTGAGTCGGGTCGATATCGCCCAGAAGGTCCTCGGCAGTCAGGTCAGGAGACCCCTGTAACCTGACAAACCTCTGCTCACCGGGAATCGAGACCGCCTCCAGCTTGTCGCCTGCTGCGGTCTTCGCCCTGCAGGTCGGACAGACCGGCGCTTCTGGATCGCAGTGATATGGGCAACCCTTGACCACGGTTATCGGAGGCAGGGCTGCAGCAACATGCCTGGCAAGCGTCGTCTTGCCCACCCCAGGAGGGCCCTCGACCAGTGTGTGGTGCCCGGCCAGCAGTGATGCCAGTATTTTCTCCTTGGCATCCTCCTGGCCCACAATAGCACCAAGCATGTCATTGCTCTCAGCTACAAACTTCAGGATGGTTTCCCTCAGTCCTTCAATCATGTCGCCTCCTGGCTCAAGTATACAATAGACATGTGGTTCTACCCAAACCAGCC
>CAZTYW010000024.1:22965-27239 GCA_964617695.1 uncultured Dehalococcoidia bacterium
TGGCCCGGTGTAAGGTCGCTTTTACCACCATGTGGTACCTTGATAGCAGATTGAAGCTGGACCGAAAGGAGGGTGACTGCGGAAAATGAAGAGGCTAATACTGGCGCTGTCATTAGCAGCATTGCTGGCCACACCTGGTGCGGCGCTGGCGGATTCCGGCAGTGGAGTTACCGCCATTGACTGCTGTGTTCCCTCGGCAATTGAAGTCGACGCACCCGACCCCATTGACGACTGGGAGCTTTGGCCTGGAGACAACACCAAGTCCGGCAAGCTGACGGTCAAAAGCAACCTGGCCTGGAACGTCCAGGTGATGGACGACTTGGACTACGGCAAGCCCCAGGGCTCCGAGGGCAAGATGGTCGAATGGACCGGCTCGGCATATGCTGAGGACCCCGTGCTACTCGCCAACGCACTCAGGTTTCAAGTAGAAGGCCAGGATGAGGTGACACTCGGCGGCACAGCGCAAGGCCTGTGGAGCGGATGTCAGGACCCGTGCGCCGTAACGCATTTCGACGTCAGCTTCAAACAGCAGCTCGATGCTGGCGAGACGGATGCCGTGGGCAAGAACTTCCACATCGTAGTGACCTTCGTCGCCGCGACCTGCGATTGATGTAGTCAATCGGGGCTGGACCGGTGCAGCTCCAGCCCCAATGAGAACCAGGATGAAACGGATCACCATTGGTGCTCTGATAGCTTTAGCCGCATTGGCTCTTCTTTTTCCCACCGCTGCCCTCGCTGCCCTCAGGGTAGAACCGGCCTTCATCGACCAGCAGGTCGCCGTGGGTGAGAACTCGCTGCAGTCAATAGCTGTGAGAAACACCGGCGACAGCCCCCTGGAAATGAAGGTGGCCATTAAGGGCTACGGGCAGTCCATGTCCGGCATGACCCAGCCCCTCGACAACGACAACAGTCTATTTACCATCGCCGACCACGTTGTCGCCACCCCGAACGAATTCAGTCTCCAACCCGGCGAAACCGGGTATGTTGACGTCACGGTGGACATTCCCGAAGGCAGCATCGGCGGCAAATATGCCACGGTGTACATTTACTCGATTCCCCCGGCAGAAGAAATCATGGGCATCTCCGAGGCGGTGGTTGTAGGTCTGCGCTTGGTGGTGACCCCTTCGCGGCTCAGCCGCAGCGGACGTATCGACAGCACCATACCGACCGAGGTGCTGTCCGGCAACCCCATCCCGGTGGTCATGACGTTCACCAACACCGGAAACGTTCACTACAGGATCACAGGCAAGATTACCATCAAGGACGACCAGGGTAACGTCCTTTTCACCTCCGACCCGGCCGCCTCCTACAATATTCTTCCCTCTTATTCCCAGCGGCTCGAATTCACCTGGACGCCGAATACAGAACTGCCGCCTGCGGTGTTCACCATAGAGGCTGAGGCAACCCCACAGGATGGAGGAGAGCCTGTCACCTTCGTGGACACTTTCGAGCTCACCGAGACCTACTATGCTGCACCCGAAACCAGCCACGTGGGTGCCATCGTTGGTGGCAGCTTGGGCGGGGTCATCGTTGTCGCTGGCGCAGTCTCCTACTTCGTGTTGAGACGAAGGCCGTCGCCGTTTGCGGCTGAATGACCGACCGGTTCCACGATTCGGCGAAGGCCCGCCCGGACCACCTCCACTATTGGTGCACCGCAAAGTCGCATAGCTTTGACCCCCACAGGTAGGCACCGCTATAATTTGTGTGTAGACATCGCCAACGGCTCCGGCACATCATGCTAACGGTAGAGCAAGTCAACAATACATTCGCCGCGCAGGGCCTCATCATCAAGCTACCGCTGCCAGACCACTTCCTGGTAAGGAACCTGGACGTCCTTGAGAGGAAGCGGATGCCAGGCCGCGTCGGCCTTCTCCTCAACGTTAGCTTCATCAACGACCAGGGCCAGGAGGTCTCCGACCTCTTCTTTTGCGAAGGCGATCTGCGGGAGAGACACAGGAAGAAGGCACGGGCGGCGGAGATCAAGGAGCCGCCCAAGTCCCGCATGCTGCCCCTGCGCTCGCAGGAAAGCTTCGAGGATGACCAGGCTGTCATTGCTTACCTGACAGAAGCCATCACCCACCTGCTCCTCGACAAAGGCTATCAATCCGGTGAATGGGACGGCGTCGACCTCTACTTTGAAGACGGCGGGCAGAGGTTTTACGTCGACGTTGCGGCGCGGTGTGACGATACAGCTCTCCAGCGGGCCAAAGAGCTCGCCGACTTGCGCCAGCGGCTGGGCGTCGACCACGAATACGGACTGGTGGTCCCGGCTTTCCAGGAGTCGCTGGGCATTACTCTTCTCAACCAGGACCGCTGGATGTGGAGGCACCAGGAGTACCTGGCGGCAAACCGCATTGGCATATACGCCGTTGACAACTTCAACCCCAACCTGGTGTACGCTTTCACCGTTCACCCCAGGCCCCGGGAGCTGAAGCGCTACTTCATGATTACGGGGTCCCAGTGGCAGATGGTCCGCGAACGGTACGTTGCCGGCCGGAGCAGGAGGAGAAGGGAAAGGGACCTTTGACCACGCCCCAACCGACTCACCCCCTCGAATACATCTTCCACCCACGGTCCGTAGCGGTCGCAGGCGCTTCGACCGAGCCGCTGCGCTTCTTCATCAACGAGTTCTACATCGAGCCCCTGCTCAAGATGGGGTACGAGGGCAAGGTCTACGCTGTGAATCCCAGGGGAGGTGAGGTGCTGGGGCTCCCCGTCTACCGCAGTCTGAGAGACGTTCCCGGCCCGGTTGACCACGTTGTCTCCTGTGTGCCTGCCCACGAGACCCCCCGCCTCCTTGAAGAGTGCCGCCACGTAGGCGCCAGGATATTGCAGCTTTACACGGCGGGCTTCGCCGAGACCGGCGAGGCAGAGCACGTCGATCTGCAGAGAAAGCTGGTCGAAGTCGCCCGTTCCAGTAACATCCGCATCCTCGGCCCGAACTGCATGGGCATCTACTGCCCCAGGTCAAGGCTGAGCTTCTGTCACAACTACCCCACGCAGCCAGGCCCCATCGGCCTCATCTCGCAAAGCGGCAGCAACACCACCTATATCATCCGAAGCGCCGTTGTCCGGGGTCTCTATTTCAGCAAGGCAGTCAGCTACGGGAATTCCTGTGACATCAACGAGTGCGACCTGCTGGACTACCTGACCGACGACCCCGACACCAGGGTCATCGCTGCCTACATCGAGGGCACTTCGGACCCACAGCGGCTGCGCCAGGTGCTGGCCCGGGCCGCTCAACGCAAACCTGTGGTGATATACAAGGGGGGATACACGGAGGGGGGAACGAGGGCCGCTTCGTCTCACACCGGCGCCCTGGCGGGCTCGGAAGCCGTCTGGGATGGCTTGCTGAAGCAGGTCGGCGCCATCAAGGTGCAGACGGTGGACGAGATGGTCGATATGCTGGTGGCCCTGCTGCGCATGAAGCCGCCACAGGGGCGCAACACCTGCGTGGTGGGGAACGGCGGCGGCGCCAGCGTGCTGGCTACGGACGAGTTCGAGCGGGCCGGGTTCGTACTGCCGAACATACCGTCGAACATAAGAAACAGGGCAAAAGCTCTCATCCCCCTTGCCGGCAGCATGCTGCGCAACCCCATGGACGTCGTGCCCCTCTTCGGGGCCCAGCAGTGGCGACTGGTCTCCATGCGGGGCGCCGATGGCTGGGAGGAAGCCCTGCCCGAGATGGAGTATTCCAGGCAAGACAACGGGTGGGGCGAGTTCTTCGGCATACTGGAAGACTGGCCGGGGCTTGACCTGGCGGTACTTCACTACTCCATGGACTCAAACCCCACCGAGATCCAGGAATGGGTGCTGGCCACAGCGGTGGGGCCGATGCTTGGCGCAGCCAGGACGTGTCGCCTGCCTCTGGCCATGGTAATGCACTTCATCGCCGATGAGCACTCGTGGCTGCCGTCCCTCAGAACGCAACGGCTGGTCATCGACGCCGGCCTGCCTCTGTTCCTGTCGATGAGGGGAGCGGCCTGGGCCATCCGCAGGCTGATGCAGTTCAGCCAGGCCCACCCCGAGCCGCTGGCGGGGTTGAGGGGAAACGGGGCTTAGACGCTTCTCCTAAGCCTATGATACACAAGCAAAGCAAACGAAACATTACCGAGAATTGTTCAGCGAGGTATAGCTTACACGCGAACTGGTTTTGGGGTGAATACACACCCAAGCGCCTCTATCCAGAACTTTCGTAAAATGATTACATCCTCGTCATTTTCTACCCTGCTGGTCATTAACATGAAACCAGTCCCCATATTTTCCCGGTATCA
>CAZTYW010000025.1:0-27109 GCA_964617695.1 uncultured Dehalococcoidia bacterium
TGGAGATAGGGGGATTCGAACCCCCGACCTCTGCGATGCGAACGCAGCGCTCTCCCGATTGAGCTATATCCCCACATCCACTTCGTTCCGCCAGGTTTGTTTATGCTGCGAGCAAGCTTGATTTTATTAGCTGTGCACATTCGGTGTCAAGCGAAGGCCGGCCAACTTGACACTCAAGCTGGCGAAAAAGTACAATCAGAAGTCTGGGCAATCAGCACGATGAAGGAGGGAAGTCATCTACGCGCTCGTTGAGACCGGCGGCAAACAATACAAGGTGGCGCCTGGGCAGGTTGTTCGGGTCGGGCGGCTGCCGGTAGAGGAGGGCGGCAAGGTCGAGTTGGACAGGGTCCTCCTGGTGGCCGACGAGGACAAAGTGGTGGTTGGCAAGCCGCTGGTTGAGGGTGCCAGGGTGCTGGCCGAGGCTGTGGGTGAGGAGAAGGGCGACAAGATCATCGTGTTCAAGTACAAGCCGAAGGTAAGGTATCGTCGGAAGAAGGGACATCGTCAGCTATACACCAGGCTGGCGATTAAGGAGATCAGCCTGGGTAAAGCATCGCGATCCGGAGGCAAGCGGAGTGGCACATAAGAAGGGCGGTGGCAGCACAAAGTGTGGCCGAGATAGCCAGGGCAAGCGACTGGGAGTGAAGCGCTACGACGGCCAGGTCGTGCGGGCCGGGAGCATTCTGGTCCGGCAGCGGGGCACGCGCCTTTATCCCGGCAACAACGTCGGGCTGGGCAGAGACTACACGATTTTCGCTCTGATTGACGGTATGGTGAAGTTCGAGCCGGCCGGGAAGAACAAGCGTAAAGTCAGCGTCTATGCGGCGTCCTGAGAAATGAAGGAGAAGATTCATCCTACCTACTATCCGGATGCGCGGGTGACCTGCGCTTGCGGCAATACCTTTACCACAGGTGCTACCAGGCAACAGCTCAAGGTGGAGGTCTGCAGCAAGTGCCATCCTTTTTTTACGGGAGAGCAGCGAATCGTTGACACTGCCGGCAGGGTAGAGCGGTTCAAGAGGCGATACAGGACCAAGACCTAGGGCTGGCAATTGCCTGGCTCAGACGGCCCGAAGACCTTGCCGTCAGAACAGAATAGGCAACGCAGCAGGGGCGGAAACTCGGTTCCGCTCCTGTTTTGTGAGAGGCGAGTTTGGCAAAAGACTTCTACTACGGGGGGCAGGCGGTGTTTGAAGGGGTGATGATGCTGGGGCGGAGGAACCTGGCCATGGCGGTTCGTCGCCCCAACGGCGAGCTGATGCTCACCGCCAGGCCACTGGCAGGCGTCTACCGGGGCAAGGTCAGGAGGATTCCCTTCCTGCGTGGGATTGTCATCCTGGTGCAGACTCTGGTGCTGGGGATAAGGGCCCTTTTCGAGTCGGCCAACGTATCTCTGGAGGAGGAAAAGCAGGATATCTCCGGGCTTATGGCATGGGGCATATTCATCCTCTCACTCGGCTTCGCCATAGCCGTCTTCTTCCTGGCCCCGCTGTTCCTCACCCATCTCATCGATCCTCACCTCGGCTCCTCCCTGGTGAGCAACATAGTGGAGGGCGTTATCCGCGTGGCTATGTTCTTGCTCTACCTTGCGGCCATAAACTTGATACCTGACGTCAGGAGGGTGTTTGCCTACCACGGCGCGGAGCACAAGACAGTCAATGCCTATGAGGACAAGGCCCCCCTGGAGGTGGCGGCGGTCAGAAACTACTCCACCGCCCACGTCCGTTGTGGGACGGCGTTTCTGTTTACTGTCCTGGTGATTGCCATCATCGTGTTTGCCCTGGTTGGTCACCCAGCCATGTGGCTGCGCGTCCTGTCCCGCATCGTGCTTGTACCTGTTATTGCCGCCATTGGCTATGAGATCACGCACCTGAGCGCCAGGTATGCCGATAATCCTCTCGTCCGCATTCTCCTGCTGCCCGGCCTGGCACTGCAGGCGATGACTACGCGACAGCCGGATGACGGTCAACTGGAAGTGGCCATCCACGCCCTGAACGGTGCCATCGAGGCAGACGCGGTGCCGGAGAGCGGCTAAACGCTGGCGTCGGGCTGCAGCGATTGGAAGAAGCAGGTCCTGTTGCCGGTGTGACACACGGGTCCGTCGGGCCGGACTTTCAACAGGATAGTATCTTCGTCACAGTCTTTGCACGCAGCTTGGAGGTTGAGGTAGTTGCCCGAGGTGGCCCCTTTGTGCCACAGCTCCTGTCGGCTGCGACTGTAGAACCAGACCTGACCCGTCTCGAAAGTCCTGCGCAGGGACTCCTGGTTCACGTAGCCCAGCATCAGCACTTCGCCGGAATCGGCGTCTTGCACTATGGCCGGAATCAGCCCCTTTTCGTCAAACTTCAACATGTTCGCACCGTCCTTCCTGACAGCCGATCTGTGGCTGGTAGCCCCTGCGGAGGTAGGCTGGACTGAAGCTGGTATTCATTGCAGGGCTGCCAGGGCCTCCTCCAGCTTGATATCTCCAGAATACAGGGCCCTGCCTATGATTGCCCCTTCAACGCCGAGCTGGCTCAGCCGAGTGAGGTGGCTTATAGAAGTGATGCCGCCCGAAGCGATGATGGGCAGGCTCGTGTTGCCGGTCAACCTGGCTATGGCCTCGAAGTTGGGTTGACTCAGCGTGCCGTCCCTGAGAATGTCGGTGTAGATGAAACGCCTGGCCCCGATGGCTGCCATCTCCCGGACCAGATCGGAGGCTGTGACATTCGTCCTTTTCTGCCATCCGTGAACAGCGACGTATCCCTCCCGGGCGTCGACAGCCACAATCACCGCGTCTCCAAACCGCCGATACGCTTCCTCCACCACCCGCTGGTCTTCCACTGCCGCCGTACCGAGAATGACCCTCTGTACGCCCGCGTTCAGCAGGCTCTCCACCGATTCCATCTGGCGGATTCCCCCGCCGACCTGGACGGGGATTTGGATGGCCTTCGCTATTTCGGCGATGAGAGGCAGGTGACACGGTTTCCCCGCAGCCGCACCATCCAGGTCTATCAGGTGCAGCCTCGGCGCTCCCAGGGAAGACCAGTGCACCGCCATGCCTACCGGGTCGTTGGAGAAAACCGTCTCCCTGTCGTAGTCGCCCTGGTAGAGGCGGACGCACCTGCCACCCTTGAGATCAATAGCCGGGATTACTTCCATTTCGGTCTTTCCTGGTGGGGGACTTCATTCCGCACACCGGCTTCCGCCAAGCAGATACGCCGCCGTATCCTCAAGCTCCTGTCGGAAGGCCGAGTCGATGCTGGCACTCCGAAGCTCCTCGACTCCCTGACGATGGTAGAGGTCCCTTACTTGCCCTGCATATGCCCGGGCATCTGTCCTGTCAAGGATAAGAAGCACGGACTCCAGGTCTTTGCCGGCGACCTCTGCCTTGTTGTAGATCCCGATCAGTGTCTCCTTCTCTCCGGGCTCTGCGTTTTCTATAGCATACAGTATGGGAAGGGTCTTCTTCCTGTGCGTGATGTCCGTGTAAGGGGACCCCTTGCCGCTCTCGCCTTTCTCCCATATGCCCTCCAGGTCGTTATATACCTGGTAAGCCATGCCCAGGTTTCTGCCGAAAGAGCGGAGAGATGATACGTGTGCCTGGTTGTCTGTGCCCAGGACAGCGCCGAAGTAGAGCGCAGTCTCGAAGAGTGCGGCCGTCTTCTTGCCGATCATGTCCAGGTAATGCTCAACGCCAACATCCATGTGGCTCTCGTATTCGATGTCAAGGTACTGTCCCTGGCACAGCTCAAGGCTGGTCAGGTTCAACTGCTTCGAGAGCAGGACTACCTTCTCTGGGGCGACGCCTCTATCTGAGAGCCTGAGCAGGGTGAGATGCGCCAGAGCATACATGGCGTCACCGGCGTTGATCCCCTGTGCCTCTCCCCACAGTTTCCACACCGTGGGACGGTTTCTCCGTTCGTAGCTTCTGTCCTGTATGTCGTCGTGGATAAGAGAGAAATTGTGCACCAGCTCGATGGCTGCCGCGGCCGGAAGTGCGGAGTGCCAGTCGCCCCCCACCGCCTCGCAGGCCAGCAGGCAGAGGGTGGGGCGTGACAGCTTTCCCGAACCTTCCTGGTCCAGGCCCTTCTCGTCCACCCACCCGATGTGGTACCGCATCATGTGGAACAAGGGCGAAGAGTCCTGGCCTACAACCGCCCGAAGTTCCGCCTGCAGTTCTTCCTGGTAGCGATAGAAAGATCTCGGTGGAGGCATCTACTTTTGCGAAGGAGACAGGCCTTTGGCCAGTCCACCAGCTTCAACGGAACTGCCAAGCTCCGGGAAAGAGTTTAGCACCTGGCGCGCTATGCCTGCGGCATCCAGGTCGAAGCTGGCGCGAAGCAGCGATTGGGACCCGTGCTCCACGAAGACGTCGGGCAGGCCCAGGCATTTCACCGATACGTCAAGGACTCCGGAACTCTGCAGCAATTGCATCACTGCGCTGCCAAACCCGCCAGCGAGGGCGTTTTCCTCCACCGTCAGCAGGCGCTTGGTTCTCCTGGCCGCATCCAGGATGAGCTCTGTGTCCAGAGGTTTGGCAAAGCGGGCGTTGATCACACTGCATTGCACGCCGGCATGCGCCAGTTTTCTGGCTGCCTCCATTGAGGGATACACCATGTTGCCGAGGGAGACGATTGCCACGTCCTCGCCATGCCGCAGTATCTCGCCCTTGCCGATGGGCAGTTCCCGGAATGATTCGTCGAGGGCCGCTCCCGGCCCCGAGCCCCTGGGATAGCGGACGGCCATTGGGCGGTTTGCCTTCACCGCGGTGTAGACCAGGTGCTGCAACTCATTCTCGTCTTTGGGCGCGGCAACTATCATGTTGGGAATGCAGCCAAGGTAGGAAAGGTCAAAGCTACCCTGGTGCGTCTTGCCGTCGTCACCTACTATGCCACTGCGGTCAAGGACGAAAACGACCGGCAATTGCTGCAGGCAGACATCATGGACGACCTGGTCGAAAGCCCGTTGCAGGAAGGTGGAGTAGGCCGCCACGATGGGGACGTAGCCCTGACAGGCCAGGCCGGCGGCAAACGTGACGGCGTGCTGTTCGCATATGCCCACGTCGAAGACTTGGTCGGGAAGCTCTTTAGCCACGCAGGCCAGGCCGGTGCCCTCAAGCATGGCGGCAGTGATAGCCACCACTTTGGGGTTCTGGCGGGCTATGCGCAGCACCGTCTCCCCGAGCACCTGGCTGTACGTTGGTCCGCTGTCTCCTGCATCCTTGCAGTCGTTGCCCGATATGCCGTGGAAGGTCACGGCGTCGTTCTCTGCAGGATCGTAGCCTTTCCCCTTGACGGTGACCGTGTGGAGGAATACAGGACCCCTCTTGTAGTTCCTTGCCTGGCGCAGGGCCACCTCCAGGTCACGGATATTGTGCCCGTCGACAGGGCCCAGATAGGCAAAACCCAGTTCCTCCCACATTATCTTGTGCAGCAGCAGCCCTTTGACGCTCATTTTCACTCTCTTGCCCACCCGTTTGCCCAGGGGAAGCCTGGTGATGACCTCTTCCATGCCTCTTTCAGGCCAGCGAAGGCGAGCGTCGAGGCGCAGCCTGTTTAGCGTCTTGGCCAGGGCGCCGACACTCGGAGAGATGGCCATGCCGTTATCGTTCAATACGACGATGAACTTGGTGCCCGACTGACCGGCCTGGTTGAGGCCCTCGAGCGCCATTCCTCCGGTCAGGGCGCCGTCGCCGATGACAGCCACCACGTGGTAGCCGTCCCCGGCCATGTCGCGGGCAATAGCCATGCCCAGGGCGGCTGAGATTGACGTGCTGGCATGTCCGGCGCCGAAGACATCGTGCGGGCTTTCGTTCCTGTCAGTGAAACCGGACAGGCCTCCAAGCTGCCGCAGGGTGGGCAGTCGCTTCCGGCGTCCGGTCAGCATCTTGTGGACGTAGGACTGATGGCCCACGTCCCAGATGATCTTGTCTGTCGGGCTGTCGAAGACCCGGTGCAGGGCGATGGTGAGTTCCACGACACCGAGGTTGGAGGCAAGATGTCCTCCGGTGACCCCTACGAGGTCAACCAGTTCCTCTCTTATCTCACTGGCAAGCTGTTTCAACTGGCGGGACGACAGGCGCTTCAGATCGGCCGGGTCTTTGACCTCGTCCAGGATCTTGGTGTCGCAGCCCATGTTCAAGGTTACCTCACGTTAGATCTGGCCCTCAGGAGCGCCAATTGCGGACAGCGCCTTGAGGACTTGTTCTCTGGAAAACGGGTTCGATCTGGGCCGCCCCCGGTTTTAAGCGCTGGCTCGGTTTCAGGAGGCCTGTCTTCAGGTCAGACGGGTGCGAAGTGCTACCTGCTGGCGTTCTCGAGAGCCCTTATTTTGTCCAGACGCTGAGTGTGTCTTCCCCCCTCGAACTCAGCGGTCAGGAACGTTTTTACGATATCCCTGCTCAGGTCCTGTCCGACTATGTCCTGGCCAAGGCAGAGCACATTGGCGTCGGTATGTTGCCGGGCGCGCCGCGCCGAGAAGGAGTCATGGCAGATGGCTGCCCGAATGCTCTTGATCTTGTTGGCCGCCATGCACATACCAATGCCGCTGCCACACACCAGGATGCCACAGTCGGCTTCTCCACCGGCCACTGCATCGGCTACCTTTTCCGCAAAGTCAGGGTAGTCAACCCTGGTCGTATCGTAGTAGCAGCCAAAATCGTTGTACGTATGACCTATCTCAATGAGAAGGTTCATTATCATCTGCTTTAGCTGCAGCCCCCTGTGGTCACATCCAACGGCAACGTGCATGGTTATTCCCTGTACTTCATTAAGTATAACGCCGCTACTGCCTGAATTCAATCCTTGACAATGGTGCCTGGGTGCGGATAAACTTTGGGCAGCCCGGCAGGTTGACAGTCGCGAGTCTTCAACTTGGTGGCGGTTCGGAAGGGAGCCAGCCGGTCGAGGGTGAGTTTCCCTGATAGTCGTGGTGGCCCCGTGGTGTAGCGGCCTAACATGCCACCCTGTCACGGTGGAGATCGGGGGTTCGAATCCCCCCGGGGTCGCCAATACCTGCAATACATAGTGTGACATCCCATCGCACTGCAGGTCGAAGAATGATTTGAACTCATGTCGTGGACTGACGGCCACGACACTCTTGTCTTTGATCCAAACGGCTCCAGGCAACAGCAACTGTATTTGCTGCCAGGCGCAGAGGACAAAGGGAAATGCTAGCGCTGCACAGAGTTGCCCCCCGCTAGAGTGGGAATTCGTATACCCCCGGGCTCATGGTGAGGTCATGAATGAGTTCCACTCCCGGCTGCGAACTCTGTGAATCAGGCGAACTTGTCGGTCCCGAGGCGATCTTCAAGAACGTGCTGGCACAGATGCCGGACCACATCGACGCGATCCATCACCTTGCTATGGTGTTGTCGGATCGTGGCCTGTCGGATGAAGCACGTGGCCTTTGGGAGCAGGCAGTTAGCATCGGCCGTAAAGCCTTCCCCCCGGAGTTCGATCCTCAAGAGGCCCTCTAAGGGATATCGATAAGATAGAGAATCGGGATGATGCCCAACGGGCACCCGTCCAGGATAGATACAGGCTGTATCTAGTAAATGTCATGAGTTTGTAACCTTTTCTCAATACATTTTATGACTTCTATATTCCCAACTTAGTACAATCACAGCATCTGCTCTATTGGCCGAAATCGCTGCCGTATAGGCCAAAGGTTCTTGGACTAGAAAATGGACCTGGTGGCCCGATTCCTCATAGACACCAACATCGTTCCCGGTTGTCCCAGGGTGACGCAGACCCATTCCGTTGGGGAACTGATCGCTAATTATGAGCCATTGACCCGGAGTTGGTCCCTGTCGGATGCCCCTAAGATACCGGGGTATGTCAGGTGTTATTAGAGTATACGAAGCGGGAGAATTGACTCATAATTCAATCTAGGAGGGACACCATGGAATCTAAACGAAAGGTTGCAGATTGTCGGCTTATTCCTAGTGAAAAGAAATGCACGCTAACCATTGCTGGGACAGAGGAGGAGGTTTTGCCTGTTGCCGTTTGGCATATGGTGCATGACCACGGGCACGAAGATACACCAGAACTGCACGCTCAAATAAAAGAGGCCCTGCGGGACGAGTGAAGTCTACGCTTTACTCGGATTTCCAGAATCAAACTGGGGTATAGGTGGGTTCCTTTGGCAAGAATTGACCAGCCCTTTTTTGTACCAACCATTGTGTTGGTCCTGTGGTTCATCTGACCAGTGACGCGTATTCCAGGGGCGCCAGGTTGTCCAGCGGACGACGCGGGCATACGTCATTGCATTATCCTGCGTATGTTCATCATGAACATCCTGAGTGGTGGCCTTCCGCAGCGCCTCAACGGCCAGCCCCTCTTTGGATGGCTAGCGCCACCCAAATTCATCCCGGAGTCCTCGCCGCCACCACCCGGGACGGCACCCGCGGATTGGACTCATCACCTATCCCAGTGAGATATAGGCTCAGGGGTGTGGCGATTGGGTTGCCAATCGCCGGCACCGTCCAGTGTCCCCGGCACTCCTGCCTGGACACCCCTAAGCCTACCTCTCCTTGGTCAACGACTTGACTCTGCCGACAGCGCTGCTTTCAAAGCCCTCCTAACAGACTCGTGGGACATGCCATACTCTTGGGCCAGCTTGCGAAGGCTCTCGTGTTTGCTCCGTCTGGCCAGCTCCGGCCATATCGCAGCAGGTAGCTTGCAGCGAGACTGGGAGTCTTTGGATCTCTGGGGCAGAGCAGATCTACTAAACAGGCCGTGTTTTGCACATGAGGGTTCGAATCCCCCCGGGGTCGCACTGGTCAACTGGTGAAACGGCTGGTAGCTAGGGGGAGAGGCGGTGGATGGCCACCCGCCTCTCTTCGTTTTACATAAGTCCCAGTCGTTTGGCAGTGCAGGTAGCCGCGTGAAGATACTGCTCATTCAACCACCGAAAGCTCCTTCGACCATTGGCGGGGAGGACCTTCACGTTTACGAGCCGCTTGCACTTGAGTATGTTGCCTCGGGGGTTGCAGAAGACCATGATGTGAAGATTCTCGATATGCGCCTTGACAGGGACTTGACCGCAGCCCTGGATGACTTCCGCCCCGATGTCGTCGGCATAACTTCATACACCGTACACGTGAACACCGCAAAGAGGCTGTTCGACCACGTAAAGAGGTGGAATCCTGACGTACTCACCGTGGTGGGCGGCCATCATGCCACTGTCTGCCCCGAAGATTTCCTGACTCCCTCTATCGACCTCATCGTAAGCGGGGAAGGCGTTTTTGTCTTCAAGGAGATTGTTCGAAGATTCGAGGCTGGCGAAAGAATTGAAGGAGTTCCGGGGACAACGTTCAGGAAGGGAGAGGAGACCGTCAGGACTCCTGCCGAACCAGCAGTAGACCTGGATGCCTTCCCGTTCCCCCACAGGGGAGTTACGGCGAAGTACAGGAGACGTTACTTCTCCGAATGGATGAGACCCCTGGCCTCTATACGTACGTCGAAGGGATGTCCCTTCCGGTGCAGCTTCTGCGCTCTGTGGAAACTGACGGGGGGACAGTACTTCAAGAGAACTCCGGAGAGCATTGTAAGAGAGCTTGCCGAAATAGATGAGGACTTCGTCTTCTTTGCCGACGACGAGTCCCTGGTAGATGCTGCCAGGATGAAGACCCTGGCACATCTCATAAGAGAGGCGGGAATAAGAAAGCGTTACTTTCTTTACGGCAGAAGCGACACGATCGTGAGGTACCCTGAATTGCTGGAAATGTGGAGGGAGATTGGGCTGGAGAGAATATTCGTGGGGCTCGAGTTTTTCCGAGATGACGACCTGAAATACATAAGAAAAGGCTCCACCGCCAGTGAGAACAGAAGTGCTGTGCGGATACTCCAGGACCTGGGCATCGACACGTGGGCTTCTTTCATCGTGCGACCGGAGTTCAGAAAAGAGGATTTCGCCGAGTTCCGGCGGTACTGCCGCAGTCTGGGACTGAATTTCGCCTCGTTCGCCGTCCTTACGCCCCTACCTGGTACGGACTTATACGAAGAGGTAAGGGATGGGCTGCTAACGCACAACTACGACCACTTCGACTTCCTTCACGCCCTCCTCCCGACATCGCTTCCGCTGAAGGATTTCTATCAGGAGTTCTCCAGTCTGCTGAGACAGGCCGTTCCTCTCGGCAAGCGACTGTCTCTACTAAGGAAATTCCCGGTGACGGAAATCCCTTCGTTACTCATGAGGTCATACCGCCTCGTCAGCCAGATAAGGAATGCCTACAAAGACTACGAGTGGTAGGCTTGACACCCGATGGCGGTTCTCTGGTCGCATTCTTCACGGGCAAGGCCTTGCCCCTGTTGACCGTTCTTCGTGACTGGCCGTACGGGCTGCCTGGTTGCGAATAGCTGTCGATCTTGACAGATCACTGGCTATAGCCTTCCACACCACACCCTTGCCATTTTGCATTCGGGGAACTCTGTTACCTGCAGCCGTGGCCAATCTGATTGCTGTTTAACTGACTCTCGTAACCATGTGACCACTTTGCGACCTCTCGTACACCTCCCTTCACCCGCTCCGAAATCGCCTTTACCGCCTCTTAACCCCTGTTCTGGTACGCTGACCTCGGGTTTGTGAAGGAGCGGATACACACGGGCCGGTCTGCCAGTGCGGCCGGGAGGCTGGGTGTGATCCAGATGTCAAGGGGGAGGTGTGGTCATGAGCGTACTGGCGGAAGTCATTTCCAAGTGTCTCCTGTTCGTGAACCGGTTACTGGATGAATGGGCCTGGGTCGAAGTCGAGGAATGGCCAGTAGGTTACGTTGATGAGTGCGGACCGGCTTACAACCTGTCCGGTGGGATCACTGCGTGTGGCGAGGACTTCATCGAATACCTGGAGGACATGATGCACGCAGGGTTACAGGTCTTGAGCCAGTTGTTTGGCGCCATGCTGGTTATGCAGGACTAGGTCCAGCCGGTGGCCCACGGAGAAACATGCCAGGAGCAAGCCGGGACAGCCTGACGCACAATGAGGGCTGGTTGATGCGGGGCTGTCACGGCGGCACAGGAGTGGGACGGGGGTGCGCCAGTCAAGTGGAGGAAGAATGACAAGACTGGCGGTCGTTTTTCTGCTGGCGACCTGCTGCCTGGCGGCCTTCGGGATGGGATACGCTCACTGGTCAAAGGAGCTCGCCATTGACGGGGCGGTGATGACCGGTAGCATTGGTGCCTGTTGGACGGAGGTCGAAACCTGGGACTCCGAGCCTTCCGAGAAGGATGTTAGCCACATCGACTGCAGTGTCGACGGAGGCGACTGCTCCGTACTCCATGTCGAGGTTGTCAATGCCTACCCGTCCGTCTACTACCATAGTGATCTGGAAATCCAGAATACCGGCACCATCCCTCTCCATATCTACGGGATCACGGTCGACAACCCCCACACCTGGCTTGACGTGGACGTCACGGGTCTGGATGGTGTCGGCACGCCGGGCGGATCAATACAGCTTCACCCGGGGGAGTCTCTGCCGGTGGGCGTCCACGTGCATTTGACCAATGATGCACCGCCAGGGGCGACCGCCGGGTTCGACTTGATCGTCAACACGATTCAGTATAACGAGGACCCGTTCGCGGAAGCGGGCTGCTGCGCCATCGGTCAAATCGCGCTGCACGAGGGCTACGATATTGGGTTCGTCAACGTGTGGACGGGCGACAACGAAGAACCTGGAGAAGACGTGGGGGTCACTGCGGTGGCTGCAGTGACTGACACCTCCGGCGATGGAGACGACGATCTTGTCGCCGTCAGCATCGAGAACGGTTACCGTGGGTACGAGGGTTGCATCCACTTTGACCTCCACAACTATGGCTCGAAGCCGTTGGGTCTGTATTGTGAGACCGCGGAGCCGGCCGGCGGTGTAATTCAGTGTTGCGTGACTGGCCTGGTGGACTACCTTCTCCCAGGCCAGACCGCGTCGTGTGCTGTATCGGCAATTGTGGCTTCAGAGGCGGTGGGTTCCTTCAGCTTCCGCATTGACATCTACTGTCTCGAGTACGTGGTGGGTGCAAGCTCTGTGATCGTGACCGAGGGAGTCGATGTTGAGTTCCGCGGTTTGATGGTTAGAGACAACGAGCAGCCCTGGGACCCGGAAGGGCCTCCCGACCTGGGTTTTACAGAGGCACGGGAGTACGATAGCTCTGGAGACGGGGATGCCGATGGACTCAACGTGCACGTATGCGGTTACGTCGGCTACGAAGGTTTCATCGATTTCGATCTGCACAATCACGGCGCGGTGCCGATCGAAGTCTCGGATATCAGCATCATCACGGGGCTCGGAACCGACGTGTCGTTGACTGGTCTGGCCATTGGCGACGTGGTATACCCGGGCGCGTCAGTACCATGTACGGTATCAGCAGGACTCACCCGGTTGGCCGGAGTGTATCCGTATGCCTCGTTCACTACGCAGATAGGGTGTGCAGAGGTACAATAAGCACGTGCCGTTCACCGGCTTCCCGCCATGTGGCAAGGGCACCTGGCTGCCATGCTGCAAGGTGCTGATGTGGCAACGCACTCCAACAACACCGAGGTGCCCACGCGCGTGACAGTATGTATCGTAATGGAACTAAATGCAGGCGCCGGGTGCGTGCCGTTCACGCGCAGAGCAGCAACTCTTCGGAGACCTTCTGGGGCGTGTACAGCCTGACACCTGGCAACGTGAGGGCGTTCTCTATAGCACGGGGAAAGCCTCTGAACTTGCGGCGATGATAGTCCACTGCTGCCCACGGAACACGTCATGAAAGAACATATCGGTGGTCACCGGCATGCCGTCACTCCGCAACTGCCAGCCATTTCGCCATCGGCTCAACGTGAACCCCGGTCTTCACCCGAACCTAAGCGTGCAGGGGGGCGAGCCTGTCAGGATAAGCCTGGTTGAAATCGATCAGTTTTCTCAGGGCCCCGGCCGCTCCCCTCATGGACAGGAACAGCGGAAGGCCGAACTCTGCGCAGATCCCCCGCAATTCGGCCGAGGCACGCCAGGTATCGTCATTGCCCATAGAGTGAAGGACAACTGCCTTGGGCAATTCGCATGCCCTGGCAGCCAGGAGCATCGGGCCAACCACTGCGCCGACACTGAGGTCACTCACCGGCATTGGACTTACGTCGAAGCCATGCTGGAATACTATCAGGTCCAGGTCGTGCCAGTCCCTCAGCACGGCATTCAGTCGGCCCCATGCCCCACCCAGCGCCGTTCCCGCTTTCTCCCTGAGAACGTCGATGCAGCTTCGGCCACCCATAGAAGTCAATAGCTCAAAAGCGTCCAGTGCAGCCAGCGGACTGACGTCGATTGGATTGCGGAGCATGCTGTTTGCCAGGTCAATGAACTCCTTCAGCCTTTGTCTCGTCTCCGCCGGGATAGGGACGAGCCGCAGCCCCGCCCGCTCAAGCTCATCGGTGGCCATTACGCTGGCGCCACCGCCATGCCCTACGACGCACGTGTTCACACCTTTGGGCGGTCTAACGCGCAGTAGCGCTACCAGCATGTCCACCATTTCCTCGATGCTGTGTACCCTTATGGCACCAGCCTGGCTGATGATTGTGTCCCACACCGCGTCGGTCCCGGCCAGAGACCCTGTATGGGAAGCCGCTGCCCTCAAGCCGCCCTGTGTATAGCCTCCCTTGAACACCACCACTGGCTTGGCAGACGCTGCTTTGTTGAGGACCTCGACCAGGCGCTGACCATCGGTGGCACCCTCGATGTACGCAGCGATGACTTTGGTCTCCGGGTCGTCAGCCATGTAGTCCAGCAGGTCGCACTCGTTGATATCACAGGCATTGCCGTAGCTGACAACTTTGCTGAAACGCAGTCCGCGGGCAACGGCGTGCCGGACCGTGTAGGCGATGTTCCCCCCGCTCTGGCACAGATATCCTATGGGTCCCGCCTCCATCGGAAAGTCCGGACTCAGGCCAATCCTGCCTTTGGGGTAGTAGATGCCGAGGCAGTTTGGCCCAATGATGCGGATGTTGCCCTGGCGGGCTATCTCCACCAGCCTGTTCTGCAGTTCGATTCGGTCGGGTTCGCCGGTCTCGGCATAGCCGGAAGTAAAGACATGGACTACCTTGACACCCTTGTCCCGGCATTCCTCCAGGATTGTGGGTGTGTACGGGGCGGGGACGGAGACGACGACGTGGTCTACTGGCCCCGGAACGTCTGTCAGGCTCGGGTAGATGGGCAGGTTCGCCATCTCTCCTCCCCTGGGATTGACCAGGTAGACCTTGCCTGTGTATCCGCTCTGCAGTAGCGAGTCAAGGTAGAGTCGCTTGATCCACGTCTTGGGCAGGTCGGCCGAGATGCCGACAATGGCAATCGAGCGGGGACGGAAGATGTAATCAAGGGGATGCGGGTTGGGCTGGCTACCAGGTAGTGTGGCGTGAGTCAATCTTCTGATTTCCGGCAGACCCCCGTATCAATCTGGACAGGGATCGAGCAGGCGCGGGCCTTTCCCTCGGCGGCGCCTGCACAGGCTACCTGACACTGGACCTGTGTGACATTATAGCACTTGAACCCCTCCTGGGTACAAATCCGCCCGCTCAGCCTTGCCGGTTCCGCCGGGAGAAGCAGCATGGCACCCATGTCAGTACTTCGTTGGGTTGTTGTACTCGATTTCGGTGACGGTGAACCTGCCGTAGCTGAAGTCCCCTTCAGGAAGGTTCCACACGGCCTCCATTTCTCTCGGTATGCGCGTGCCGTTGATCTCCTGGTAGTCCCCGAAATGCCCGGTCCAGTGCGTCTTGACGAGTCCACCTCTGACCTGTCTGCATCTGTCCGGCGTAGTCACGCTGGTGACCTGGCCGACCTCATTGAAATGGAATACCATGGACACCTCGTGCCCTTCATGCCTGGCGATGGCCCTGGCTGAATTGATGTCCACAGGTTCCCAGCTCAGATACCGGGCCGACAGCAGGGCTGTCGGGTAGGCCGGCATCTCCGCCACGAACCGAATGAGGCTTGCCTCGTCCATCTCTTTCCCCTTTACGTCCCCCATGGTGAAGGTTGACAGAAACTTTATCAGCATGTTGCCCTGGCCTCGATAGTATCTGTCTCTTGCGGTGATCCAGAGGAAGCGGAGCAGCCTTGTTCTTGCATGCCAGATGAACCCCGGCTCCTCCGTGGTGAAGTACTGCTCTGCGGTGAGGCGTTGCCAGCGCTGACCTTCCCTTGCTCTGATCAGACCGTCCTGTTTCATTCTGCCGCAGGAGATGTATCTCTGCCCCTCATTCAGTGAGTACCGCAGATATCCCTGGACTGGAGGCGGCAATTCGGTTATCTGGTCGTAGCTGAACACGTTGTGGGAGATGTCGCCTGAACTGGCAAAAAGCTCCTGGATTTCCCGTGCTACCCTGTTCCCGAACATTTGCGTGCTCCACGTTGTCTTCACGAGGTGCGGTTGTTGCTGTTCAGGGATCAGCCTAGACGACGGTGGGAGGAGCTGTCTCTGGGGCTCCCTTACTGCGTGTGGAAAAGTAGACCATCACGACTGCTACTGCCAGGAGCACGACTCCGCCGACCAGGAAACCTATGCCGATGGGAAGGATAGGCGTGTCTACCTTCGCCCGGAGCGACGCCGTCAGATCGACGCCGGGAGACGCATCCTCGTTCATCAGGACGATGGCGAAGATGCCCTCTTCCGGTTCCCAGTCCAGGGTCTGAGTCCCGGGCCCATGCGCTGATGCGACCCAGAATGTCTCGGAGGTTGGAGGTGCAGGTGCCTGATCACCGGGAATATTCTCATACTCAATGTCGAAGGATATCCAGTGGGTAAGGCGACTCATCTCGTCGTGGTTGACGTTGTCCAGGTAGTCCTGCACGTCCGAGTCTCTCCCTATGCCCATGAAGACCTGTTTTGAAGGATTGTTGTTTTCGCCCACTAGTCTCACGGTGCTCAGGTCGATCCACCTCAACACGTCTATGGCTTCTTCGTCCAGATCGATCGGGGGTGTGGCGATGGCGCGCGAGGCTCTGTTCAGTTCGGTGTCCGTTGTACCGACGAAACCTTCGTCGTCAGTGCGGGCCACGTCCACCCACACCAGAGCCCCGCCTGTGAACAGGAGACCGATGGCCACCAGCATAATAATGATTGCAAAAATCAGGAGAACGATCCTGGCTGCGGTCATTATCTCACCTTTCCATTCTCAGCCATGCTTGGAGTAGCGCTGTCTATGGCGAATGCCCTACTCGCTGGAGTCACAACCAACGCGGTTAGCGCCAATCGGACCACTCGATTGCGGGTGGCACTCGTATCGCTGAGTCTATGATCGCGTGGAAGGGGTTAAGAATGGCTTACGGCGGGTAAGCGTGTGGTCTCAAGGAGGTTACAGATCGGTTTGGCTTGTAGCGACCGGCAACTCTCCCCGGGGCATTCTCATTCAGGGCGCACTCGTACAACGTAGGTGCTGGCTATCTTGTCGTGCAGCCCCTGCTTTCGGTCATCGAAGACTATGATCAGGAAGCCGATGCCGAGAGTAAGGACGCAGACCAGGTAGCCCAGATAGCGCAGCACTGCCGTACGCAGGTCCACTTTCCGGCCATCGGTCCTCACCACCTGGACGTTGGCCACCAGTTGGCCCAGTGTTTGTCCCCGCCATGCCCAGAAGGCAACGAAGTAGGCCACGTTGACAATGCCCCAGCTCACAATGGCCAGGAGCACAACGTCCAATACCCAGGCTGCCAGCCTGATCCAGAAGCCGGCGTAGACGGCCTCAACCCGGTCCTCAACAACAGTGGCCGAACCGGTGCTCATTTGACCTCCATTTCATCCTGGGTTTGTGGTGGAGTTGGCTCAAATGGAGACAGGGGGCGTAGCCCCTGTCTCTGATACCGTATATGTTACCTTCTCCGGTCTGAGGGCAGTACAGGCACAAAACCAGGAACGGCCGCCGACTCCTCTCATTCAAGGACGATGTCGGTCAACTCGTACTCGAAGTAGCTGTCGCCACCATCGACCTTGCTGCCGACCTTGAGATAGATCGGCAGCGGAAGGTCAGGCGATATGGTTGCGCTGTACTCGGCCGTCTCACCGTTGCCGCTCCAGGTGATGTTTATTGACCAGGCGTCGAAGCTGTAACCACCAACGGACTTGGTCTCCGAATCGACCGAGTAGCTGACACCATCTATGCTCCAGCTTACTTCCTCAAGCTCTGCGGCCCCCGTAGCAAAGGGGCTGAACCAGGTCCACGCCCAGCCATACAGTCCCCACAAAGTCCACTCGTCAAATCCGTAGAATTCGCCGTCAACATACGGTGCGAACGTAATCGTAGTGCCCTCCGGCGCGTTGTCCATCTCGTCCTGCATTTCCTGTGTCAAGTAGTAGCTCCACTCGCCCTGGTTTTCGTCAGAATCAACGTATGTTGCCTTGGGATAGATCCAGAAGTACTGGAGTGTTGTCTCGAAGTCATCAGCGGGGATCCAGACGGTAACGTCGGCCCATTCGGGGTTGTCGCCGCCAGTGTCATCCCTGAGAACCGTGATACGGTGCTGCAACCGGTAGCATTCGACCTGTTCGGAGACGGTCTCCTGATCCGTTGCAGGGGGGACCTGAACCACTTCTGTCCTGACGGTCTTAGTTTCTGTGGTCACCTTACCCAGGTACTCGCCCTCGATGCTGAACTGTCTGACTACACCTTCCTCGTCGTAAGTCTGCTCTATGGTGAAGGACTTGACAGTCCCCGGACTTCCGGAGGCCGGGGTCACTTCGGTGTCGAAGGCGTATGCTGCCCACTGCTGGGCCGTCGGCTCAGTCCCGTTTCCGTTGGTCTCGTCGCCACCACCGCAGCCCGCCACGAAGACGGCCAGCATTGCCACGACTGTCAGAATAGCCAGTTTCTTCATCATCACCTCCCGCAGCATAAGTTGCTGCAATTATACACCCCGGCCTGGCGTCGCGGACAATCCGTTTCGTTTATGTTTGCCCGATGGCTCTCGGCTTGAGCAGCTAGTCGCGTGTCCGGCACAGGTGGCGGCCTCTCGGGGCCGCTGCTCTGGTTATCTACATGCTATGCCCGGATTATCATGCCAGGGGTTGAGAAGTGGTTGTCAAAAGTTAAGCAAAGGGCCGCTGTTGGTTACAGTATGGAGAGATTGCCCCGGCAGTAGCTGCGGGTCTGATCAGCAATGGCAACGTATGCGTCCGAGAGCCGGACATTCCTGGTACTATTGATCCGACCTGGCGCGAGTGCGAAACTAGACTCACGGAGCACCACCAGAGGCGAACGGGGAAGCAGTGGCCGTCATAGATAAGGTAAGAAAGAGGTTCGAGAAAAGTCAGCGGCTGGCGGAGAAATACCACCAGAGAGGCGAGCTGGGCAAGGCAAGGGCGGAGTATGCCAACTGCGCTCGGCTCCTGGGCTACCTGGCCGGCCTGTCGCCGGCGGTCAAGCGGGACGAGTTGCTGGAGGAGTCGAAGAGGTTTCGCCAGATTGCCGAGGGGCTGGGTGGTGGGGCTATTCAGGCATCAGGACGCGGTTCAGAGCCGTCAGACCAGGGTGCAACGGTGGCCAGACCCCCGGCGGAAACGCCTCAGAGACAGGAGAAGGTTACCAGCCTCGTCCTGGCTGAGAAGCCGAAGGTCCGCTTTGCCGACATCGCCGGTCTGGACGAGGTCAAGGAGAACATACGGGAAGCCATTATCTATCCCTTCATATATCCGGAAGAGTACCGGCACTTTGGGGTGAAGCCTGGTGGCGGCATTCTGCTCTATGGTCCCCCTGGCTGCGGCAAGACGATGCTGGCCGCAGCCGCGGCCGCCGAGTCTGACGCAGTCTTCATCAGTCTGAAGGCCAGCGATATCAAGGACAAGTACGTTGGCGAGTCGGAGAAGAGGATCAGGGACGTGTTCGCCCTGGCGGGGCAGCATCCCAGGGCGATCGTCTTCTTTGATGAGATTGACGCGGTTGCCGGTGAGCGCTCGGTGTTGATGGAGGGCCACGAACGAAGCCTGGTCAGCGAGGTCCTGGCACAGATGGACGGCCTGGAATCAAAGGGCTCCCCCCTGAGCTGCCTTGTCCTGGCAGCCACCAACCGCCCCTGGGACGTGGATGTCGCCCTGCGAAGATCGGGCAGATTCGATGTCACCATTTTCATCCCGCATCCGGATTTCGAGGCACGCCAGAGGATATTCGAACTCAATCTGCAGGACAAACCCGTATCGAAGTCTGTCAGCCTTGGACAGCTTGCCAGAATGACGGAAGGGTACGCCTCGGCGGAGATTGCCGACATATGTCAGAGAGCTGCCAGGATCCCGCTGAGGGAGCGGATCAGCCAGAGGAGGCCGAGGAGAGAGTTGGACATGTCGGACTTCGAGCAGGTGTTGCGGACAAAGAAGACGGTGCTGGCTTCCTGGTACAGGAAGGCCACGAAGGAGCTTGAAGGCAGGGGCGAGGCTGACATGTTCGGTGACCTGGTGCAGGCTGCCAGGGACTACCGTTACGGGTCCCAAGACTGAGGAGTGACGGCTGCAAGAGTGCAGGACCATCGAGAGTGCGCTCAGGTTCCGTCACAGAGTTGGGCGACTGTTGCGGGCTGAAAGACGTTTGCCAGGCTCAGAGGTAGCCTCTGTCCCTCAGGAAGGCCATGCTCTGCACCAGGTCTTCCTTGGAATCCACCTCGACGACAATCGGCCCTTCAAAGCCCGTTCGCCCCAGTTCATCGAGCACAGCCGCACAGTCCACCTCCCCTTTGCCGATGGGGTAGTGCTTGACTGCGTCGCTCTTGATCCCGTCCGTCAGGTGGACTTCGGTGACGCTGCTGCCGTAGGTCTTCACGAAGTCGATGGGGTCTACGCCGGACTCGAAAGCGTGCACCGTGTCCAGGGCAACCCCCACGCCTCTGTCTACAATTGACTCGAATTCGTCTGGCTTCTGGAACAGGGGCTCGTCGCGGTGCAGGTTCTCGACGGACAGAGCTATGCCCATTTCCCGGCAATGGTCATGAATCTCAAGGATGCTTTCCTGGGCTATTGCCCGGGTCCTGTCCCTGACCAGCGCGTACATGTCAGGCATAGCTGCGAAACATCCGGGATGCATTACGACCTGACCTATTCCCAGCCTGTGACAGAAGTCGATGCTTCTCTTTGTCTCTTCGATTGCCTCCCGCCTCAACGCCCGATGCAATGCGGAGATGTTGATTTCTCCAGTCGGCAGGTGACAGGTCACCGTGTTGAATCCGCCTATGGCTGCCCCGATCTGCTTCTCCACCTCTGATAGCACTCCCGCATGTATTGGAGAGATCATGCTCATCTCTATGGCGTGAAATGCGTTCTCTCTGGCAAATCCTGCGAAATCGCGCAGCGCACACAGGTAGATCTCGGCCAGGTCCCGCCGTTGCATGTATCGGTGTATCTCTCCTTTGCAGAGACTCATTGAGACCGCCAGATTCCCGATAGACCGCGTCACTGCGCTGGATTCCCCTCGCTAGGCATCGCGCAGGAAGTCCAGGACTTCCCGGTTGAACCTGCCCCTCATTTCGATGTGAAACGCGTGCGAACCGCCTTCAACCATGACCAGCCTGGCACCAGGTATGCGGCTGGCTATCACTTCCGATGACTGAGGCGGGACGATTCTGTCAGCAGTCCCGGTAATCACCAGTGTTGGCGATTGCACCATGTGAAGCCTGTCGACGGTGCTGTGCTGCGCAACGGCTTCAAGTTGACCGACCATCCCGTCGAAGGCACCTGGCTTCATGTAAAACCTGGCCAGCAGCAGCATGATGATCCTGTAGTACCACTTGTTGAAGGAGAGGGAGATCATGGTGCTCGCCGACCTGCGAACGTCGATGTCCCTGGCGTGAATCTGGTTGGAGCCTTCCTTGACACCAAAGGCTGTCATCAACTCTGGATGAGCCTCATCCATGGACCCTTCCCCGGTTGTGGTGCTCGCCAGGATGAGCTTGTCCACCCTTTCCGGGTAGTTGATGGCGATCTCCTGCGCCACCAGGCCTCCCAGCGATTGGCCCAGTATGTGCGCCCTGTCCAACGCCAGGAAGTCCATCAGGCTGACGGCGTCGTCAGCCATGGTCTTGAGGCTGTACGGTTCGGGCGGGTCTTCGGTTTTCCCGATGCCCCGGCTGTCAAAAGTCACCACCTGGTAATACTTCTTGAACCTGGGGATCTGGGAAAACCACGAACCGTGGTCCGCCCCAAGGCCCGTTATCAGTATCAGGGGCTTCCCCTGGCCACGGGCTTCGTAGTACATGTCGATCCCGTTCACACTAGCTTTCGGCACTTCTATCCCTCACACATGTGTTTTGAGCGGCTGGCGATTGTGGTCTGCAACGTTGTCATAGTCAGTCGCCGGGCGGCAAAACCCGGCGGCTGCGTCTGCTTCGTGCTGGTTCACAATTATATAGCATAGCACGTCGGGCGCTACATTCGCGGCAGAAATCGTCTTCCAGTCATCTTGCCGCAGCCTGCCACGGGTTGGGTCACATTGTGGTACAGCATTGTGGGGCGTGCAGGGGCGAAATACGTGCCTGGTGTTCCCCTACTTGGATTGGGTTTCTCGGTGTGGGGTGGTCGACCTGTCCTTCGCTGCCAGCCTGGGGCGAAGTCTGGCGACCTTTTCAGCGATGAGCCGCAGGTCGCTTTGGATCAAGCGAAGTCGATCGGTGGATTCCAGAAAGGCTGCTATGGCTTCAGCTTCGGTTCCGGCTGAAGACATCTCTCGGGAGCGCAGTATGCTAAGGTCCTCCTGTGAGGCTCCGAGCACGCTTATCTCCGCCTTTGGGACCTCTGCGTGGGGGACACCGGTGCATTTGGCAATGAACTTCCTCAGCATTGCGTCGGATGAGTTGTGTCTGATTATGAGGCTGCCCTCGTGGAGCATGACGTCACCCAGCAATGCAGTGTCGAAATAGCGACCACATCGCTGCCAATCGAGACGTTCTATCTTCTCCCTGAACCCTGTTTCAATCTGATGGATGCGCCCCCTGGTCACGCCAAAGTCATCGCTGACTTCCTGAAGGGTCATCCTGGTGCCTGTCAGAAGTCCTTCCCTGGCCCGTACCACGTGCCCGACTTTTGGCCTGAATGGCGAGAAGCCCTTCTCAACCAGCGTCAGTGCCAGCTCCTCGTAGGGCAGACCGACGTTGGCTAGCTCCGCCAGGTTCTCAACCTCGGCGCTGACGCTTTCCCGCCTTTCCACCGGCAGAAAGGACAGTATGTGTGCCAGGGGGAAGAAGTAATGACCGGGATTCCATGCAGGGCCGACGAAACCGTACGACTGACCGAAGCGCACGGCCTGGGGGGGAGGGGCCTGCCATTGCCCGTCGGGCCGCAGGGAGTTCATGGATGACGCCAGTCGAAGCCCGTCCATCCTGAACTGCCTCGACTTGGCCAGCCCCATGCTCAGGTCGGTGAACCAGCGGAGGAGCGCGCCGCTGGCAATGAAATGCTTCTCGCCCGCTGCATCGCCTGTCAACTCGACAAAACCGCGCTCGCGCCTCAGGATGACTTCAAGCGTATGGGTGTCTGACGGCGGGTCAGAGCAACGGGACAACTGTTCAAGCGTGAAGGCGTGGCGCCATTGACTGGCGATCGCCGTTATGTCTGTCATCTGGCAGAAGTGCGCAGGCCTTCGAGCCTGCAAGCAGTCCCTTTCCAGGTGGCCGGATATGGGTAGCCACACAGGCGCCTATTGGACTGTTAGCCGACCTACACATTCTACAGTGATAGTTGATTTGCGTCAAATACACGCAAGCGATACAGTCATCCGGTTGGACCGTTGCCGTCGACATGCTGACTCGGGCGTGCGGGTGCGAGCTGACCTGTCCGGCTCTGAGCGCGGAATGAGGGCTGGTAACGGTAGCGGAGGGCTCGGAAGACGAGTAGTAGGAGCGGAGGAGCCAGCAAAGAGGCAAACAACACTGTGGCGAGACTGGCGCCGGCGGCTTCTGCTATCAGGCCGATCACGGTCGCCGAGACCGTGTAGAACACTATGTGTTTGGTGAACATGTCACGGGCGATGTCGCATTTGGCCCCAAGGGCTC
This sequence comes from uncultured Dehalococcoidia bacterium, assembly GCA_964617695.1. GTDB lineage: Bacteria > Chloroflexota > Dehalococcoidia > UBA2247 > RBG-13-53-26 > CAZTYW01. The sequence goes on from CAZTYW010000025.1 coordinate 22,967, forward strand.
CCGTGCGGCAGCGCCGCCAGATAATACCTCGGCTGTTTGCGGCGGTCAAGCATTGGCTATGGGCGGCTGGCTCGCACCTTTCCCCGTGATGCATCGGCAGTGTTGGGGTCTCCTACGGTCAGGCGCGGCCGACAAAGTCCATTAGCAGCCGGGTGGGGCCGGGTGCCAGGCGCTCCCGTATGCCTGGCCCGGAGGCATCTGGGTCCCGCAGGTCGCCCACGTACGTCCTATGCGATTTCCCTCCTGATCGTCAGTGACGCCAGGAGCACGAACACGAGGGCGAATCCGACCAGTATCAGCAGGTTGGACGCCACGGCCCATTCGAGGAGGCTGGCGCCCTTGATCATTACCTCCCTCACGGCCGCGTTGGCGTAGGTGACAGGCATAAGGTAGGACAGCCAGCGCAGGAACCAGGGCAGGCTCTCCACCGGCCAGAAAAGACCGCCAAGCAGGGCCTGGGGAAACAGCACCAGCGGCATGAATTGTACTGCCTGAAACTCATTCCGGGCGAAGGTGGACAGGAATATGCCCAGATTGACCGCAGTCAGCGCCATGACAATCACTGTCAAGATGACCACGAAGATATTGCCCGCGTGTTGTACCTGAAGCACGTAGACGGTGAAGAGAAGTATCACCAGCGACTCCGCCAGGGAGAAAAGGCCGAAGCCCAGCATATAGCCCAGCACAGACTCGGCGCGGCTCAAGGGCGATGCCAGGAGTCGCTCCATTGTCCCCTGCGTACGCTCGCGAAGGAAGCTGACTGAGGTCAGCAGGAAGACAAACAGGAACGGAATAAGGACAATGAAGGCGGGTGCCAGGTAGTCCAGCGTGCTGAATGCAGGGCCCCCGTACACAAAGCTGGTCTGAACGTCTATCAGGTGGCTCTCGATCCCCGGCACTTCAGCCAGTGCCTGACGCATTGCCGTGGCTATACTGTCCCGGATGTGTCCGGCCACCGAGGGTTGGGAACCCTCCAGCGTCAGACTGACTGCGGGATCGCTCCCCGTAACCAGCCTCTGCGTGAAATCGGGCGGAAAGATCAGAGCCGCCCGGATTTCGCCTTCCTGCAACAGCCCGTCCACTTCATCACGGCCGAGCGTCGTCAGATTCAGATCGGTATTGTCCTCGAGCGAGGCGATGATGGAGTCTGCTGCCGACAGGACTGCCACGTCCTCGTTGACTATACCGAGGGTGATGTCGCTGGGCTTGAGTTCTATGAGGTAGCCAACCAGGGACAGCACTATTATTGGCACGAAGAACATGAGGGCCAGAGTCCGCCTATCGCGGCGAAACTGGGTGATTATGCGCCTGGCCAGGGCTGCTATCCTAGCCGGGCTCACTGAACCCTCCGGCGTAGGCCAGGAAGGCGTCCTCGAGGTTGGACGTGCCTGTCCGCTGCCTGAGTTCCTCGGGGCTGCCCTCGGCGAGTATCCGCCCGTCCCTCATGAGACCCAGGCGGTGGCAGCGCTCGGCTTCATCCATCACGTGGCTGGAGACGATGATGGTCACCCCCTGGTCATTGAGCCTGTGGAAATGCTCCCAGAAGGTCACCCGCAACTGAGGATCAATGCCAACCGTGGGCTCGTCCAGGAACAATAGTTCGGGGTGGTGCACCATGGCGCAGGCCAGCGAGGCCCGCCTTCTCATGCCGCTGCTGAGGGTGGACACGGTGCTGTTGGCCCGCTCTTCCAGGCCCACCAGCTCAAGGGTCTGATGCAGCCGCGAGGGTGAGGTGATGCCGTATACCCTGGCGAAGAACAGCAGGTTCTCCCATATGGTGAGGTCCTGATAGATGGCCTCGGCCTGGGTCATGTAGCCCACGCGGGATAGCACCCTCTTGCTCGGCATGGGCTCGCCCAGCACTCTGGCTTCGCCGGACGTGGGCTTGAGCAGCCCTACCAGGAGGCGGATGAGGGTAGTCTTGCCGCAGCCGTTAGGGCCGAGCAGGCCGTATGTTTCGCCGGCTTGCACTCTGAGGTCCACCCCGTCCACAGCCTTTATGCTGGCGAAATGACGGCTCAGACCACGCGTCTCGACGACGATGCTGTTGCGCACTTGATTGTGGCGGTATACCAGGCTTCCGTCTTACGGCTTCGTGGCGGGCCGGCCAGGTGCCGGTCGGCAACGCTCCAGGTGCGTACCCCAGCCCCGACGAAGTTTGCACGTTTCGGTGCAAAATGTCAAAGGTGGCGGCGATGCTCCCCCTGAGTCCTGGCGGACTCCCCTTGTGCACAGGAGGCCATGAAACAAAAGTCACATACAGCTCTGCCCGGAACCTGCAACAATCAGGCCAGAGCTTGACTGAAGCGATGGGAGAGGAGCTATGGGCGAAACGTTATTGAGGAAACCCAGGCCAGCGGTTGAATTCCCACCGGGACTGGACTGGCTGAATACTGATAGGCCTCTGACGCTTGCCGAACTCAGAGGCAAGGTCGTCTTGCTGGATTTCTGGACTTACGGCTGCATCAACTGTATGCACGTGGTTCCGGACCTGAAGCGACTGGAAGAGGAATACCCTAGCGAACTGGTGGTGATCGGGGTCCACTCGGCCAAGTTCGCCCACGAGTCTGATACCGAAAACATTCGGCAGACTATCTTGCGCTACGGCCTGAAGCATCCGGTTGTGAATGACCAGGACTTCCTGGTTTGGCGCAGATGGGGAGTTCGGGCCTGGCCGACGGTAATACTTATCGACCCGCAGGGGAACGTGGCTGACTACCACAGCGGGGAGGACGTATACGTCCTTCTCAAGCCGGTAATCGAGTCGCTGGTCAGGCGGTTCGACGCAAAAGGCATGTTGGACCGCTCGCCGCTAGAGCGAGGGTTGGAGGTCGAAGGCGTGCCCGAGAGCGGGCTGTCTTTCCCTGGCAACGTACTCGCCGATGAAGCGGGCGATCGGCTGTTTGTTGCCGACACGAATCACAACAGGATTGTCATTGCCGACATTGTTGACGGCACAGTGTTGAATGTGATTGGCAGTGGAGGACGCGGTCTGGGGGCCGGGGACTTTCGGATATCCGCCTTTGATCATCCGCACGGAATGGCCCTTGAGGCGAACGGGCGGATTCTGTACGTGGCGGATACCGGTAACCATGCTGTGCGTCGGGCCGACCTGGTGTTGGGGCGGGTGACTACCCTGGTGGGCACTGGCGTCAGGGCGAGCGATTACCCGCCGCGAGGTGGGCTGGCCCCCGATGTCGGCTTGAACTCACCGTGGGACCTGGCTGTAGATGGCGGTCAGCTATACATTGCCATGGCTGGCTCGCATCAGATTTGGGTCATGGACACCGACAGCAGGCAGATTGGCCCGTTTGCAGGCAGCGGACTTGAGGGGACCGATGACGGTCCGCTTGCCATTGCAGACCTGGCTCAACCCAGTGGCCTGACGCTGGATGGTAAGGGCCGCCTGTATTTTGCCGATTCCGAGGGGAGCTCTATTCGCCAGGCGGAGACTGACTCGAATAGGGGTCGGGTCACTACGCTGGTGGGGAGCGGGACAAGCCTGTTCGAGTTTGGGGACGCTGACGGGACAGGCAACCGTGCTCGGCTGCAGCACCCCCTGGGGCTGGTCTACTACAAGGGCGTCATATACGTGGCTGATACCTACAACAACAAGATCAAGCGCCTGAATCCGAAGTCGAGACGCATCACGACTTTTCTGGGGGCTGAGCGTGGCCACCGGGACGGCACCGCCCCGCTGGTCTATGAACCAGGTGGGATCGATGCTGCCGCGGACAAGCTATACCTGGCCGATACGAATAACCACTCCGTCCGCGTGGTTGATCTGGCGACCTACACGACTGACACGCTGTGGCTGAAAGGCATCGAGAGGTTCACTAGCACCTCCGATCGTTCGGGCCTGGTGTCGACCTGAGGGTTGACCGCCCTGGTCAATGTGGGCACGCAATTGTCAGCCTGAACAGGCGTTGATTTCCTGGCGATTCCCAGACGTTGTTGCGCTTTGACTCAGCCTCATGCTATATTGCGGGCGGGGGCACCGACGGGAGTCGGCGTGCAATGACAAGGCCGCTCATGCTATCACCGAGGAGTGTCCCCTTGGTCCCGAGCACATTCTAGCCCCTGCTGCTCAACGCAATTCGGATCGGGCTATGAAGGTGAACTGCGATGCCCGAACCACTGCTG
>CAZTYW010000026.1:0-1979 GCA_964617695.1 uncultured Dehalococcoidia bacterium
GACCCGGACTTCTTCGGCACCGATACCTTTACTTACCAGGCCTTTGACGGCATCGCTTACTCCAACGTGGCCACCGTGACTATCACCGTCAATGCGGTGAATGACGCACCCGTGGCAAATGGCAATAGCTACGTCACCGACGAGGACAATACTCTTGCCATTCCGGCCCCGGGCGTCCTGGCCAACGACTCCGATCTGGAGAATGACCCACTGACGGCGGTGCCAGCCACTAATCCGAGTCACGGCACGCTTTACCTGAACAGCAACGGCTCCTTCACATACATCCCCAACCCGGACTTCAACGGTGCCGACTCCTTCACCTACCGGGCCTTCGATGGCACGGGCTACTCGAACGTAGCCCTGGTGACCATCACAGTCAACCCGATAAACGACGCCCCTGATCGCCCAGCCAACTTGTCACCGGGCAGCGGGGAGGCGGTCTACGACCCGGCCGGGCCGGCCAGCGTTACTCTGAGCTCTTCTGGCTTTGTTGATCGCGACCTGACGGACGCCCATGCTGCCTCCCAGTGGCTCGTCAGGAACGCATCGGGAGACTACGCCAGCCCGGCTTTCGACAGTAGCCGCGATACCGCAAACACGACCAGCATCACTATACCAGCAGGGACGTTGTATTACGGCTTCTACTACTGGACGGTGAGGCACCAGGACGAGCACGGCGCCTGGTCGAGCTACTCCACCGAGACGCAGTTCTTGATAGCAAATACGGGTGTGGGCAGCGACGTCACCGTTGAAGTAGTTGAACAAGATCTTCCCAGCGGTACAGTCGACGTGACATTCGGCAGCGTGGCGACAATCGGGCTTACGGTCGCAAGTCCGTCGGTCGTAGCCCCGATCACATCTGTGCGGGGGATCCGTGGCTTACTCCGTTCCCTTCGTACGGTCGACATCACGACGACATGCAGCTACAGCGGCACCGTCGAGGTGGGCATAAGATACCCGTCTTCCACAAGAGAAGACAGGCTGGTAATGCTGCACCGGGCGGCAAGCGGCGAGTGGGAGAACATCACAACCTGGATAGACACCGAAAACGACATCATCTATGGCCGAGCAGACAGCCTGTCGCCCTTCGGCGCCTACGAGGTGCTGCCAGCTCTTCCACCGTTCCCCAGTACGTATGCCGGCATCGCCGCCGCCTTCCTCCTGGGCATTCTGACCTACCTGTTGCGCCGAAGATTCGGTGCGGAGGGGGAGCAGGAAGGATGAGATGACCTACTGGTTCGCCGTCGCCATCACCGGCGGAATTCTGGCTGGCTTCGGACTGGCTGCATACGTGTTCGGCGGACGCAGGTCTGGTTCCTTTGTCAGGTTTATACTGCGGTACCTGACCGTATTCCTGCTTCTTCTGCTGGCTGAAGCCGGTCTCGTCTGGCTCTTCCCCTCTGTCCATACCGCAATGGAGATGGTAACCGCCCACTCTGTCGCAGGACTGTTGCAGGTCACCGGCACGGACTCCTCCGCCACCGGATCGATCATCTCTTTTGGCAATCCCCCTCTGATGTTCGACGTGACTGTGGCCTGTCTTGGCGGCATGCTCTACTGGGTCTTCATCGGCCTGGTCTGGGCCGAGGCCAGGACAACACGCCGGCAGCGCCTGCTCGCCATCCTCGCCGGCGTGGCTCTGCTCATCGGCTTCAACCTGTTCAGGATAACCTTCAGCGTCTACCTGGAGTGGCGCACGGGTGCATACGTCCACGACTACTTCTACGCACTCAACATGCTTTTCGTGCTGCTGCTCTGGGCTGGATGGCAATGGACGCTCAGACCCAGACCAGCCCCGGCTGTTCCCAGCCGATGGCAGAAGCTGCGACCTGTTCCACGCCGGCTCGCCGCCGCCCGGGCCCAGGCACGGAGGATAGGGACCAGGAACAACGAGCCTTCCCGGTGGCGCAACTCTCTCGTTGACTGGCTGGCCAGGAACACCAGCAGCATACACTCGGTCTCTTACGAGCGCATCCGGT
>CAZTYW010000026.1:2079-26647 GCA_964617695.1 uncultured Dehalococcoidia bacterium
CTCAGGAGAATCCATCCCCGTCACCTGAGAATGCTGTCCACAGGAATCCAGAGAACCGGCCGGTCTGCGGAGGGCTATTGCCTGAGGATTACTCTGCGGACGTCCTCTGGCCTGAGGGGGCCGCCGTGGCCGGAAAGAAGGACCGTCGGCCCGTAGTCAAGCAGCTTCCTGATGCTGTCCTTCAACTGCTGCCCGTCTCTCACCCACAGGGGATAGGCCGGTTTCCGCCCAAAACCGAACTTCCCGATCACCAGGTCACCTACTATGGCCGCGTCACCCGGGATGACCACCGAGATGGAGCCCGGCGAGTGCCCGGGCGTCCGAACCCACCTGGCCGCGATTCCGTACTCCTCGAGGTCTCCTTCCTCACCCTTCAGAAGGATGTCTGGTTCAAACGGGTTCGTCTTCAGCCTGCTTACAATGAGGCCGAACGCTTTCTCAAACAGGTTGCGCGGGTACAGTCTGACGTTGCGCCCCGTCCTGAGACCGTCAGCATCCAGCTCGTGGATGGCCACAGGGACTCCTGTCCTCTCCCTGAGGTACAAAGCAGTCCCGAAGTGATCCAAGTGACCATGGGTGATCAGAATAAGGCTGATGCGGTCGAGGTGTACCCCCCGTTTGGCGAGTGCCCTGACCAGCCTGCGCCCGTTGCCAGGCCCGGGGGTGTCAACCAGTACCGATTTCTCCTTCCCTTCGACAACGTAGACTTTACCCCACCCCAGAGAAATCTCGACTATCCTGTTCGTCGCCATGCGTAAGTCGCGCACCACCAGGCACCTGGCCTGACGGAGCATGCCGCAGGGCCCGTGGCAGGCTAGCTGAGATGTAACTATATGGCATTTCAGAGGAAAACACCAATCGCCGCGGCGCTTTGCGGTCAGTCACCGCGTCGCCAGGCCAGCCAGGAGAGGGGGCAATATGTAACACACGCCATATGCCCAAGAGACTACTCAGACGGCACCTGGTCGTGTAGACTGTGGTGACGGCGCGGGATGGATAATGTCCAGGAGGCCACATCGAGATGAAAGTCAGAGCCAATAACGTAGAGCTCTACTACGAACTGCACGGCAACGGCCAGCCCATTGTTTTCTCTCACGGATGGCTCAACGACTGCTCCATGTGGGCGCGCCAGGTTCAGGAATTCGCCAGGACCCATGCGGTAGTCGTGTATGACCATCGTGGCCACGGGCGGTCTGACAAACCTCGAGACAGCTACTCGGTAGACCGGTTATCGGAAGACCTGTACGCTCTGATAGGTGAACTGGACCTGTCAGATGTTGTCCTGGTTGGATTCTCGCTCGGGGGTATGACAGCGCTGACACTTGCACTCGACCACCCTGAAAAAGTGTCCAAACTGGTCCTGGTCGGTGCCGCGGCCCGGATGCATTTCCTGGCCAGGGTACTCGGCGCGGCAACACACATCCTTCCTTACCGGACCGTGGTCTGGATGGCATCCAGGTTTGCGTTGCACGAGCCATCGCCACAAATGGTCAAAGAGCTGGAGTCCAGAGCCATGAGAGTGCCTAAGTACGCCGCCTACGGTTGCCTGGCAGCTTTGTGGCGCGACTACGACGTCAGCTCGAGGGTTCCCCAACTGCAGGTCCCCACATGGATCATTGTCGGGGAGACGGACAAGCTACACGTGAGGACTGGTCAGTGGTTGAACGGCGCCATCAAGCGCTCAGAGCTGCGCATCATCCCGCAGGCCGGTCACAACGTGATGATCGAGCAACCCGAGCAATTCAACAGAGCCCTGCATCAAGTCCTGGGCCAGGCAGGGCCAAATACCTGATGGCCGAGTAAAGAGGACTGAGCCGCGTCCGAGCCGAGAAACCCAGGCATCCCTGGCGGAGAACGCCAAAGACAAGCCGGTGGCACGCACCTGCACCCGGTTCAGTCATCAGGGGAATCCAGGCAGATGTGCCGCTGCGCCAAGAGGACGGCAAGTCCGTTCTGGCAATCCGCGTTCCGCAACCGTCATGCGACCTTTCCGCAACCATTCGTCACCGTATCTTAACCCAGGAAGCGTGATAATATTAGCTACGTTCACAAGCGTTGGGCGCACGTCATGACTTTGACTCACGCTTCGTGCAAGACCAAATCGCGAGTCGTGGCAACGAGCCAATGGACGGAAGGAGGAAAGAATGTCATCCCATATCGAGGTCACAGTCAAGAACGTGGAGCCGGTCACCGCAGCGTCTATCAGCATGAAGGGGCCCTACACTCAGATCACGGAGGCCTTCGGCAAGCTCTTTGGCTGGATAGGCGAGAAGGGACTTGTCCCCTCCGGCCCGCCGATGGGCGTTTTCTTCAATGCGCCGGGCGAGGTGCCCGACGAACAACTTCTATGGGAGATACGGTCCCCCGTGGCGGGGGACGTCAGAACAAGCGGCCCCGATGAGAGGGGACTCGGCGTCAAGAGAGTCGATGAGATGCAGGTTGCCTCGACCATGCACAGGGGCCCGTTCGATCAGATCGGGGCTACGTGGGACGCAATTACGCGATGGATCGCGGACAACGGGTATCAGATTGTCGGGCCTGGCATTGAGGTGTACCTGAGCGACCCCGAGAAAACGCCGCCTGAGGAGCTCCTGACGGAAGTCCGTTTCCCGGTGAGGAAAACCGGCTCCTAGACACACCGGCACAGCCGAAGCCAGGTGCCTGTCTAACGCGTGTTGATCAGCTTCGACCTTCGCCCGGTATTCGCCCGCCGTCTGCAGGGACAGCCGGGAAGAATGGTGGGGAAACTCAATCATTCAGCAAGGAGGACGTACAACGATGAAGGTCTTGATTGCCTATATGTCACAGACCGGAAACACGAAGAAAGTCGCCGAAGCCATTTTCCAGGAGATTAAAGCCGAAAAGCAAATGAGGCGACTGGACGAGATCGACGCCATTGAGGACTACGACCTCGTTTTCGTCGGTTTCCCGATTCAAGCATACGGGCCGGCGAACGCGGCCAAAGTCTTCCTGGAGAAGCACGCTACAGGGAAGGACATAGTCCTCTTCGTAACGCATGCGGCACACGAGGACCAGGATGAGCTCCCGGAATGGCTTGCCAGATGCAGGGAGGCAGCAACGGGCGCGAACCTGGTCGGTATGTTCAACTGTCGTGGCGAATTGTCGCAGTCAATCGCCGACTACATGTCAAAAAGCGGAGACCCCAAACTGGAAGCCTGGGCCCAGGAGCGCCCGGAGACAACGGGGCAGCCTGATGCAACCAGGTTGGAACGTGCCCGCGTATTTGCCAGAGAGATAATGGCGAAGTATCGCCAGTGAATCGGGGCGCTAACCCGAGAATCTTCTGAATTCGCTGCCTGCAGCTACTGGCAGTGGGGCGGCGCAAGGGGCCGAGGTCGGCCCGGGAATGTTGGTTGGGCTACGAGACACCGCAGGTGTAGCTGAGTCCGGCCGCTATCAGGTTGTGCCCGCAACTCTTGCAGGCTTTCCCCAGGATTGTAGTCTGGCAATCTTTCCGTTCCCGTCCCCAGCCGATTCCTTACTGTCGGTATGCTATCTCAGGCTCGATGTCAAATTCGCCGCAAAAGCTGATACTCTGCCCGTCACAGCCCGATGACCGATTCCCGGTACTCCCCGAAGACGTCCCTCCATACATCGCAGATTTCCTGCTCGGTAGCATATTCATTTACCGCTTCTATTACGTAGGGCATCAAGTTCCTTTCAGTCCTGGATGCAGCCCGGAGATCGCTCAGGGTCTGACTCACTCTGCGATTGTCTCTGGTCCTCTTCACCTCTTTCAGTCTGGCAAGCTGTGCCTGGGCAACTTCTTCATTGATTTCCACCGTGTCAAGGGGCAACTCTTCCTCCGTGGAATACCTGTTCAGACCGACAACAACCCGCTCCCCTGTGTCTATCTGGCGCTGGTATTCGTAGGCAGCATTGGCAATCTCCGTCTGAGGAAAGCCTCTCTCGATTGCAGCGATCATGCCTCCCATTCCATCGATCTTCTCTATGTATTCCCACGCCTTTTCCTCCATCCGGTTGGTCAGCGATTCGACGAAATATGATCCGGCCAGAGGGTCAATGGTATTCGTCACTCCGGTTTCCTCGGCCAGAATCTGCTGAGTCCGAAGTGCCAGGGTTACAGCGAACTCCGAGGGTAGAGCCCATGCCTCGTCAAGAGAATTGGTGTGCAAAGACTGGGTGCCCCCCAAAACGGCTGCCAGCGCCTCGGCGGTGGTGCGGATGATATTGTTGTAGGGTTGTTGAGCGGTCAGAGAGCAACCGGCGGTCTGCGTGTGAAATCTCATCCAGCATGATCGGGGGTCTTTGGCCTTGAATCTGTGCCTCATGATCCTGGCCCACATCCGTCTGGCTGCCCTGAACTTGGCAATCTCCTCGAAGAAATCGAGATGCGAATTGAAGAAGAACGACAGACGAGGGGCAAACGAATCGACCTCAAGCTTCTTTCTGCTTATGACATCCTCCACGTAAGCTATTCCATCGGCCAGCGTAAAAGCCAGCTCTTGAACAGCCGTGGACCCGGCCTCCCTGATGTGGTAGCCGCTAATGCTTATGGTGTTCCACCTGGGGACATGCCTGGCACCAAACTCAACCGTATCGCTTGTCAGCCTCATGGAAGGCTCGGGGGGCAGCATAAGTGTCTTTTGAGCGATAAACTCCTTCAGCATGTCGTTCTGGATTGTCCCGCCGATGGCGTCCCAGCTTGCTCCCGATTTCTGGGCCATAAGCAGGTACATAGCCCACAATACCGGAGCCGGAGGGTTTATGGTCATCGATGTTGTGACCTGCTCAAGTGGTATTGACTCAGTAAGGATTTCGAAATCTCTCAGCGTGTCGATGGCGACTCCGCACTTTCCACATTCTCCCACAGCATAAGGCGAGTCCGTGTCATATCCGGTCAAGGTGGGAAGGTCAAAGGCAGTGCTCAAGCCCGTCTCGCCGCTGTTGAGGAGCAAATGCCACCTTCTGTTGGTATCTTCAGCACTGCCCATTCCCGAGAACATGCGAAATGTCCATTCCCTGCCCCTGTACATCGTGGGTTGGCACCCTCTGGTAAAGGGAAAGGACCCTGGAAAGCCGATGTCTGTCTCGAAATCCAGGCCCTTGACATCCTCGGGCGTGTAGAGTCTGGCTATCTCCACCCCGGATGTGGTGCAGAACCTTGCTTTCCTCTCGGGCTTCAGGGCGATGCTTTCATCCACCTCCCTTTGCCAGTTCTCTCTGCCCCGACGGACTTGCGCTAGAGTCTCTTCCGCAAACATAGCCAACTCCTTGTTCAACGATCCATTCGTCGATGCGACAGGCACCGTCCCGCCGGATGGGTCAACCTTGTCACCAGGCCGACTACCCCGCTTCTTTATGGCTGTGGTGGTGGCCACAGATCACAAGTGACCTGGGCGGCCAGGAACAGGCCCTTCGTTTGACCCAGAGGGAAATATCGTGTGTGATGGTGACTGATTCCATGTTAATACCGGCATGTGTCGGCGTCAAGAAAGGAAAGGGAGGCCCCTGGAACGTTCCAGGGGCCTCCCCGCCTTGGCGCTGTTCCGCACTTGCCTTGCAGGCAGGCCTGTCTCTGGGGAAAAAGAAGCCCCGATCTGTATCCCGGCTGGTCTACGCTGTGATATCCCGGCAGAATTGATCGTGGCCTACAATCGAGACGATATTGCGGCCGCTAAGCGCTGGAGAGACCAAGGCAAGGTTTGAAAGGCACAGGTCGACGGTTCTTGAGCCAAAAAAGCTGAGGTTGTTGCCAATGGTTGATTTTGGGACTCGCAGGTCAGGATCATCCTGCACCAGGTCTGACATGTTGAGCCCCAGGACTGTTCAGCCAGAACCTTCGGAAGGGACTACGCGGCGCGCCTGACCTCAGCGTGTCTGGATATGGCTCCCTGCTTAGAGGCAACTTTGCACAACGCACTGGCATACGTGCTGCACAGCAGCCTCGACCGGGGGTGACAGCCCGGGGCTGACCACTTCAGGGACGTTGGCGGGCTGAACGGTCACCAGTTTGACGTCAACCCCACAGCATTCTCTCAACTCCGTCAAAAGGCTCAACGTCGGCAGCAAGTGGACAGACAGGGCGCTGTTGTGAAGTGTCAGTGCGTTTTCAACTGTTTCTACGGTGACCTCCCCGGGGTTCTTGCCCCTGTCCGCAGCATCAATAACCACGATTCGCTGCGGCTTCACCGGAGATAGGGCGATCGTACACAGCAAGTCCCTTACTGCCGTGCCCGTATCCACGATACAAACGTCGTCCGGCAGGCGGTAGCGACTCTGGAGGCAGCCGATCACAGCAGGCCCAAAGCCGTCGTCACCCAGCAGGACGTTGCCACAGCCCAGGACCAGCACGCGGCTCGCGCAGAAATCGGGGACTAGGCCGTGCCGGACGACGTCAGACTCGTTCATGAATCCACCACAGACCCGACCAGGCGCCCACTTGCATCGAAGATGTCTATCTTCACCGGAACTCTGCCATCCAGCTTATGGGTGGCGCACGATAGACAGGGATCGTAAGCGCGGATCGCCATCTCAACGGCGTTGAGAATCCCCTCGTTGTACGTGCCGTCCTTGATGTTATCCTGGGCGGCCTTCCTGACGGACATGTTTATGGCCGCATTGTTGTGGGTTGTTCCCACAATGATGTTCACGTCCGTTACCATTCCTTTTTCGTCCGTCTCATAGTCATGGATCAGTGTGCCGCGTGGCGCTTCGACCACTCCTACACCCCGAGCAGCACGGGGAGTTACAGCCCGCCTGGCGTTCGGGTCTGTTATCTCGGGGTCGTAAAGGAGATCAACCGCTCTTTCGGCAGCGTGGACCAGCTCGATCAGTCTCGCCCAGTGATACAGCAGGGTCAACTGCGCGGGTCTGCCGAAGGTCGTCCTGAATTCCTCCAGTTCCGCGTTGGCAAGTGGCGTAGGTATGCTGTCACAGACATTGACCCTGGCCAGGGCATTCGTCCTGTAAATGCCCACAGGGTTGGCCAGATCCATAGAGAACTGCCCAGCCTTCTTGTTGTAGGGAAACTTGAGATACGTCCAGGGCTCGATGTGTTCCCCGATGTAATCCGAGTATTCCTCGCCAGGGAAATCGAAGTAGTCTCCATCCGGGCTCATCATCCGCAGGTTGCCGTCGTAGAAGTCCATGGCCCCGCCCTTGACCATCCCCAGGTAACCGGTGGAAATGGGAGCAAAGGACTTGACCAGATCAAGGTACCGGGGGAATATCTCCCTCTTGGCAAACTCAATCGCAAAGTTGGCCAGTCCGAGACATTCCTTGGCCATATCCTTCAGCCGTTCCACTTCTTCCACGGTGACGGGCTTGCTCCAGCCGCCGGGCACCGACACATCCGGATGGATAGCTTTTCCACCCAGAATCTGAGTCATCATCTGGGCCAGAAACCTGGCCCGCACCACACGCTGGGCAATCTCGGGAGAGCTCTGGACAATGCCGACGATGTTCCTTACGGAGTAGTCGGCGTCAGGACCCATCACAAAGTCAGGCCCCGACAGCACGAAGAAATGGAGTACATGGCTATGGACGAAATGGGCCATATAGGCAAGCTGCCGCAGCTTCTTCGCCGCCGAAGGGGCCTCCACCCCAAAGACGGCGTCGCATGCCTTAGAAGAGGCCAGATGATGTGCCCACGGGCACACGCCGCAGATCCGGGACACGATGCGGGGCAATTCCTCCACGGGTCTACCTATGCAAAACCTCTCAAATCCCCGCAATTCCACTACATTCACCCTCGACTCCGCAACGTTTCCCTGGTCATCGAGCTGAATCGTCACCTTTGCGTGACCCTCGATCCTCGTCACCGGTTGTATGACAATCTCTTTCATCGGAGTGTCTCCTTTCCTAGCTGGCCGCAACCGGCCTTAGCCGTCCCGTGACGCCTATGAACCTGTTGAACGTAGCCATCCTGTCCTCTATCCCCCTGGGATTAAGCCCAATGCTTGACAGGGCCCCCATCATATCCACCATCGGATTGGCCCCCGCCCGGATCGGCCCGAAACAGCCGCGACACGTCATATAGGCCCTTATACATCGGGGCACCTTGTCTTTGCCACCACACCCGGACCTGGTCGCCGGCCCCTGACAAAGGTAGCCCTGCTCCATGAAACAGCGGACCTGCTCCAACGACTGTCCCGGGATGAACTCCAACTGCTCCAGGGGCCTCTTTAGCTCGCTTACAGCCTTCTTCTCCCGCCTGGTGGGGCAGTCGTCACAGACGCTCCTTTCACCCAGGGCAAAAGGCTTCCCCTCCAGAAGACAGGTCAGGGCCTCGGCCACCAGCTCTGGCGTTGTAGGACAGCCGGGCAGTACAACGTCCACCTTGACTACCTCCGACACGGCGTACACCCGGTCCTTGAGAGGCGGGATGTTAACGTTTGGCGCATCCCCGGGGTTCGTGCTTCTGGTGTCCCTGTAGACCTTGTCTAGAATCTGCTGCGGCGTGTACATGTTGCCCAGGGCCGGAATGCCGCCAAAATTGGCGCAGGAGCCCACTGCGACCAGCGTCTCGCACTTCCTGCGCATCTCCTCCACCACCTGCTGGTTTTCCTGATTGCGTATGCCTCCGGTGATTAGTCCAACATCTGCCCTGGGAATCTCGAGTTCCGCCTTCTCTCCGACCTGCCCATAGTACTTGTGGTCCATGATAACCGGCATATGAACAAACTCCAGCTTGGGCAGTAGCTCCAGAAGCGGTTCCCCGATGTCTAAAACAGTCACTTCACAGCCACCGCAGGTGGCAAGCCACTCCTCAGCTATTCGAACCATGGTTCTTACCTCCTCTCAAAATGGTTGCCCCTCAACCACCACCTCCCTGGCCACGCGCCGAGTAAACAGGAAGCAGTGTTCCCCTTCCTCAACCAGCTCGACCTCAAACCCATCTCCTCGGTACTGCTGTCCCACCTCCTGCGCCTTCCTGTTGTTCGGGTAGGCTTCGCCGTCCCACATGAACTTCTTGCCGCCGAATGTCCGCGCAAGTTCCATAGCATATCTCCCCTAAAATGCCCCAAACGGGCTGGGTCCCAGCTCCCTGATCCGGGACACCATCTCGGTTACGACCTGCGCAAACCTGGGTGCCTCTGATGCAGACACCCACTCCAGTCTGAACCTGTCCTCCTCAATACCGAAGTCCTGCACCATGAGCTTTATGGCGTCGGCCCGGGCCTCAGCCTTCAGGTTTCCCTCCAGATAGTGGCAGTCCCCTGGATGGCATCCGCATATGAGCACTCCATCGGCACCTTTGGTCAGCGCATCCATGACCAGGTTAGGGTGTACCATGCCCGAGCACATTACTCTGATGATGCGTATGTTGGGCGGATACTGTATCCTGGAAACGCCTGCCAGATCTGCACCGGCGTAGGAGCACCAGTTGCAGCAAAAGGTGATGATCAGCGGTTCAAAGGATTCGGCACTCATCTGGCCAATGCCTCCTCCACCATGGCCGACAGATGCTCCAGCCCGAAATTGCGAACAAAGATACCCTTTTTCGGGCAGGTAGCCTGGCACACCCCGCAGCCACGACACCTGGCAGGATCCGACTCGACTGTCTTCTTCACAGCACCTTCCTTCATGTACTCTATGAGGGTGATGGCGTCGTAGGGACAGGGTTCAACGCAGTAAGCACAACCATCACAGTTCTCGTCAACAACCTGAGACACCCTCGGCTCAAGCTCCATCTGGCTCTTGGAGAGCACTGTCGAGGCCCTGGCCGCTGCTGCGCTTGCCTGGGCAATGCTTTCGCTGAGAGTCTTGGGACCGTGAGCCAGGCCGCAAAGATAGACGCCGTCGCTGGCGAAGTCCACGGGCCTGAGCTTCATGTGGGCCTCGAGGAGGAAGCCGTCCTGGGTAACAGGTATTTTGAGCTTCTGGGCCAGACTGGGGTTGCCGTCTGGCGGTACCGTGCCCGCGGACAGGATGACGGCATCGCAGTCGATACCCAGCTTCATGTTGAGCAGGCTGTCGTCGACTGACACAACCAGGTGCCCATCGACGGATGTCACCTCCGGCTTGTGACTGTCATCGAATCTGACAAACCTCACGCCGGCCTGGCGGGCCATGCGGTAGTAAGCTTCGTTGAAGCCATAGGTGCGGACGTCCCTGTTCAGAATGATGACGTCTGCCCGGTGGTTTCGCTCTTTTATCTTCAGGGCATTTTTCACCGCTTGTGAGCAGCACACTCTGCTGCAGTAGGCTCTTGGCTCTTCCCGGGAGCCAACACATTGGATCATAACCACTGAGCTCGCGTTGAAGTCACCGTTGGCCAGCCTATCCTCAAGCTCCAATTGGGTCATCACCCTTGGGCTCTGACCGTACTGGTACCCTTCTGGTCTGTGCTCCTGGGCGCCGGTGGCAACGATGGCAACCCCGTGCTCAACGGTATGGAGGCTGCCGTTGGCCGAGAACTCCGTTCTGAAGTTGCCTACGGAGCCCTGGAACTCGGTGATCTCTGCCTGGGTGTAGACCTGAATCCTGGGGTGCCCAGTCACCTTGCCGATGAGGGTGTCCAGCCAGTCCTGAGGATCATCGCCGTTCATGAGGAATCTCAGCCTTCGCATGTTTCCACCGAGGGATGGGCCGATCTCCAGCAAATATGTCTCAAAACCCTGATCAGCCAGGTCAAGGGCAGCGGTCATCCCTGCCACACCACCCCCGATGACCAGTCCCCTGGGGATCACGCTTACAAACTGTGGATACAGGGGCTCCAGCAGCCTGGCCTTGGCCACGGCCATCCTTACCAGGTCCTTCGCTTTCCGGGTCGCCCTTTCGGGCTCGTGCATGTGCACCCAGGAGCACTGGTCCCGGATGTTCGCCATCTCGAAGAGGTATGGATTCAGGCCGGCCTCCCGGAGGGTGTCCTGGAACAGCGGCTCGTGGGTTCTGGGCGTGCATGAGGCCACGATCACTCTGTTGAGGTCATACTCCATGATCTTCTCTTTGATGGCTTGCTGAGTATCCGTGGAGCAGGTGTACAGATTGTCCTCCGCATAGCCGACGTTTGGCAGGACCCTGGCATATTCAACCACTTCCGCAACGTTCACCACGCCGCCTATGTTCCTGCCGCAGTGGCAAACGAAGACGCCGATGCGTGGCTCCTGGCCATTCACCTCCCTTTCCGGCGGGTACGTCTTCTCGGCAATGAGTTTGCCCTTCTCCTGGCTAAGAAAGCCCATCACTTTGGACGCGGCGGCTGAGGCCTCCATCACGCTTTCAGGTATGTCCTTTGGCCCAGAGAACAGCCCGGCTACATAGATGCCCTGCCTCGAAGATTCGGTGGGGGAGAACTCTTTCGTGCTGGCGAAGCCGTGTTCATTGATCGCAATGTCGAAGATTCTGGCCAGCTGTGCCTCTTCTGCTGTTGGCCTGAGTCCCACCGACAGGACGACAAGGTCGAACTCCTCTGTGGCAATTTGGCCGTCCTCTTCCTGATACCGAATCAGGAGGTTGCGAGTGCCGGGCACTTCCCTTATGGACGAGGGACGGCACCGTACATACCTGACGCCAGTCTCCCTGGCACGGTTGTAGTAAGCCTCGAACCCTTTCCCGAAAGCCCGCAGGTCAATGTAGAAGATAGTACAGTCCGTGTCGGGCGCGTGCTCTTTTACGATGACAGCTTCCTTGGTGGCGTACATGCAGCAGACCGAGGAACAGTAGTTGTGTTCTACTTCCCTGGAACCTACGCATTGTACGAAGGCTATCTTCTTCGGAGGCATGAGATCGGAGGGACGGAGAACAGTGCCCATGTGTGGGCCGCTGGCAGAGAGCAACCGCTCGAATTGGAGGCTGGAGACCACGTTGGGGTACCTGCCATAGCCGAGCTCTTCCTTCAGCTCGGGGTCCACTATCTCACCACCCGAGGCCAGTATCACCGCGCCGGCTTCGATGTCCACCACCTCGTCTTCCTGCTCGTAATCGATAGCCCCGGGTCCGCAGAAGTTCTCGCAGCTTTTACAGACGTCTCTCAGAAAATGCATACAGGTGTCACGATCGATGACAGGTACCTTGGGTATAGACTGGGCGAAGGGAATGTAAATCGATCCGCGTCTGGCAAGTCCAGCGTTGTACTCGGACAATATTGGCCTCGGTGTGTTCCTGGTGATCTCGGACAGATTGATTGCCCCTGTAGGACACACGACTTCGCATGCGCCGCAGGTGACGCATATTGGCGATAACTCGTCAAAGGGCGGGCTGACTTTCCGCCGATATCCACGGTTGACGAAGTCGATCGCCCCCACTCCCATCCGCTCCCGACACACCCTGGCGCAAAGCCCGCAGAGGACGCAGTCTTCGTCATCCGCCTTGAACCGCCCGAGTATCGCCTCATCCACCCCGATCTGGTCGGCAAGTTCCTTCAGCTTGGGCACGTCCGGGCAGCGCAGCAGAAGAAGTCCCATCGTGAACCGGCGTGCCTTCAGGACTCGAGGGGAAGCCGTCTGCACCTCTATCCCTTCTTCAACAGGGTAGGCACAGGAGGCAGCCAGCCTCGGCCTCCCGGTGATTTCCACCACGCACAGACGGCAGGCCCCATGAGGAGCTAGAGCTGCGTGGTGGCATAGGGTGGGAATGCGGATGCCGGCGGCCCTGGCCGCATCCAGGATGGTGTTGCCGCTTTCCGTCTCCACCCTCTGGTTGTCTATGGTAAGTGAAACTGCCATCATGCCCCCGGTCTGCTCACTGGACACCCAACGCTAGAAGAGAGGTGAACCCCCTTCAACTGTTGTCGTATCTCTTCCCGATAGACGTCTTTATCGCATGTCGCAACGGAGGCAGCGCCTGGCCTCCTTGAGAGCCGTCTCCTCGCTCAGGCCCAATTCGACGATGTCGAAGTTCCGCACCCGCTCGGCAGCAGGGGCGCAGGGCATGGCGTAGCGCCGCATCTCCATGTCTTCCTCTGTCCGGTCCACGGGCTCCACATGTGGCGATGGCGGGGTGGTGGAGTACTCCCGCACCAGCGGTTCGCCGCGAAGAAACTTGTGGATGCTTGTGGCCGCCAGCTTGCCGCTGGCGATGGAATCGGCGATGGTGGAGGGCCCGGTGACTGCATCGCCGGCGGCAAAGATGCCGGGCTGGCCCGTGGCCAGGGTCTCCGGATCGGTCACAATCGTTTTGCGCCGGGAGACCTCCAACCCGTGCTCCGGCGGCAAACAAGTGGGGTCAGGTTCCTCACCCACGGCCAGAATCAGGTTGTCCACCGGCACTGAGAATTCCGAGCCGGGGATGGGGATGGGGCGCGGACGGCCGGTATCATCATATTCTCCCAACTCCATGGCCAGGCACTCGACACCCGTCAATCCGCCGTTTCCAGACATCGTTCGAACCGGAGCCGCCAACTCCACGATCTTCACTCCCTCCTCAACCATGGCGTCGATCTCCCGTCTCATGGCCGGCATCTCCGCCTGGCTCCTGCGGTAGAGAACACAGACCTCCCTGGCACCAGCCCGGAGGGCCGTTCGAGCGGCGTCGACGGCAGCGTTGCCTCCGCCAACGACGGCCACCTTCTCGCCGAGCGGCACTCTCTTGCCGGCCCTCGCAGCCTGAAGGAAATCCAGCGCATACACTACGCCCGGAGTATTCTCCCCGGGCAAGTCCAAACGCAGGCTACGATGAGCTCCCACCGCCACAAGAATAGCCTTGTAGCCCTGCGCAAAGAGATGCTCAAAAGTAAGATTCTGGCCCACGGGCGTGTTGGTGAGTATGTTCACCCCGGCTTGCTTGATGTTCTCGATCTCGAGGTCCAGGATACGCCGTGGCAGGCGGAACTCTGGAATAACCATTGCCAGGTTCCCACCCACTGCCGAACTGGCCTCGAAGATGGTGGGCCGGTAGCCGAGACGGGCCAGGTCGAAGGCTGCGGCCAGGCCCGCCGGGCCCGAGCCAACGATGGCCACCTTCTCCAGAGTCGGTACGTCAGGCTTGGGCATGGGTTTGTAGCCGTTCCGAAAAACGTAGTCGCCGGCAAACCGTTTCAATGCCTTAATGGAAACGGACTCGCCGCCTGTCTCCAGGGATCGGCAGCGCTCCTCACAGGGGTGGTGACAAATGTAGCCACAACAGATGGGCAGGGGATTAGGCGTTCGGATGACGTCAAAGGCTTCCCGATATTCCCTTCGGGCGATATGGGCAACGAATGCCGGCACATCGGTCTTCACCGGGCAGTTGTACTTGCAGGGGGTAAAGATGATCTTCTGACACACCATGGCCGGGCAGCGCTTGTACTTGATATGCTCATCGTATTCGTCCCTGAAGTAGCGGATGGTGGTGAGTACAGGGTTGGGAGCGGTTCCTCCCAGGGCGCAGAGCGACGAGTCGATAACGGTTGTTCCCATTTCTTCCAGCAATTCGACGTCACCCTGCTGCCCCCGCCCCTCAGTGATGTCGGTGAGGACGTCCAACATTCTCCTGATTCCTTCGCGGCAGGGCGTACATTTGCCGCACGACTCGTCCCTGGTGAAGGTGAGGAAGTACTTCGCCAGGTCAACCATGCAGGTGGTCTCGTCCATCACCACCATGCCACCGGAGCCCATGATGGAGCCTGCTTCGGTGAGGGTCTCGTAGTCGGCTGACAGGTGAGCCAGCGGCGCTGGAATACACCCGCCGGAGGGGCCGCCTGTCTGCACTGCCTTGAACTTCCCACCTTCTGGAATTCCGCCGCCGATGTCCAAAACTAGCGAGTTCAATTCTGTGCCCAAGGGCACCTCAACCAGACCAGTGTTCATCACCTTCCCCACCAGAGAGAAGACAATGGTCCCTTTGCTCTTCTCAGTGCCGACCTGTGAGAACCACTCTGGGCCGCGGGCGATGACGAGCGGGATATTTGCCCAGGTCTTCACATTGTTTATGTTCGTTGGTCTGCCCCAGAGCCCGCTTTGCGCCGGGAAAGGGGGGCGCTGGCGAGGTTCGCCTGTCAGACCTTCGATAGAGGCGATCAAGGCCGTCTCCTCCCCGCAAACAAAGGCCCCGGAGCCACACTCGATATCGACAGAGAAGTCAAAACCAGTGCCGAGTATGTCGGCCCCCAGCAACCCGTGATGCTTCGCCTGCTCTAGGGCGACCCTCAGCTTGTCGATAGCCAGCGGGTACTCCGCTCGCACATAGATGTAGCCATACCTGGCGCCAATAGCGTAGGCTCCGATGACCATTCCCTCGATAACGCTGTGAGGGTTTCCTTCCAGAATGCTCCGGTCCATATAGGCGCCGGGGTCCCCTTCATCTGCGTTGCAGATAACATACTTGGGGTCACCTTCGGCCTGACGACAAAAGCCCCACTTTCTTCCCGTAGGGAAGCCGGCACCTCCCCTGCCCCTCAGCCCGGACGCCACAACCCGATCGATCACTTCATCGGGCTTGAGCGTCGTGAGCGCCATGACAAGGGCACGGTAGCCGCCCTGGGCAACATACTCCTCAATCTTGTCCGGATTGATGAGCCCGCAATTGCGCAGAATCCTCTTCTCCTGCTTGCCAAAGAAGGGTAAGTCTTCATAATTGGGAATTCTGTCCATAGCTTCAGGCAGCCCGTTGACAGCGTACCTTCTGACCGAGCCCTCAACGATGTTGGGTTCTTCCATGATCTTGCACAGAGCCCAGTCCGTGACGACCCGGCCCTCAGACAGAGCGGCAACAACTTCCCTCGCCTTTGCCACATCCATTTCACCGTAAACGACTCTCGGCCAGCCTGGTCTAA
Organism: uncultured Dehalococcoidia bacterium; assembly: GCA_964617695.1. Lineage (GTDB taxonomy): Bacteria > Chloroflexota > Dehalococcoidia > UBA2247 > RBG-13-53-26 > CAZTYW01. The sequence continues at coordinate 17,759 of CAZTYW010000026.1, forward strand.
GTACGTCAACCAGAGGTTCTTTCTGGCACAGACCCAGACAGCCGCTGCTGGTGACCAGCGCGTCCTGGTTGAGCCGACTGGCCGCCTGCTGAATCGCCTCGAGCACTTCTTCCGCACCGGACGCCCGGCCGCATGTTGCCATCCCCACAACGATCTTCGTGCGGGACGGAAACAGAGAGCGCACCCCCTCCTCGCTCAGACGCATGAGGTCTTCCAGATTACGAAGCGCCATTTCGGTGTCTCACCAGGATGTCCTTGACACGGCCGGGCCGAATCTTGGTATGCACCCGCTGATCAACCCGTATACACGGAGCAAGAGCGCAACAACCGATGCACCTCAGGGTCTCCAGACTGAACATCCTGTCTTCTGTCACTTCACCGGGCTTGATGCCCAAAGCCTCCTCCAGTTCCGCCAGCACCCTGTCAACTCCACGCACAAAGCAGGTAGTTCCCTGACACACGCTGATGATGTGCCTACCCCTGGGTTTCAGGCTGAAGAGGGAGTAGAAAGTGGCGACCTTCAGGATGTGTGCCAGGGGGATGCTCAACTCTCGGGACACAAGATGCAGCGTTGGCGGCGGCAGATAGTTGAACTCCTCGTTGATGTCCTGCAGCACGCCGATGAGCGGGCCCATTTTGCTCCTGTGCCGGTTAATGATGTCTTCCACTTTGGACCGGTCTTCCAGAGCTAGCTCCGGCTCGGCAACCTCGTCGGGTGGAGGGTAGACCCTGTAGCGGACAAGACAATTCTGGGCACATTCTTCACAGCCGGTGCACCTGTCGGGGTCAACAGAACGCGCCTTCTTTTTCACCTGAACGTGGAACCTTCCGGGCATTCCCTCGAAGCCAACGACTTGCGAATATGTCAGCTTGTCGATATTTATATGCCTTCCGCAATCGACCATTCTCGGCGCCAGGGTGCACATGGCACAGTCGTTGGTCGGGAAGGTCTTGTCAAGCTGGGCCATGGCACCTCCAATAGCAGGGTTCTTGTCCACCAGATAGACCTTGAGACCTGATTCGGCCAGATCAAGAGACGCCTGCATTCCGGCGATGCCTGCACCTACCACGAGAGCTGCGCCGACTTTCTGATCAAGCACCCTGGTGTACCTCCTGCAGTTTCCTTCGCGGGTCGACGAAGTGTCTGCCCAGCAGTAGCTCCTTTGACGGGAGGCCAAAGGCGAGCCCCATCAACTGCGTAAAGTAGAGGATGGGCAAATCGTATTTCCTGCCATAGGTTTTCTCGATTTCTCGCTGGCGCGTATCCAGGTTCATGTGACACAAAGGGCAGGCAACAACAATGGCATCCGCTCCCACGGAGCTGGCCTCCTGTAGAATGTCGCGGCACAGCCTCAATACGATGTCAGTCCTGGTCAGCGCCAGAGAACCACCGCAGCAATCGGTCTTGTAAGACCAATCCAGGCAGGCGATGCCCAGCGCCCCTATCAACCTGTCCATACTCTGCGGATATTCGCAGGAGTCGAACTGGGTAATCTTCGGCGGCCGCGTTAGCAGACAACCGTAGTAGCAGACCACCTTCAAACCAGCCAAGTTCTCTTTGACAAGGCCGGAGATTCTACCCAACTCGGGCTCCTCAGAGAAGAGCTGGACCGGATGATAGACCCGCACGTCATCGCTCCAGCTACCATCCACGATCTGCTCAATCTTCTCCCTTAGTCCGGGTTCATTCTGCAAGCCGTACAGAGCTGATTTGAACCGCCAGAAACAACTGAGGCAGGGGACTACGGCTTCTCGCAGGCCCATTCTCTGCATCAGCGCCAGGTTGCCGATGGGCAGAGCCGAGGCCAGCAGCCTGGAAACACTATGAGCCGGGCTTGAGCCACAGCAGAACCAGTGCTTGATCTCCACCAGTTCAATATCCAGCCTACCGCACACGGCACGCAGGGAACGGTCATATTCCTTTGCAGTGGAAGGAAGCGTACATCCCGGATAGTAGGCATACTTCATTCCGTTTCCCTGGCCTTCACCTGCGAAAAGACCCTCCTGGCCGCCCGAGCGCCGCCAAGGTCAGGCAGCAGGCTCAGCTTTCTTTTTGCCAGCATTCTGATCCCGAGGCCTACATCCTTGCTGAAACTGCGAGTCGACAGCTTCAGCATGGCGATCAGACCCAATTCATATGTGCGGCCAAATAGGTTAATGGTTCTGAGAGTGCTGTTGTAGAAAGCAGGGATCTCAGGTACTTTGGCTTTCATCTTCTTGCGCCGGGCAATGATCCTGACTGCGTCCATCACCCCTGCAAGGTCTACATCCTGTGGACACCGGGTGGAGCACGTCTGGCATGAGGCACACAGCCAGATAGTCTTGCTGTTGAGCACCAGGTCGCTCAGCCCCAGCTGAATCGCGTGAACAAGCTGGGTAGGAGTGTAGTCCATGGCGTAGGCAACAGGGCAACCGCTGGTGCACTTGGCGCATTCAAAGCAAAGGTTCACGTCCAGCCCGCTGACACTTCTGATGTCGTCGCTGAGTTTCGAGAATCCGCGGCGTACGTGAACTTGTTCCCCACCCATGCTACAGTCTGCCGTGCGTCTGGCTAGCGGGACAGGCGTCCCACCCCTGTTTCGTCGCCAATTCTAGGGCGAATGTGGCGCCCGCGGCGAGGGCAAAACGCACTAGTTTCTGCAGAATAATTGCCCTATTTTGCGGTGCCAATTGCCGATTCGTCGAAGCCGGAGCGCGCAACCGTACGACACGTCTTCGGGTGAGGGGGGTGGTCTCTGCATCTATGCCGCATATGAGGCGATGCACGGCATGTAGCGCTTTCCTTGGTGGACCGCTCTGATGCCCTGAAGGAGTTCCGGGCCGGCGCTTCTCTTGGGGACAAAGCCCAGTGCACCAACCGCTCGACTGGCAAAGACGTTATCATCCTCGTCATATTGGGTCAGCATCAATACCCTGGTCTGCCCGCCCTCTGTGATGCGTTTCGCTGCCTCCACTCCGTTCATCACAGGCATTCTTATGTCCATCAGCACTACGTCAGGAGATAGCTGCGACACCATCTCAACCGCCTCCTGCCCATTCACGGCCTCGCCGACAATACGTATGTCCTTCTGTGGTCCCAGCAAGGCACGCAACCCCTCCCTGACCATGGCATGATCATCTACAACTAATACCCTGATCCCCGCCTCTTCAGCTGCCGGTCCCTTCTCGGCCACTTCTGCCGGCCTGAAAGCACGGTAGAAACCTGCCCCATTCAGATACCAAATGTACCCTACCGGGACCGCAAGTAGAGGCACTCCCAGAACAAAAGCCAACACGACATACCATTCCACCATGATCCTCCCTTCTGTCCACATACCCAGCAGTCCTCTACTCCGGGTAAATTTCCCGTCGATCCTGCAGCTATTATTCCAGGTTGCCCCCAAGGCCGGCAACGGTTTTCCAGCCGCTTCACAGCACCACAATGCCCCATTTCGCGGCGAGAATGGCCCCATTTTGGGAAAAACAGGTGCTCAGCCATTCGCACCGAGGTGCTATAATACAGGGGCAAAGGCAAGGAAGCGGAATCCCGGCCCGCACCTGGTGGATGATTGGGGGGCCTCCTGTCAACGTTTCCAAGGAGCAAAATGCAGCGTAACCCTCGTCGGCTTAGTGTCCAGAAATCGGCGATCACTTCGCAGGCAATCATCGATAGCCTGGAAGATGAACTGGTCGTCATTGATCGTGAGTTTCGTATAGCTGGAGTCAATGCGGCTGCCCTTGAGAGGTACGGGGACAGGCGGTCAGCGGTCGTGGGGAGGCTCTGCCACGAGGTGACCCACGGCTCGCGAGAGCCGTGTTGCCTTCCCAACTGCGAATGTCCGGCCCCGATCGTCTTTCTTGGTGGTCAGTCCGTCAAGGTGTGCCACCTGCACTACCACGACAGCGACGGTAGTACCGAAGAAAGATACGTTGACATCGTTGCCTCGCCGCTGAAAGACCGCCGGGGCAAGATCGTTGCCATGATCGAGCTCGCCCGCGATGCTACTGGAACAAGAAGGCTGGAGGCACAAAGCCTGGGAACGAGCCAGAACCTTCTGACCTTGAGTACCATTGCCGGCCTTGTGAGCGAGTCCCTCGATCTGGATACGATCCTCAACCTTGCTCTGGACAAGGTCCTTGAATTGATGAAAGCTAACGTAGGTGGGGTTCTGCTGCTGGACCAGGACTCGCAGACGCTTTCCTACCGCGTCTCCCGGGGGTTATCGCAGGCATTTGTCACGGGAGTGGCAGGCCTGAGAATGGGGGAGGGTATTGCCGGAAAGGTGGCACAGTCGGGGTGTCCAATCTACGTGGACGATATCGCCAATGACCCCAGGCTGACCCGATCGGTGGTTGTCGAAGAAGGTCTCAGGGCCTTCGCCAGTGTGCCGCTTCAGTCAAAGCGAAAGCTCCTGGGCGTAATGAATATTGCCAGTCATTCCCCGCGCCGGTTCAGGCCTGAGGACGTTCAAGTGCTGAGCAGCGTGGCCAACCTCATCGCTGTCGTGATTGAAAATGCCAGGTTGTACAACGAGATGCTTTGGAGGGATGAGCTACGTGGCGAGTTGCTGCGGCAGATTATCTCGGCTCAGGAAGAGGAGCGCAAAAGGATTGCCCGCGAGCTACATGATGAGACGAGCCAGGCGCTCACGGGACTGGGAGTAGGCGTGCAGGCGCTGCTGAACGCATTGCCCATTGAAACCAGCGAACTTGAGGCGCAGCTCGGGAGAATACAGTCTATGGCCACGAATGCGTATGATGGGATACACAGGGTGATGTGCGAACTACGTCCCCGCTTGCTGGATGATCTTGGGCTGCTCGCAGCCGTGAACTCGCATGTCGAAAACCAGGTAAGACGCGCCGGCCTCACGGTGCATCTGGAGGCTGTTGGAACGGAGAGAAGGCTGGCAGCCGAGATAGAGACAGCCCTGTTCAGAATCATCCAGGAGGCCACCACCAATGTCATCAGGCACGCCTCTGCTGACAGCTTCCGCATCACCCTTGAGTTCAAAGAGAAGTCAGTGGCTGCACGGATTGAGGATGACGGGACAGGGTTTGATGTTGACAAGGTCATGACGTCGAGAGTGAGAGGCCGCGCGCTGGGTCTGCTCGGCATGAAGGAGCGGGCCGAATCACTGGGCGGACAGTTGACCATCTGGTCGCGGCGAGGGGCTGGCACATGCGTCGCTGCGGAGATTCCATGTGATGACGTGGAGGCGGCAGATGGCCAAGATTAGAGTGCTGGTAGCAGATGATCATGCCATCATGCGCGACGGGATTCGTGCTCTGCTGGCGTTGCATGAGAACATAGAGATAGTAGGAGAGGCCGCCGATGGTAGGCAGGCAGTGGAGAAGGCGCGCGAGCTGGCACCCGATGTAGTGATCATGGATATAAGCATGCCCTTGATGGATGGCCTGGAGGCCAGCCGCCGCATCCGCAGGGAGCGGCCGGGAACCAGGATTCTTGTGCTGACCAGGCACGATGACAAGGAGTACGTTTTGTCCAGCGTCAAGGTCGGAGCAGCCGGCTGCGTTTCCAAGCGGGCAGTGGCTGCGGAGCTGGTTTCGGCGATAGACGCAGTGCACCGGGGCGAGTCATTCCTGCACCCATCTGTAGCCAGGGTACTGATAGACGATTATCTGTTGCGGACAGCCGGCGAAACCGATCCCTTTGACCGCTTGACGGAGAGGGAGAGGGAGGTACTGAAGTTGGTTGCCGAAGGTCACTCGAACAGGGATATCGCCGACCTGCTTGTTCTCGGTCTGAAGACAGTCCTGGGCCACAGGGCGAGGATAATGGAGAAGCTCGACGTCCACAATCGGACGGAACTTATCAAGTACGCCATCCGCAAGGGACTCATAAGCGTGGACTAATACTGTCTGGCTGCGCTCTCTTTTTCAGGCCGACTTGCCCGGAGGAGGTTTGGGGGGAGGTAGCGCTTTCCCTCACTGACGCACCTGATGCCGTCTAAGAGATGTAAGCTGGAGTTCCTCTTGGGGACAAAGCCCAATGCACCCGCCTGGCTACTGGCAAAGACGTTGTCGTCCTCGTCGTACTGGCTCAACATCAAGACCTTGGCCCATCCGGCCTCGGTTATTCGCTTCGTTGCCTCAAGCCCGCCCATCACCGGCATCCTCATGTCCATCAAGACCACGTCAGGAGAGAGCAGAGGCACCTTCTCCACGGCCTCCTGTCCATTTGCCGCAGTTCCCACGACCTCGATATCCTGCTGCAGAGCCAGTAGAGCAATCAGGGCGTCCCTGACCACGGGATGGTCTTCTGCCACCAGAACCCTGATTGTGCTGACCTCCGGCCTGGCAAAGACCTCGATCTGTGCGAATGCGCTACTTCCGTAGAGACGCTGGCTGATGTCTCTCGTCTCCTTTGTGGTGGCTGCAGACGTGCTTGCTCTCGGCAGCATTCGCCTGTGTGACCGGTGTTCGACGATCCGCGGCGGCTCGGCTTCCCGATCTTGCGCCCCGCTTCCATAAAGACGTTCACCCGAACTGTAACCAGCCATTCCTGCCTCCGCGCCGCCATTCTTGGTCGGCTCCACACCTGTGCTGGCGTGGCGGCGCCTGGCCTGTGTTTCAACTGACCTTCATGTTTACAGACGTGCTCCATGCTGCCAAGCCCATAATACCTGCAGGCCGGATCAATAACACCCCAGATGCCGTGAAACAACCACCCCGATTTTGCAGAAAAGTGCTGTACCAGCTTTTCCGGTTGTATGTTCCCCTTCTCCAACTCAGGCCGCCTCCCGTTCCTTGCGGTTGCCATGATTCAGGGCCTCCTTTCCTTTTGCCCAAAGAATCCGTCAGACGGTCCTGCCCCCACCTTCGTAATGCTCCCGAATCGCCGCCTGCCGCCGTTCGCAGGTGGTTGGCGAAAAGGTTGATAGGATGGACACGTAGTCTGGGGAAAAGCTGCTGAAATCACGATGGCGACAGGGTGCAGAGCACACGCGGTTTCACAACATGTGCGCCAATTCTGCACGTTGACAAAAGGCGATAGCCACTGTATGAGGGTGCAGCGGGGCCTCTCAGAATCCCACCGTCACCAGCAGACCTCGACTTGTCCTGTTCCGACGCATTGCAGGAGCCTGCAGTGCCTCAACCTGGACCAGGCGGAAATGGAGGAGGCGACAAACGCGCCATCAACCAAACAGGCACAGCCGAATGTCGAGTTTGTACCTGGCTGGCCGACCGTCTATAATTGGCCCCGATAGCATCTCCTGGGAGACCGGCTTCAAATCGGCCGGCTCAGGAAGGGGGGCCAAATGTCAGTTTCTTCTGTGAAGCGTCACGCCAACGAATACGCTCAGACACGCAGCGCCGAACTCGAAAAGCTGTCTTCTGATGACCTTTACGGGCTGTTCAAGGAAGGTGGAGTGCCCATCTTCGAGGAGATCGGTGGCCTGGTGGCCGGGAGGCTGCTGGCCTGGAACCCTGAAGCGCCGCGGGGGAGCAAAGTGCTGGTGGCGCTTACCTTTGACAACCCCATGTCGCGGTGGGTGGGAAAGGCGTTCACCCTCCCCTTCGACGAAGATAGGAAAGGCAAAGGGGTCAACCTGTTCCAGAACCGCATTCTGCCCCGTCGGTTCCGGTTCCGCACCAGCATAGACAAGGCTTTCAGCGACCAGGAGCTGTGTCTTCGATTGGAGTATCCTGCGCCTTCGCTCATAGCCGGTGGGTTCGACGACATCCGCAAGATCGAAGAAGGTGTGTTTCTCGGCCAGGCCTGCTACAGGGCCCCCTGGAAGAAGGTACCCTGGTTCTTCAGGTACTTTGTGATCCTCTCCCTTGAACCGGGCGAAACGCCTTTGAGATGACCGTCAGCCACGCCGGCCAGGGACATAGCACCGAAATCTTGACAACGCACCGCCAAACGGGGACCGATTCTTCAGAGAGGCGGGCCGCCCGGGCCAGGGTTAGCGCCGGCCCAGGATGCCCACGGCGGGGACGGGCAGAAAGCAAGCATGGCCCGGTTTGCTGCGGCTGGCACGGAAAGGCGTGCTGGTAGCTACCGTGCGGTCGAATCTGCGCAACGACTCCCCCCGGACAGACTGCGCTCTGCCGCTGCTTCCGCCCTCCGCTTGATGCCCAGCAGCATCTTGCGGTCCATCACGAAGCTGATCGGCTCCAGCAGCAACGGGCCGAAACCCAGCCTGTTTGCCAGACTTGCGCTGTAGTCAGCCTGCCACCGGGTGAGCAGCCGGGTGCCCCCGTTGTGCTCCTCCAGGAGCCAGGCCCAACTCAGGTTGAGGTAACCGTCCGGCATGTCATCGGCGGACTCTGGCCTCGCGGTCCGCGTGTCGACCCTGGTGCCAAGAACCAGGGCATGACCCGGCTCAACGGCAGCCACAGGCAAGCCCATATCGGGATACAGACGTACGACGTCTCCAACTTCCAGGCGCTGCAGTTCCGGGACGATGCAGTCCGCGTTATGGATGTGACAGCCGATCAGGTTCTCCAGCAGCTCGTAGCTGTAGAAGCCGGCCTTGCCCTGGCCAATCTGCGCCAGCCAGGGCCATACCTCGGCGGGCGGCGCTTCAATGGTCACTGCGTGCGTCCACCTCCACCTGGGACTGGTTACTACATCGTCGCCGGGCAGTCTGCGTTTGACCTCCTCGTCGGTAGCCCCCCATCTGGTGCGCCGTCGCCTCAAGAAGGGGGTCAGAACGGCAAGGGCGATCAACACAGCCCCTACCAGGCCTTCTACAACAACTCCGAGACGGGACTCTCTGACCGGCATTCCAGCTCCTTCTGCAACCACTATTAAGCTTAACATAATCGCGACAAACGCGACAAGCCATTAACCCTTGGCCAGCGTCCGGTCTTGAGCAGACTGCTTGGCAGAGACACCCCGGGTGTGGGCCCACTCCGACCGCGCACCTTCGATTCTCCCCG
>CAZTYW010000027.1:0-6010 GCA_964617695.1 uncultured Dehalococcoidia bacterium
TCCTGGCCGCTTCACCATACTGCTCGACTATACGCTCGATTTCCTCCACGCTCAGCTCACGGCACATCTTCTTGTTGCTGTGACACATGACAGCGGAGGGCCCCACCGGTTGAATTCCTTTGAAGAAAGAGAGCGACTCAGGCCCCGGGTGTGAGACCTGCGGGAACACCCTGGTGCCACAGGAGTGCATCAGATCGGTGAACCTGCGCATGCTGGGGATGAGCCTGTCGTCCCACAGGCCAATGGTGTTAGGTACATAAGGAAAATCTCCATCGACTGAAGTGACTTCCAGGATAATCAGCCCCACCCCACCCCTGGCCCGGGCCTCGAAATAGGCCGACAACCTCTCGGAGATAGTCCCATCGCTATTGGCATAGTTGGTGGCCATCGGGGCCATGGCGATCCTGTTCTTCAGTTCCATGCTGCCTATCTTAATGGGGCTGAACAACTTCTCCAGCGGCTTCACCACTGCTTCTCCTTCCTTGTGCTCAGTCTGTGGCCTTCCCGGCAGACCAGTCCTTCATCAAAGCAAGCTCATGTAGACGCGCCGGCCTATATCCTGCAGGCGATACTGGCGCCGTCGTAGACGGCTCCCCTGATCAGGCCCAGCTTCTGGCAGTCACCGGCAACGTAGATCTCGGGGACTTTGCCCTCCATCGCCCGGAAAAGGTCCATGTTGGGTTCAACCTCACCGGCAATAACAACCGTATCCGCTTCCACAACCTGCCGCTCCCCATCCTTGTTGACTATGGTGACTCCCGTGGGCGTTATCTCCTCGTATTTCACCCCTGTGACTACGGCGACCTTCCCGGCATCAAGGTTGTCGGTGAGCGCTGCCTTCCGCTTGAGCCCCACCTCTGGCGCGATCTGGTCCCCACCCTCCAGGACGGTGACCTTTCTGCCTCTGGCCGCCAGAAACTCGGCAAGCTCGCATCCGGCCAGGTCGCCCCCTATGACCACCACGCGTTTCCCCAGCGGCATCCACAGCCTGGTGAGCCGCCGTATAGCCGACGGCGTTATGAAGCGCTGCAGCAACGGGCCAGCGATGTGCAGGGCCGCTCTTTGCCACGCGGGCAGCTTCCTGGCCCCGTTTCCGTCGAGGCGGCCACCCATAATCTCTTTCAGGTCGGGGCCACTGAACACGTTGCCCCGCTCTGACCCGCGAATCTCAGGGGCCACCAGGTTGGGCCCCGGGGCAAGGATCACTACGTCGGGGCTGGCTTCCTCGATCACCGCCGGCGTGACCTCCTGCCCCATGTTGAGCTGTATGGGCAGCTTCCTCACCTGCTTCTGCAGGTAGTCGAGGAACAGCTCGTTGTCTTTGTGGACCGTGACGGCAAAGATCAATGATCCGCCCAGCCGGCGTCCTTTGTCATAGAGTGACACCCGGTGACCCCTCAGCGCAGCCACCCTGGCTGCCTCCATTCCGGCAGGCCCGGCACCCACCACCATTACCCTCCTGGGCTTCTCGGCCGGCTCAATCCCGATCTCCCGCTCCCTGCCCAAAGCGGCATTGACTGCGCAGGTGAGGTGAGAGAAGTCACCCTCCATCATCGAATCGAAGCAGTTGTCACAATAGGTACACCGCCTGATATCCTCAAACCTTCCTTCTCTGGCCTTGTTGGGCAGCTCGGGGTCGGCCAGGAGCCCCCGCCCCATAACTATCATGTCAGCCTGGTTGCGCTGCAGTATGTCCTCTGCGAATCCCGGATCGTTGATTCTGCCCACCACCATCACCGGCACATCGACGACCTTCTTTATCTCCGCAGCGGCGGGCACATTCAAGCCGAGGGGTGTGCCCGCCGAAGGAATCACCTGTCTTGTCAGCCGGTCGATGACGCCGCCCGAGACATGGAAGGCATCCACCCCTGCCTCAGCCAGTATGCGTACAATCTGCTTGGTCCCCTCGATGTCGCGCCCTTCGGGCACCCTTTCCTCACCGGAGATTCGCATGATCAGCGGGAAATCGCGACCCGCCTTGGCCCGGATGTTCTTGATGACCTCCAGGGGGAACTTCAGGAGCCCCTCAACCGAGCCACCATAGGCGTCCGTGCGCTTGTTGCGCAGAGCCGAGAGGAAGGAGCCCACCAGCATGTAGCTGTGAGCGGCATGCAACTCCATTCCGTCGTAGCCGGCCTCCCTGGCCCGCCTGGCAGCGTCGCCGAACTGCTCGATGATCTGCTCGATCTCCTCCACGGACAGCTCGCGGGACGTCTGGCCGGTCATGACACAGAAGACCTCAGAGGGGCCAACAGCCTGTGTCTTGTGGAAGAACGGGCCAAGCGACTCGGGCCCGGGGTGAGAGATCTGAGGCACTATCCTGGCTCCATGGGCATGCACCGCTTCGACCAGTTTCCGGTGGCTGGGGATGAGCTTGTCGTCCCACAGGCCCGAGCTGCGCGGCTGGTACGGGTGCACGCGGTCCACCGTGCAGACTTCGTAGGTAATCATCCCCACCCCACCCCTGGCCCTGGCTTCATGATAGTCTATGAGCCTCTGGGTGACCGTATCGTCCTCACCCGCCCACATTGTCGTCATCGGAGACATCACAATGCGGTTTCTTACCTCCATGGAACCGATCTTGATGGGGCTGAACAACCTCTCCAGCGATGCCACTATTGACCTCCTTCTCCCGGACTAGTTGCCCGTCGTTGGCAGGTTACGAAACAGGTCCGACGGCACGGACCGAAGACCACCAGCACCGCCACGGATGTCGGACTGCGACCACCGGCACTCTAGCCTGCAAAGGTCGCGTCCGAAACGCCGTCACCTTACATGGTATGAATGCAGAGAAACGAATGTCAAATCGGGGGGTTGGCTGCGGAAAACCCTCGACTGAGGAGCACCGAGCAGGCCTGCGGATGTGCTGACACGTTCGGCGGGGCATCCGGGGTCGCCGATCATCAGCGGTGCGGTAGATATGGAGCAAGCTGCCAAGAACCGTGCATAATAGAGGCAGCCTGTAGCTTAAGTGCAGAGTGCCGGGCGTAGGGGGTCCACGCGCTGTGGCCAGCCACGGGAGGACTTCGGCCGGCTGCCCCGCCCGCGTGATGAGCGCAGCAGGCTGGCCTAGGACGCTTTGACCCTTTGGCCGATTTCACGGCCAAAATCAATGCACTTCTTCAACTCGCCCGCATCCGGCACGAACTTGAGGGCCATATGGGAGTCAAGCACCTCGATTCCAGCCTGAACCATCTCCTCCTCTATGGCCTTGACCGCGCCGCCGGCCCAGCCGTAGGAACCGAAGGCAGCCCCCAGCTTTCCCTTCGGCTTCAGCCCTTTGAGATATGACAGGAAACCGGCTACGGTGGGAAACATCCCGTTGTTCAGCGTTGGGGAGCCAACCAGAAGGGCGCCGGCGTCCAGGACCTCCTTGATGACGTCGCTCCGGTCCGACCGGGACAGGTTGAACACGTTCACCTCAACGTCCTGATCGGCGACGCCGGCTGCTATGGCCTTTGCCATCTTGTCGGTGCTTCCCCACATGGTGTCATAAACGATGATAACCTTATTGCCGGCCTGGCCCCTGCCCCAGGCGGCATAAGCATCGACTATTGTCCCACGATGGGAACGCCAGACCACACCGTGACTGGGTGCGATCATGCCGATTCCGAGCCCTCCGAGTTTCTCCAGGGTCCTGACGACCAGATCGCCGAAAGGCATGAGGATGTTGGCGTAGTACTTGGCCGCCTGAGGCATGACCACGTCCAGGCCTACCTCGTCATCGAATCTCGCCGAGGTGGACAGATGCTGACCGAAGGCGTCCATCGAAAACAGAATGTTGTCCTCCACCAGGTAGGTACACATGGAGTCGGGCCAGTGGAGCATGGGCGTAGGGATGAAGGCGAGCTTCCTCCTGCCCAGCTCGACCTGGCTGCCCTCCTTCACCGGCACCAGAGGCCAGTCTGAGTGGAAGGTCTTCTTCAGACCCGTCTCACCGAACCTCTCCAGAGTGACCAGTCTCGCCTTCTTTGCCTGTTCCATGACCATTGGCAGAGAACCGGAATGGTCCAACTCCACGTGGTTTGACACCACGTAGTCGACATCGCCCAGGGCGACAAACTCGCCGATCCTCGACGCCATCTCATCGTAGAAAGGCGCCCTGACCGTATCAATGAGGGCTACCTTATCGTCGATGATCAGATACGCGTTGTACGTAGTGCCCCGATGGGTGGAGTAGCCGTGGAAATCCCTGACGTCCCAGTCTATGGCCCCTACCCAGTAGACGCCTTCGGCAAGCATCACTTTGCCCATCAAGAACTACCTCCTTGCAGTGCCCAGGTGGCGATCCCAGGAAAACCCACTTCGGATCAGACACGGGGACCGGTCCGTCGCCCACCCGTGAGCTGGAGCAGGCTATGTCGTTCCCAAGGTAGCCGATGCCTAAAGCGGCCTCATGCAGAAGTACCAGTCCCTGCAATCGTATCCCTGACTCAACCGCTCGTCGGCCATGTCCTGCGTATTCGGCGGAGGCAGAAGCACGTTGTCACCAGGTCTCCAATTCGCCGGAGTAGCTATCCCCTGTGTGTCGGCTGTTTGCAGCGCGTCCATCAGCCTCAGGATCTCCGCCATGTTCCTGCCGGTGGTCAGCGGGTAATATATCATGGCCCGCACCACCTGGTTGGGATCAATCACGAAGACACACCTGATGGCAGCAATCTTGCTCTGGCTCTCGTGGATCATGCCGTAGCGCCTGGCGACCTCCTTGTTCAGGTCAGCGATTATGGGAAAAGGTATTTTGACCCCCATTTTTTCCTCGATGTTGCGCACCCAGGCAATGTGCGAGCTCACGCTATCGACACTGAGGCCCAACAGCTCCACTCCGCGCTTGTGCAGTTCGTCGTGGATCTCAGCAAAAGCGATGAACTCGGTGGTACACACCGGCGTGAAATCCGCCGGGTGTGAGAAGAGGATGAGCCATCTCCCCCTGTAGTCCTCAAGCTTTATCTTCCCCCGGGTCGTTACCGCCTCAAAGCCGGGTGCCGGTTCACCCAGCCGCGGAAGCCGCGCTTCCTGTTCCAGGACTTCCATTTTGTCCCTCCCTTCGAGATTCCTCGATCAGCGCCCTCTGACCTGGCGCTGCCCTCTCTGCCGCCCTACCTGTCTTCCTTCCCGGGCTCTTCAACAACAGAGCAGCACCCGCACTCACACTGGCCAGGGCTGCCGCTGGCACACGGCTGGCAGCAATAGGTGACACCTTCCTTCTCGTAGCCAGCCCCGACAACCGTGCAGCCGCACGCTGGACAAATCTGCTCTGGCATCCTACTCACCTCCCACCGTTCCGAGTTTCCATGGCTCAAGGCTGCGTGCGCCCCGGCACTACTCCAACTTGTTGAAGTCGTCTTTGGGCGCACCGCACACCGGGCATACCCAATCGGCCGACAACTCCTCGAAAGGAGTACCTGGAGGTACACTGCTCTCCGCATCGCCCATCTCGGGGTCGTAAACATACCCGCAAACGCTACACTCGTATTTCGCCATCCTGCCAGCTCTCTCCTTTGCGACGTCAATATATGAGGGAGCGGTTTTTGGCGTAGTCCCACGCTTGACCTGGTGGTAATAGGCATAAGTCATCGGTTCACCCTCTCTGAGGACCTCGGCGCCAACCACTTCGGCTAAGAAATGGGTGTGGGTACCTGCATCCACCTGGTTGGTCACCCTGGCTTCCAGGTAAGCCAGGGCATGATCGAGGACTACCGGCGCCCCTGTGTCGCCAAACTTGTGCTTCACGCCGTCAAACTTGTCGACGTCTCTTCCTGACTTGAAGCCGAAACCGCCGACAAAGCTCAAAGGCGTTTCCTGCGACAGGACTGACGCAGTGAAGACGCCGCTGCCCTGGATGAACTCGTGGGTGAGGTTTTCCTTGTTGATACAGACAGAGATGGTAGGCGGCCGTGATGCGACCTGGACCAGGGTATTGGCGATCTGACCATTGATCCTGCGGTCTTTCCTGGCACCTATTACGTACATGCCATAGCTTATGGTGTGAAGCGCCTTGAGATTCATATTA
>CAZTYW010000027.1:6110-26525 GCA_964617695.1 uncultured Dehalococcoidia bacterium
ACCCGCGCCACTTCGCGCCTCACCTGACCGTAGCCGCACAGGATAATGTGCTCCTTGAGCCTGGGCACCTTCTCCCGCATTCGCCTTCTCCCAAATATGTTTCCGGCGTAGCCTTCAACAAAGTACTGCACCGCGGTGGTAAGGGCATATAGAGTGCATCGAGGAACGACCAGCCCTCGATGGCCATGTAGCCGACAATGCCTGCGGCTATGACCACCAGGAGGCTCCGCAGCACCCACACAAACCGCCGTCTGGGATCCATAATTCTTCGTCTGGTAGGCTGGCTGAGGTGCCCGGTGAAGAAGGCGGCTGCGCGCCTCAAAGCCGCGTCAGTCGACGACGCTATTTCAAGCGGCTTTCCACCGCACTCCAGTTGATGTTGTTGAAGAAGGCCTCTACGTAGTCAGCGCGCTTCAAGCCGTAGTCAATCATGAAGGCATGCTCGAACACGTCCAACACCAGCACGGGCGCGCTGCCGGCCAGATGGCCCGTTTCGTGCTCATTGATCCACTGGTTGATGAGCCTTCCGGTGGAACCATCCTGGTACAGAATGGCCCAGCCGATTCCTCTCATCGCTGCAGTGCCTCTGAAATCCCTTTCCCAATCTTCGTAGCTGCCAAAGTCCTCCACCAGCTTTCTGCCGAGCTGGCCCGACTTGTTCAGGCCGCCTTTTCCCCCGAGGTTCTCAAAGTAGTACTCGTGGAGCCGCATGCCATTGAACTCGAACCCCAGCCGTCTTTTCAGCTCAGCGTACTCGGGAGTCCCGGCCTTGCCCTCCTTCAACATGGAGCCAATCGAGTCCAGCAGCCTGTTGGTGTTGGTCACGTAGCCCTGATACAGGGTGAAATGATTATTGAGCAGCGTTTGGCTAAAGCCATCCATTCCCACCAGGTAGCCATAGTCGCTTGCCGTGTAGGCCATTAATGCTCCTCCTTTCCTGATCGATGGTGACGTGGCAGGGTGCGGCCAAGTGAGCCTGAGCCTCGCCTATGCTTGACAGCCTCCGGAGGGTGAACGGTCCGGCAGCCGCTCACGAGTTGATCAACTCCGTCTGATGCCCACGGCAGACCAGCCTCCCTCCTCCTACACGGGTCACCGTCACCTCGTTGCCACACACATTGCATCGATATGTCTGACACCCGCCTCTCACCCCATCCCCATAACCTCCTTCCTCACATTCCGAGAATCGTGCCTGTTTCTCAGCCCACGGCGCTCCAGGTTGACTGGCGCACTTCCGGCTGGTCTCAGACTACCGGGACTCATGCCACGTTTTGTGGTCACCTTGAGCAGGTACCGACCTCCAATGACCGTCCAACGTGTCACTCCCTCTGTGGACGGCGCCCGCCCGCCTCAAGCTGAACCAGTGCCCTTTGGTGCGTCGATGACGGCACCAGATACAGGAGCGGCCGTGCGGCCACTCGGCCTTGATGACAGTTGGGATACAAGCCAATGACTGTTGGACACAGACAGGCGAAATCCGGCCGCGCCTATAGCCTTTGCAGGTACTTGTGCGCCGCAAGCGCCGCCTTGGCCCCCTCTCCAGCAGCAACGACTATCTGTTTCTCGGGCACGTCGGTCACGTCCCCGGCAGCAAAAAGGCCGGGGATGCCCGTTTCACACCCACAGTTGACTTCAATTTCACCCAGGCTGTTGAGCTTTGCTATGCCTGTTGCGGTCTCCGAGTTAGGTATGAGCCCTATCTCGACGAAAATGCCGGAGACCTCCAGCTTTTTCTCTCCACCGGTCTTCAACTCCTTGATGGTGACGGTCTCAACGCTGTTTGTGCCGTCTATCTGCACCACCTCGTGTTCCAGAAACATGGACAGGTTCGGAGCGCCCTTCACTCTCTCAACAAGTATCGGGTCCCCTGTCAGCGGCATAAGGGACACAAGGAAGACCTGGTCTGCTATCTTGACCATATCAGCCACGGCTTCCAGGGCAGAATTGCCACCGCCAATAATGGCCACTTTCTGATCAGCAAACAGCGGTCCATCGCATATGGCGCAGTAGGTGACACCCCTCCCCTTCAACCTCTCTTCCCCAGGGACATTCAGCTGTCGCGGCCGTTTGCCCGTGGCAATTATCACCGCCCTTGCCTCATACCGCTCCCCGCCATCTGTCTCGATCTCGAATTGGCCATCGATTCGGGTCAACCGTACAACGGCCTGGCCTATCTTCCGGTCCAACGGAAACTGAGCCACCTGCTTTTCGAATTTGTCTATCAACTCAGGGCCCTCAATGTACTGGTAGCCCATGTAGTTCTCGACATCGAGAGTCCACAGCACCTGGCCGCCAAGATCCCTGGTCAGCAGGAGCGCATTTATCCTCTTCCTCGCCGAATAAACGGCCGCAGTGATACCTGCCGGGCCGCCACCGACGATAAGCAAGTCATACATCACACTCCTTTCGCTAGCTCCGGAAATGAGCGGGTGAGGCTAGGGTAGCCCCAGTCTCTGCCTCAACTCCGCCTGATCAAAGCCGATTATCATCTCGCCATCAATCACCAGCACCGGCACTCCCATCTGTCCCGACTTGCTGATCATCTCATACCGAGCCGCTTTGTCCCCGGCCACATCGAAGTCCTGGTACTGGACCCCGTTGTCTTCCAGCAACTTCCTGGTCATCCTGCAGTAGGGACACGTGGGCGTGGAATAGACCTTCACCTCTTTGGGGCTCATTTCATCCTCCTCGGCTGGGATTGCCCCGCAGGCTGGGAAGCAGGGCAGAACAGATCACGATTTGGATCCAATCTCGATTTTCTTCGGCTTGACTTCCGCGGCTTTAGGCAGGGTAACCTCCAGGATCCCATCCCGGTAATTAGCCTCAATCTGCTTGCTCTCGACAGCAGTGGGCATGTCAAGGGAGCGGTAGAAGCTGCCATAAGAACGCTCACAGCAGTAGTAGTCTTCATCCTTGATCTCAGACTCGGCCTTCCGCTCCCCTTTGATGATCAGCGCATCACCCACTACCGATATGTCGATGTCTTCTTTCCTCATGCCTGGAAGATCAAGCTTGACAACAAACCTGTCCTCTTTCTCGTACATTTCCATAGGGGGCGACCAGCCCCGTTCTTCGCCTGGGAGACGCCGCCACATCGCAGGGAAGAACGAGCCGAACATACTCTCCATCCCGCGCTCCATCTCCTCCAGTCCCCTGAGCGTCCTTCCGGGCATGAGGCCCCAACTTGGCCTCCATCTCTCCATCGTCATCGTTGCTACCTCCTTGTTACCTACCGATTGGTGATGCAAGCCCCACTTCCCAGCCTCAAAGTCCACGTTATGATGGGTCGTCTGCTCCGCGCCCGACGGCCGGAAAACAATCCCCGCCTGCTGATGCCCTTTCGCCTCACGTTCGTCTCAAGACTCCCAGGACAGGGTCCGGCGAATACGTCTTCCAGTTCCGCCTCCAGAGAGCCATACCCTAGCCCGCCAGAGCTTCGATTATCGCCTTATTGAACCTGGGTAGATCCGCTGGTTTGCGCGAGGTGATGAGATTCCCATCCCGCACCACTGGTTCGTCGACCCAGTTTGCACCGGCGTTCTTGAGGTCCACCGCCACCGAAGGCCATGAGGTAACACGGCGTCCCCTCACAGCATCAGCCGAAATCAGGAGCTGCGGTCCGTGGCAGATAGCCGCAATCAGCTTTCCCGACTCACTCGTCTTCTTCACCAAATCGATCATGGACTGGTGCAGGCGCATCTTATCCGGAGCATAGCCACCGGGTATAATGACGGCGTCTAAACCATCAGCGCTCACCTTATCGGCTGCGACATCTACTTTTACGGTGGCCTGGCCCCTTTTGCCCCGGTAGGTGTCCTGCGACCCACTGCCTACTATCAACACCCTGGCGCCGACTTCCTTCATCGCCCTCAGCGGTTCGACAAGCTCTGAGTCCTCAAAGTCGTCCTCAGCCAGAATGGCAATCTGCTTGCCGTCAAGCATGCTCTACATCTCCTCGATTCGATTGTGCAGCAAACAGAATCACAGAATTGGCTGTCTGAATCCAAGCTGGAGCGAAACTCGGTCAGCGAACCGAGCCAGTCTTCTCATTCTTATCAGGAAGCAGGCAGGCTAGTGGAAGCCAAAAGCAAACTAAGGGGGGCCGAAACCTTCGCTCCAAGCCACCACACGAGGGAAAAAGGGCAAAAACCTCGCTCCTAGCCCGCCTGCTGGAGGACTCCCCTGGTCAACGTCTACGCTCAAAGCGCGCCCCCTGGCACAGGCCAGATGTCATGCCAATACGAACGCCCCTGCCCGGTGTCAACAGGGCCCGGTTCTTTCCGAAGCTACTCCCCCAACGTCGCAAATGGCATGGATCGCCAAACCGAGTCATTTCAGGCCTCACAGTTCGCCTCATTTGACCCGGCGTGCGGTCCGGCGGAGAGGGCCTGCAACGCCCATCTCCTTTCGCACAGGCAACAGGTAGACGCCATCTACCATGGTCTCTACCGCATCGAAAGCCCGCATCATCAGTTCCCCCAACTCAATTCGTTCCGATGCCTCCAGAACCATCACCACGTCCGGTGGGCCTTCCAGCATGTCTGCAATCACTACGCCCGGCTTTCCTCGGAGAGCTTGAGCCACCTCGTCAGACTTGCCTTCTACCACGTCCAGTAGCACATAGACCCTGGCGCACATCCCGCTTCAGCCTCCCATCACGCCTTAGACTCCCCCACACAGCGGCAGGGTCATTTGGTATCCGACATGAGCCAGTCACTGCAGCGCCGACAAGGGCATTCGGAGAGAAGCGCAGCGCAATGATAATGGGCCAGGAGTGAAGAAGTCATAAAATGGGAAGTAAAAAGATTAAAAAGTTATGACATTCGGGAGAGAGGTCCCAGACGAGGGCTTCAGATACGTCCCTTCAGGTAGGGCGGTCCGTGTCTGAAGCTAAGAGGGCTGGTCTATGATGTAGCCTGCCTTGGGAATGGTGCGAATTAGCTTCGGGCTCCGTGGATCTTCCTCCAGCTTGTTCCTCAGCCGGCTAATCCACGTTCTGAGTATCTGGATGTCATCACGGTACTCGGGTCCCCAGACTCTGCTGAGGAGCTCCTCATACAGCATCAGGCGACCAGCATTGCGCGCCATTTCACTGAGCAGAAGCCATTCGATCTGCGTCAGATACTTCCTCTCACCGCCGACCACGGCAGTACGCTTGTTGAAATCGAAGGTCACACCCCCTGAACGAAAAAGCTGCGACGTCTTTCGCCTGTCGGGGGGCTCGAGTCGACGTCTTACGGCTTCGATCCTGGCTACCAGCTCATCGGGATTGAATGGCTTCGGCAAGTAGTCGTCGGCACCCAGGCTAAGACCCTTTATCTTGTCAGCATCCTCACCTTTGGCACTCAGAATGATGACCGGGATGGTGGAGAAACTGCGCAGGTGTCTCAGTACCTCAAAGCCGTCCATGTGAGGCATGAGCAGATCAAGCACTATCAGATCGGGCTCTTGACCCTGGGCCTGCTCCAGGGCCTCAGTTCCGCCACTGGCGACCAGCACATGATAGCCCGAGGCCCTCAGCTTCGACCTCAGGAAGTTGAGAATTCGTTCCTCGTCGTCGACTATCAACACGCGAAACTGTTTCACAAATCCGCTCCGATGGATATTCCATACCCCAATAGTAAGGCGGTAGCTGATGGCCGTCAAAGCCCCTCAGCAGGCAGAGCACATTTGACTCTATGCCCGGCGGCACATATGAAACGTCTTTGACATACTTTGGCACACTAACAGCACCATCATATTGTCCTTACAAACTGGAGGACCGGAGGCTCGATGGGTCCAGGGGGGGCCGGCCTGGGGTTGCCAGTGTGTCGAAGGCTGGTTGAGGCCCGCGGCGGCCGCATCTGGGTGGGGTCCGTGCAGGGCCGCGGCTCCACGTTCTACTTTACGCTGCCCCTGGGAGCCAAGGCTGTCCAGCCACCGTTTCCCTCCGCAGGGCAACCGCCGGCGTCCGCTGCAAAAGTAGCGGGGTGCGTCTCCACAGCGACCCAGTCAGACTACCCTGATCTCTATTCTCAGGTTGTCCACGCTGTCTACGCCTTTGAGACAGGAGGCCATGGCGGTTACCGTGTTGACGATGATGTCATTGGGGAAAGGAGTCAGAGGAACTTCATTGCCGTTGACGACGATGCGGACGTCACCTTGCTCCAGGTGGAGATCGAGGGTCTGCATACCCTCGGCACCCTTTAGCGTCCGAACTGCCCCTGCAACTGTGCGGGCCAGGAACTCTTCCACGAAAGGATTCAACTCAACTGATGCGCCGTTGATCCACAGATTCGCCTCGAAGCTTTCCTTCATCTGTTGTACGTCCCTCCTGTGCTGCCCCGGGCAGCGGGTCGCCGCAGGGCGCTACATCTCTGCCAGAATCGATTCCCCTTGAACCGTCACCCTGTACGTTGAGAGCTGGT
Source organism: uncultured Dehalococcoidia bacterium (assembly GCA_964617695.1). GTDB lineage: Bacteria > Chloroflexota > Dehalococcoidia > UBA2247 > RBG-13-53-26 > CAZTYW01. Next base: position 12,518 of record CAZTYW010000027.1, read on the forward strand.
GGGGGCGCTTCACAACCCTGGCCACCGCCGCCAGCGGACCCGGGAAGCTGGTCCAGCGTAGCACACGACCATCTCTCAAGTCGAACTGCGAGCCGTGCCGCGGGCAGGTGACAATGGACGCCTCCAGCCTGCCCGCCGAAAGCATGGCTGCCATGTGCGGGCACCGGTTGTCAGCCGCATAGTACCTCTCCCCAACCCGGGCCAGCAATATGTTACGCCCTTCCACCGTAACCCCCTTCATTCTGCCTTCCGAGAGATCGCCGCTTCTGCCGATTTCCATTAACGCACCCATTCGCCCCTCCCGACTCAAGCCCCCTGTTGCACCACAGGCCGAGCATTCACTAGCCCCGAGCCTCTCCTTCCCGCAGCAAGTCACTGAATACGTCGGCGTGGTACACCTCGTTGTCCCTTATGCGCATCAGAAGGTTCTTCAAACCGCTATCTTCGACTTCTTTCGCGGCACGGTCATACTCGGCGGCCACCTCCTGCTCGATCTTGATGTCCGCCCGCAGCATGTCGGCTTCGTCTTTCGACCGATCGACCTCGGTATGCTCTATCCTTGGCGTACCCCCGCCGTCCACCATCTCTTCGGACAACCATCCAAGATGCTGCATCTCGTTTATGGACTGGTCCTCCATTTCTCTTTTCACGTCTTGCCTGGTGGCCATGTAGCGATGGAAGAGGTACTGCAGTATCACCGTGTATTCATGCTCGATGCCCCAGTTGAGGATGTGGGCTACCCTGTCCTGGCGCGAGCCCCGCAAGTCCCTGGCGCCCTCCTTTCGGGCCTTCTCCGCAAAATGTTGAAACTGGCCCCGGTGCGCCCTTTCATCGGAAAGGATCCGCCCCAGCAGTCTTTTGATCCTGGGGTCCTCGATAGCCTTCATATGCTCCTCGTACATGGCAATGGCGTCATCTTCCTGGAGCAAGTCATTCCTCATCCACTCGGGCACCGACTCACCGCCTTTCCTCATGTCTCCCCGCGTCAGGCTGGGGACTCCCCCGAGACCGACTATGGTCTCGGCCAGCCAGTCGAAGTGTCTCATCTCGTCCCGTGAAATCGCCTCGATGTCGCAAGCCATCTCGCCTTCACCCATAGCGTAGGCGTGACCCAGGTACTGGATAATGGCTGCGTGCTCGCCCTCGAGGTCCTTGCTCAGCAAATCAACGATCTTGCCGTTCATCTGTCCCTCCCCCAGTGCGTCTTTGGCTGGCTCCGGCCAAAGCCAGCGGCGCCTCGTGTCTCCATGAACCAGCCATACGTTCGACCGGTTCGCTCGCCCCTACGCCAAGAAGTCTAGTGCAAGGAACAGGCCAGTTCAAGACTGCGGAGGTCGCTTTTCTGTGAGAATGCGCACACCAGGCAATGCGGCGCCTGTCGAGAGTCAGAGCCGGAGACGAGACCTACTGCGCCCCGCTGATTCCCTTTGCCAATGTGCCCAGCGCGACGGCTGCAGGTAGCGCCAATAAGGCCAGCAGGGCGGCCGCAAAGAAGGCAGTGTCCGGACTTGTGTAGACGTAAGCCAGACCCATGAGTAGGGGACCCACCGTCTGACCCAGGCGGAGCATCATGGTGTTGACGGACATAAAGGCTGCCCGGTGCTCCAGAGGCGCCAACCCGGCCACCTCGATCTGGATGCTCGGCAGGTTAATCGCCTGAGCCACACCGAGCGCCATCGCAGGCAGAATGAAGAAGCCCAGGGCCGGCATCAAGGGTATCATGGCCAGAGACACGGCGTACACCGGATAGGCAGCTTTGACGAGCGACATTGCCGAGAACCTTTGGGTTATCCTGCCCAGTTGCGAGGCAACGATGGCAGAGACGACGTTGACACTGGCGAGAATGAGCCCTATCACCAGAGGTGAGGCATTGAAGGGGGCGTCGCCCAGAAAGATGGGCAGGTAGGCCAGCCAGGCCCCGTAGAGCAGGACGAAAGTGAGAATCCCGGCGGCGAAAAGACCGGCTACCTTGAGCCTCTTCAAGTATTGCCAGGTGCCTCCCAGGTAGTCTTTCAGGCTCTGCCGGCTGCGAGGCTCGGGATTGTGCAGCGATGTCATGACAACGACACCAAGGGGTATAGCTACCAGGGAAAGGAGAAAGGGGTACCTGGCGCCCAGCAAGGCCAGGGCACCACCAATGGCCGGGTAGGACGCCACGCCGACACTCAACACGCTGGCGTTGAGCCCCATGGCGGCAGCGCGCCGTTCTCCCGAAAACAAGTCCCCGATTATGGTGACATTGATGGCCCCCAGCGCTGCGGCGCCAACCCCCTGCAACACGCGCAGCCCGAGAATCACGCCGAAATTGCTGGTCAGGGCTATGGCCCCACCAGCGACCCCAAAGAGGAAAAGCGAGGGCACCAGAAGCTGCTTTCGCCCAATCCTGTCGGCCATAATGCCGATGAAGGGCGCCAGCAACACCCCCGGCAAGGTGAAGGCGGTGATCAGCAGTGCCACCTCCCCGGGACTCAGTCCCCATTCCTCCCGCATCCTGGGAAATGCGGGCGTTATGCTGGCAACGCCCAACACCGCCATCAAGGTTACGCCGAAAACAATTTGAAGACTCCGATCACGATATAGCGGTCTGGTCTGGTTCATTGCCCGGATGTTCTCCGAATGCCAAGCTTGTCGGAATGGCGGCCAGGCACGAAGGCCAACATAGGATCAACTCAAACGATGAGTCAATGCAGTATATCGGCGCGGGCTACGGCAGGCAAATGCGAGGCAGCGCCATCACACGGGCAGCAAAGGCACAGGCGACACGTCACCGCCGAGAACGCCGGATTGAACCGGGGGCAGCAGCTACGAAATGTGCCACAACAAGTCGAGGTGGTGATACAATGACTCAATGAAAGTGTGCCCTTGCGTAGCCGTGAGTTCTTCCCCGGCTATGTAACCACGGAGGCTAACATGCTCAGAGACCTGGTACTGAAAAGCAGGAGCTACCGCCGGTTCATACAGGATGCCGCCATCGACATTGACACCCTCAGGGAACTCGTTGACCTGGCCAGACTGTCACCGTCAGCGGCCAACCTGCAACCTCTGAAGTACGTGCTTTCCTGCGACCCAGAAAGGAACGCTTTGATATTTCCGCACCTCGGCTGGGCCGGCTATCTTTCAGACTGGCCCGGCCCTGAGGAAGGGGAAAGGCCTTCTGCCTACATCGTCATTCTGGGCGACACGGAAATAAGTCGATCGGCAGGCTGCGACCACGGCATAGCAGCCCAGAGTATTCTTCTGGGAGCAGTGGAAAAGGGTCTGGGGGGCTGCGCCATTGGCTCAGTGCAAACGGAGGGGCTGCGGAAGGCACTCGGCATACCGTCCCGCTACGACATACTCCTGGTCCTGGCCCTTGGCAAGCCCAGAGAGACGGTCGTAATCGAGACGGTGGGGCCTACCGGAGACATAAAGTACTGGCGTGACACCGAAGGCGTACATCACGTACCGAAGCGGTCCCTGGATGACATCATCCTGGGCTGAGACGAGACCGTTCACAGTCCCCGCCGTCCAGATCGATCGAGGCACGGCGCAATGCTGGAGCTGTATGCGAGGGCATGAGCTACACGATTACCGCAGAGAGTCCAGATAGTCTTGTCTCTTCCTGGCCGGACTGGCAGCACCTGAGGTGGAGTCACGTCTTCATCCTGCCCCAATGGCTGTCCGCCTGGTGGCGGGAGTTCGGGACGGGTGCCGATCCCCGCGTGTACGTGGTAAGACGCGGGCTGGAGGTCATAGGCATCGCCCCGCTGATATTCAAACAGGGCACCGCCTCGTTTATGGGCAGCGACGATGTTTGTGACTATCTCGACTTCGTGGTGGCACCAGGAGGGGGAGAGCAGTTCTTCGAGGTCCTTCTCGATAGGTTGCCACAGGAGGGGATACACCATCTCGAACTGGCCGGCCTGCGGCCCGAATCAACAGCAGTGACTGATCTTGTGCCGATGGCGCGGTCAAGGGGGCTTGAAGCGCGCTGCGAGCCAGAGGACGTCTCGGTGGAACTGGCGCTGCCGGCCACCTGGGAAGAGTACCTGGACATGTTGACTCCCAAGCAGAGGCGCGAAGTCACTAGAAAACTGAGGCGGCTGCGAGAGTTCGGTGACATCGACTACTCAGTCGTCGCCGACAGTCAAGGCGTCCCGCAGACCCTCGACATCTTCCTCAAGCTCCTGCGGGCCAGCAGGAAAGACAAGGCAGCATACATGAACGCCACAAGGGCGTCTTTCTTTGAGAGGGTTGCCAGGGACATGTCCGAAGCCGGTCTGCTCAGGTTTGGCATTGTCCGACTCAATGACATGCCCATAGCAGCACTGATGTACTTTGACTATCAGAACAAGGTGTATCTATACAATAGCGGCTACGACCCGCGGTACAGCTACCTGAGCGTTGGACTGCTGTCCAAAGTCCTGTGTATTAGAGACAGCATTCGTCAGGGCAGGCACACCTTTGACTTCATGAAGGGAGGCGAAGTGTACAAGTATCGCCTCGGAGGCAGGGAGACTCCGCTGTACCGTTGCCACATAACCCTCAGGTGACTTGTGCCTGAGAATCGCGCTGAAGGAGTGCAGTGGAACCAGGAATGTCGCCAAAAGCCCGGCAATTGAAGATAGCCATGCTCAGTGTGCACAGTTGCCCGCTGGGGAGCCCAGGCAGCAGGGACACCGGTGGCATGAACGTCTACGTCCGAGAAGTGGCGCTGGAACTGGGCAGGTTGGGACACGCCGTGGATATCTACACGCGGTATCACGACCCGCGGGACCCTCAGGTCGTGGAGCTCGGCGAGAGGACCCGCCTCATCCACCTGCAGGCAGGTGAAGTCGAAAGCATACACAAACTCGTGCTGTATTCCTATCTGGCGGACTTTGCCTGCAACATGGAGAGCTTCAGGAGACAGAATGGACTTGGCTACGATGTGATACACAGCCACTACTGGTTGTCCGGCTGGATAGCGAAACACGTACAAGGGTGGTGGAATGTGCCACACGTCACCATGTTCCACACTCTGGGCGCGGCCAAGAATGCTGTCGGCATCGGAGAGGACGATCCTGAACTCCGCATCGAGACAGAGAAGGACGTGGCCGTCAGTTGCCAGCGCGTGGTGGCTGCAACCCAGAGGGAAAGGGATTGCCTGGTCATTGACTACGGTGCGTCACCTGAGGCGATCAGCGTGATCCCTTGCGGCGTGAACCTTGGTGTTTTCCGGCCGGTGGATAGGCAGATGGCGCGCCGACACCTTGGGTTCAACGGTGGAAGTATCGCCCTGTTCGTGGGGAGGATTGAGCCGCTCAAGGGCGTAGACAGACTTCTGCAGGCGATGACCTACCTGAACAAGGCAGCGGGAGTCCGTCTGGTGGTGGTCGGCGGCGACGAGCAGAGCCAGTCTGAAGTCCAGAGGCTGCGAAATCTTGCCCGGGAGCTGCACATTCAGGACTCGGTCACTTTTGCAGGCATGGTGCTGCAGGAAGAGCTGCCCTACTATTACAGTGCCGCCGACGTCTGTGTCATACCCTCCCACTATGAGAGCTTTGGCCTGGTGGCACTGGAGTCCCTGGCCTGTGGGACACCCGTCGTGGCGACCAGGGTCGGGGGCACCGAGACCGTGGTCCAACAGCACAGGACCGGGTACGTGGTAGACAATGCTCCTTTGCAGTTGGCGGACAAGATCGCCAGGATCGTTTCAAACTCAGACAAGAGGCGGCTAAATGCAGCGGAAACCAGGGCCACGGTCAGCGGATTCAGTTGGGCCAACACCGCCGAAGCCATAGTCCAGGAATACAGGGCCTTGCTCAGGGCCTGGGGCGGCTAGACGGGCTGCTCGATCGCCTTTTCGTACCAGAGAGTCTTTGATGTGGTCTTGAAACCAACGGACTCGTAGATGGCGATGGCGGCCCTGTTCTGGTCATCTACCGTAAGCTTGACGGCGTCTGTCCCCTTGCGCTTGAGATACGCAAGTCCGGCCACCAACAGCAGCCTGCCAATTCCCCTGCCGCGATATTCGGGAGCCACCCCCAGCATGTTGACCCGGCCGCTGAGCCGACCCACACCGGCATCGCCCGCCTGGCACATCGTCGTCCAACAATAGCCGATGATCGTATCACGGTCCATAGCCAGGACTACATTCTCCGGTGCGGCGTTACGCAGATTGAGGCGGTAGGCTACCTCCTCCCGGGTGTTGGGGCTGAACCCCCAGGTGCCATCAAAGCAACGGTTCTGAATCTCAGTCAGCCTGTCCTCCTCCCCGAATTGGAGGTGACGCAATTGGACGTTACTGGGTCCACAGGCGGGCAGGTGTGCCCCGGCGAGCTCCAGGCTCATCTCAACGTGGAGGCAGACCGATGCAAACCCCAGGTGGCACAGCAAGCCTGTTGCCGCCGCATTGCCCTCCGCTATGCCCACGTGGACTGCGCGCACACCCGAGTCTGCAGCATGCCGCATGGCGCCACCGAACAGCCTTCTGGCAAGGCCTTCCCTGCGGTGCTCGGGGTGTACCAGACAGTCCAGCACAGCCCGGCCGACACCCAGCTCCAATGTGACCTCCACGTAGCCGACGACCTGCCCGTCTAGCTCGGCCAGAAACAGGTCTTGCTCCGCGGAAAAGCCTGGCCGTCCCAGGCGCTCCCTCAGTAGCTCCGGTGATACAACATGCCCCGAGTCGTCCAGGGCCTCAGCCTCGGAATTCAGCCGGACGTAGCCGTCGAAATCCTCGGGGCGATAGTTGCGGATGGTGTAGTCGAAATGGCCCATTCTGGCTTGGGGCACCTTCGGTGGCAATTGTAGCAACCAGGCCCATGCTATACAATTGATGCCTGGTTGCCACACGAACGTCTGCCGCATCGAGGAGGCCAGTCCGTGGCGAAGCCTGCCCAGGTGATGGTGATCACACCACATCCAGACGATGCAGAATACGGCGTTGCCGGAACAGTGGCACGCTGGACCAAAGAAGGCAGGGACGTGGTATACGTGGTATGCACCAACGGGGACAAAGGTACAAGCGACCTCAGCCTGAAGCCAGAGGAACTTGTCAGAACCCGAGAGCAGGAGCAACTGGAAGCAGCCAGGATACTGGGCGTCAGGGAGGTCCTGTTTCTCCGATATCCCGACCAGGCCCTTGAAGATACGTCCGAGTTCAGGAAGGACATCGTCCGCCTCCTACGGACATATCGCCCGCAGACCGTGGTGACCGCGGACCCATACCGGCGGTACATGTGGCACCGGGACCACCGGATCACCGGTCAGGTCGTCCTGGACGCCATCTTCCCGTATGCCAGGGACCATCTCTCCTATGCCGACCTGCTTGACCAGGGTCTACAGCCTCACAAGGTCAAGGAGGTATTGCTCTGGGCCTCGGAAGATGCAAACCACCGCCTGGACATTACAGACACCTTCTACCTGAAGCTGGCCGCACTTGGCTGCCACAGGAGCCAGATGAACGAGATAGGCTTCGATGAGGCCGAGCTAGAGAAGTGGCTCAAGCAGAGGCACGAGCAGATGGCTGAAGGAGAGGAGTTCGAACTGGCAGAAGCCTTCCACAGAGTAGAGATATTCTGGTAACCAGTGCGCTCTGGGAGGGGTGGCTAGGACGAAAGCCAGAGAACGTCACCGCAGAGACCTGGGGGGTGGGGGCGCGAAGAGAAGACGGCAAACTCATCCTTCTCTTTCTTCAACACCGTAGAATCGCCGTGGCCCGGGTACACCTGGGTATCATCAGGTAGCACGAAGAGCCTGGTCACAATTGATTCGATGATCTGCTTCAGGTCTGCCGGCGACCCCGTTTTGCCCGGCCCTGCCGGAAAAAGGGTGTCCCCTGCTACCAGATACCGGCCAGTTAAGAAACACAAGCTCCCAGGCGTATGTCCCGGGGTGTGCAATACCGCCAGCTCTATCTTGCCGAAAGAGACGGTATCGCCATCATTCAGCAGGACGTCAGGGGTCAATGGCAAGCCCCTGGCGTCCCACGGGTGGGCAGCCACCGGAATGCCCAGTTTCGCCTTGAGCTCGGAGAGAGCCCCCAAATGATCGAAATGGCTGTGGGTTATGAGTATGTACGCCGGCCTGGTGCCTTCCAGCCGCTCCAGCACCTTGCCTGCCTCAGCAGGTGCGTCTATCAAAACGCTGTCCTGTGTGGCCCTGCAGACCAACACATAGGCATTGGTGCCGAAAGGCCCCAGTTCCAGCCTGTCGATCTGGATGTCGTCATCTCTGGCCACAACCGTCATCTTGTCACTCGATGGCGCTGGTCACAATGGCACCGAGACGGTGCCGTCCTGACAGTCCAGCCACAGACTGCAAGTGCAGTACAAACGGGTAGAGATCGCCAGACTGGCGAATAGCGGTTCGTCGAACAGAGCGTCACAGGCACGCGGCAGGAACCCTCAACCTGGTGCCAGCCGCACCAGGGCCGCTCGCTGGCCAAAGCCGTCCAGGAGAATGGAAGGCCCGTTGTCGCTACCAGCACAGCTAGCCCCGCGCAAGCCAGGTTTGCGCGGGGCACGACTATACACCGGTAGCATACCCTCCCCCAAAGTCCCCAACCATCCTGGCCGAGTACCATAGGGAGACCGGGCGCTCTGCTCAATCCACTGAAAAGCGCCGCCTGGCGGCGCGGCCTTCACGTCGCGCCGATCCCCTTCACTCCCTAGTTCGGGAATCTGACTTCAGGGAAGGGAGCGGAATTGGATCTAGCTCTTCTCGATCCTGAATACCTTGGTCCCACAGGTGGGACAGGTACCGCTGGTGGCCGGCCTCTTGTTCTTGAGAGTTACTCTCTGGGGATTCCTGATCTCGACCTTTTTCCTGCACTTGACGCAATAAGCCTGTGCCATTCCTTGCTCCTCCTCCTTTGATAGAGTTTTCTGCGCCTGGCTGACAGTCGCGTGCCTACTAGGCACAGATTGGGAATAATATAAAGTGCTAAACTCAGATTGTCAAGTGCCCAGATGAGAAAATCGTAGATGCTAATCATACATAAATGTCCTTTGGGTGCATCATTTTAGCTACTGAGATACTTGCTTCCGCCTCTCCATTTACACCGGAAACTCGTGTCCTGTCTTTGTACGGCAACGAACCTTTGGGAGCCGACAACCGTTTAGCAGTCGACCGCATTGCCAGCACAACAAAGTTGACTGTAGAATGAGGACGCAACGGCAGGTATCAAGTACAGTAGATAACGGGATGTCCTACGCTCAAGCGGCAGGACGACTGCCTGGTTTTGGGAAGGCGCTTGCCACCATGGTACAAATACTGCGGAACAAGAATCTGGCTACCAAGTTCCAGATCCTGGTCGAGATAGCCGCCAACCAGCCCAACCTGCAGCAACGAGAAATCGCCAGGAAACTCGGTGTCACGTCGCAGGCGATCTCGGAGTACATCAAGGAATTGACAGGGGACGGCTGGCTGGTCTCAGATGGCCGGTCCCGATACCGAGTCACCCAGGAGGGGATTAACTGGGTGTTGCAGACATTCAGGAGTCTGCGCGATTACTCGGCTTCGGTGGCAAAGGCCATAACCAACATAACCGTCTGCACCGCAGTGGCTGATAGCGACCTATCGCCAGGTCAGGAAGTGGGCCTGAAAATGAAGAACGGCCTGCTCTTCGCTACGGAGAATGCCACCAAGGGCGCCAGGGGAAGGACGGTCACTGCCGCTAAGAAAGGCCACGATGTAGGTGTGTCCAACATTGAGGGCATTGTTGACCTGGTATTTGGAAAGGTGACCGTCCTCAGCGTGCCGGGAATTCAGCGAGGGGGGTCCAGGAGCGCCAACCTTGTCAGGCTCAGAAAGCTGGTATCCAGAAGCAGAGACCAGCTTGGGGCCATAGGCATTGAGGCAATGACTGCGCTGCGGCAACTGGAGATCGAACCCCGGTATGCGTACGGGGTAACCGAAGCAGCCATAGAGGCTGCACGCTCCGGGCTGCCCTTCCTCATCGTTTGCACCGAGGATGACACCCCTCAACTGCTTGCCAGGCTGAAAGAGGCAAACCTGGGCTACGAGCTACTTGACCTGGCCAGGGAGCACCGGTAGCGCCAGCCCGCCGCCACCATCCGTCAGAAGACCGCCCCATGGCTCTTGACACCATCACTTGAGCCCGGTATAATCAAGCGCACTTGCATTTAAGCAAGCGTGCTTACATTTGACACCAGGAGGATGACAATGGCAAAACCGCATGGCTGCAGACCCCCAACCAGGTTCTCCCGACGCATGCTGTTGTTCCAGTCGGTGCTGCTTCTCCTGACCACTACGCTGGCTTCAACAACAGGGTGTGCTTCCACTGCCTTCACGGTGACCGACGTACTCGGCGGAAACGTCACCTTCAGCGGACCCGTCAACAGCATCGTCAGCCTGGCACCCAGCAACACCGAGATAGTATTCGCCGTGGGAGCCGGGGACAAGCTGATAGGCAGAACCGATTTCTGCAACTACCCGACACCTGAGGTCAACTCGATTGAGAGCGTGGGAGGCTTTTCCACTCTGAACAAAGAGGCCATAGTCATTCTCAATCCGGACGTAGTCCTGGCCGCCCACATCCATCAACAGCAAGGGGACACCGCCTGGCTGGAGCAAAAGGGACTGAAAGTCGTCACGCTGGAGCCCCAGACCCTGAGCGAAGTCCTGGAGAGCATCTCACTGGTGGGCAAGATAACGGGCAACGAAGCCCGCGCCGCTGAACTCGTGGCGGACATGCAAAGCAGGATTGAGACCGTGAGACAGGGGACATCGGGCCTGCCGGATGCCCAGAGGCCGCGAGTATTACACATCACCTGGCACGACCCCCTGTGGACGGTGGGGAAGGACACCTTCGTCGGCGCACTGATTGAGACCGCCGGCGGCGTGAACCTGTTCAATGATGTTAGTGGACACGCGCAGGTCAACCTCGAAGATGCGGTGGCGGAAGACCCCGACGTGATAACCGTCTTCACCAGCCACGGCGCGGCCGGGGACACCTCCTACCAGTGGGCCACGGCCGAGGACTCTCCCTTCAGAAGCACCCAGGCCTATTTGAAAGACAGGGTACACCTGGTGGACGCGGACATCGCCTCACGCGGCGGGCCGCGGATAGTCGATGCTCTGGAGCTGTATGCCCGGTTGCTGCACCCGGAGATCTTTCCGGAGCCATGAAGCAGGGAGTCAGGAAGGTTCTGCAATGGCCGTTTCCCCAGAGGTGATAAGCGGGAAGGCGGCATTTGCCGAGTTTGCGCCGGCGGGCTTTCTGCGGCGGCGGAGCAGAGTGTGCGCTCTGGTGGCGCTGGTGGCTCTGCTGGCACTTGCAGTGGTCCTGGCGGTAGGCATCGGCAGCACGCACATACCGCTGTCAACGACTGCCAAGATCCTGGTGTCGAAGCTGCCCTTCGTGTCCATCGTCCCCACATGGCCGGGGCCGGTAGAGACGGCAGTCATGGATATTCGCATGCCGCGGGCCATCCTGGCCGCAGTGGCGGGAGCAGCCCTGGCGGTGGCAGGAGCAACGTATCAGGGGCTCTTCCGCAACCCTCTTGCCGATCCCTACCTCATAGGCGTGGCCCAGGGCGCGGGACTGGGAGCCGTTGTCGGCTTCACACTGAACCTCGGGTGGAGCGGATGGGGACTGGGCCTCATCTCCCTGCTGGCTTTCACCGGTGGACTGGCGGCTGCATACCTGGTGTACTTCATAGGGCGCGTCGGAAGGACCCTGCCCATGACTACGCTGATACTGGCTGGCGTGGCACTGGGAGCCCTCCTGTCAGCCATCACCACATACCTGATGATCACCTCGGGGGACTCGCTGCACGGGATTTACTCCTGGTTGCTGGGAGGCTTTTCCTCTCCCACCTGGGACCAGGTGAGAATCGCCACACCTCTGATTGCCGCAGGGGTGCTCTTGATCTGGGTCCACGGTCAGCCTCTGAACGTGATGCAGCTTGACGAGGAACAGGCCCAGCAACTGGGCATCAACGTGGAACGCACCAAGCGTGTGCTGCTGCTGGCAGCCACACTGATCACGGCTGCAGCCGTCTGCTTCGGTGGCATCATTGGCTTCGTGGGCATCATAGTGCCGCATGCGGTGCGCCTGATCTGGGGCCCGGACTACCGTTTCCTGCTGCCCCTGTCAACGCTTGTCGGCGGCATCTTCCTGGTGCTGGCGGACCTTCTGGCGCGAACGGTGCTGGCGCCGCAAGAGGTGCCTCTGGGCATAATCACGGCTTTCTTCGGCGCTCCTTTCTTCATATACTTGCTGCGGCAGAAAAAGAGAGCAGTGTTCTAAGGCTGGCCAGGAGGAGTGTAAGGGATGAGCAAGCTAGAGGTGCGAGATCTGAGGCTGGCCTACGGGCAAAGGGTGGTGCTAACGGGCATAAGCTTTGAGACGAGGCCGGGCGAGGTGCTGGGCGTCATCGGCCCCAACGGCTGCGGGAAATCCACGCTTATCAAAGGCATAACCCGGGTGCTGGAGCCAAGCTCAGGGCACATCCGGGTCGACGGACGGGACACAGCAAAGATGAGCCCGAAGGAGGTGGCGCGACTCATAGCGGTGGTCACCCAGAACCCGACCCTGCCCGAGGCGTTCACCGCCTTTGAGGTCGTGCTGATGGGGCGCACGCCCCACCTGGGCTTCCTGAGGCACGAGAGCCGAAAGGACATCGGTATTGCCATGCATGCTATGGCCACAACTCAGACCTCGCACCTGGCCGAGCGCAGGATTGGAGAACTCTCCGGGGGAGAGAGACAGCGGGTGACGATCGCCCGCGCATTGACCCAGGAACCCGGAATCCTGCTTCTGGATGAGCCTACGGCGCATATGGACATCAACTACCAGATTGACACCCTTGACCTCGTAGCCGGACTGTGCCGCAATGAGAGCCTGACGGCCTTACTTGCCCTACATGATCTCAACCTGGCCGCCCAGTATTGCGACCGCATAATCATGATCGATGACGGGGAAATCCACGCCGAGGGTTCGCCCCGCCAGGTGATTACGACGGAGAACGTGAGAAGGGTGTACGGCGCCGAGGTATGTATCTGTCCGCATCCAGTCAACCAGTTGCCAGCCACTTTCGTCACTGCAAAGGGCAGCGGCAAACAGGCGGTCGGCCAGGCGAAGAGAGCAGACGCGGCCTGACATCAATGTCGTGGGCCAGGCCGGAACGTCCGTCCACAGGGTAGTAGCGGCGAAACTGCTTCAGACTGGAAAGAAGCACCGTTGCTGCCTGCGATTCCTACTTTTCGTCTACTCTGTTAAAATGCTGTGTATGCAGGTCAGGAGGCAGACTGTGACTTCAAAGGAACCAGGGGCGCTTGGGAAAGGATACGTACAGGTGTACACGGGGAACTGCAAGGGGAAGACTACGGCCGCCCTCGGGCTGGCGTTCCGGGCCATGGGACACGGCTTGAGGACCTACATCGGCCAGTTTATGAAGGGCCAGCACTATGGCGAACTCGAGTCGGCCAAGAAAGTACGTCCTCATATCGTCATCGAACAATACGGAAAGAAGGGCTTCACGCACGTTCAAGACCCCCCAGACGAAGACGACGTGCGAATGGCGAAGGAGGGCCTGGCCAGGGCCAGGGCAGCCATGCTCTCCGGTGAATACGACATTGTGGTCTTCGACGAAATCACCACCGCCCATCATTTTCGGTTGATCACGGTGGGGGAGATGCTGGACATAATAGCGTCCAAGCCGGACGGCGTGGAAGTTGTCTTCACCGGCCGGTATGCCCCTGAAGAGGTGATCGGGGCAGCAGACCTGGTGACGGAGATGAAAGAGGTAAAGCACTATTATGAGAAGGGGGTCAGCGCCCGGAAAGGGATCGAGCGTTGAGCAAGCCCAGACGTGACCGGACCGGCGGACAGGTCTGGCGACCTGTCCGCACTGATGCAGAATGGGTTGAGAAGGCATATGGACAGCGCCATGCCGAGGTAGAGGCTATGGAACGCAGCTCAGGACATGGCGAGGGTCCTGCCGGGCGGGCCCCGTTCCGCGCTAGGAGGTAGGGTAGAGACATGGAACACGTGGTTATCCTGCTTCTGGCACTGATC
>CAZTYW010000028.1:0-13454 GCA_964617695.1 uncultured Dehalococcoidia bacterium
TGGGTTATAATTAACTAGTTGGGGGGTCGAATTGGGGGGTTGGCGCCGGACACGCCCGATGGACGCGTCGGCGAATTCCAGCAGAACAGGGTTCCGCTAGTAAGTGAGTGGGCCCAGCAAGCCCCGCGAGTATCTCTCCCTGAAGAGCCGTACACAGGGCGCACTGTCCCCTTTTTCCGGGGGAGGGGGCACCCCGGGCGGCGGCATGACATGGTGAGCCGTCGCAGACCCCTTCTCTTCTCCCTGACAAGGACGAAGAGAGATGAGATATGCCATCTCCTCACATCAGGCGACAGTTTTCGGCCTTACCTGTTTCGCCTACCTGCTGGTGAGGTCCGGCTTCGAAAGGGTGAAAGCCCGGATACCGCTGCTGGGCAGGATCGAGAAACAGTTCAACAGCCTTTCACTGCGCCTGGCCAAATCCATGCTGAACCTGAAGCTGGTCGGGCCGCGGCTCTTCGATGCCGTCGAACTGCACCTCACAGACCCGCGCACGTTCTACAACCCGCTTGAATGGAAAATCAATGAGACCATGATCAAACTGGTGAAGGGCCCGATCTCCTCCTTCCATGCACACGTAGAGACCAATCCTTTTCTCAGGAAATACGTGTTCAACCTGGCCGACACTTCGGTGAAGACAAAGAAGGCCATACGAAGCCAACTTGAGGCCGCATACAAGATAATGCGTGCCCACCCTGACATGGTCGTGGCTGAGAACCCCGTGTTCGTCTTTCACGCCGGAGTCGCCAGGAATGAGGACGACCGAGAAAGGGCACTCGCCAGGACAAGAGAGGGCATCGAATACATCGCAATTGCGAATAGGCAGCTTCATGAAGGCTACGGTCGGCACAGGAAGATCATACCCACCATCGAGAACAGCGCCGCGGACAGCCTCTCTCTGTGTCAGACGGTCGACGAATGGAAGCAGGCAATACGGGGCTTTGAGGACGAAATCAAGCTCACTCTGGACTACGGCCACATTCAGACCGTGCGCGGCGAGAAGAAAAGGCTGCTGAAAGAATTGGAGCAGGGGACGCTCGGCAACAACATAGTCAACCTGCATCTACACTACTCGCCTGAGGTCGAAGACGTGACAAGTCATGCTCATGCCCCTCTTTCCAAAATCCCGCAGGAGAAGTTACACAGCTTTGAAGATGACCTGAGGCAAATTCTCACCCATACCAGGATAAGGAATCACGGCTACGTTACGCTGGAAGTGCCTTCCATGGACCCGCGCGACTACATTCCCCGCCTGGAATGCCTGAACAAAGGCTTCTCGATTGCCAACCGAGTGCTGAGGTCCCTCGGCCTATTTGACTGGAGCAGCTATCGAGGTACCATCGAAGACCAGCTAGCCAGCCTTGAACTGGCAAGACAGGTGATAACAGTATAGCAGCAGGACTCCCCAGCGTTCGCAGACAGCCACAATTCAGTCGCGCTTCTCCGGCCCTGATCCAGGGCTGTTTCCACTTGCTGAGCTTAAAGCAGCAGCTCTTTCGCTCAGCAGTTTCGTCCGGTGCAAAATGAACGACCTTCGACCTGGCTCTGGCAGCCAGCCCGGAGGATTGTCACCACCATCCCGGCGGGACGAGCTCGGCATAACCGACCCCAGAAAAGGCCTCACCGTCAAGCTGACCGGATATGGTGGTTGCCCCCTCCCAGAACTCCCAGGCCAGTGCCGGCCGCTCCCGGAATAGCAGCACCTCCTGCTCGTCATATCGCGCTGCGATCTCCAGGTCCAGATCGTGGCTCTGCTCCTGGACCCTCCACAGAACCCCGTACTCCTCTCCGGTTTCTGAGGAGACCCAGGATTCCAGCATCTCCAACTCGATGTCCACGGTGTGATAGATCGACTCGTCGGGGAACATCATGGTCAGGTCCCGGGAACGGACCGATCCCATCGGGTTCAGGACCTCCCAGAAGATGATCTCAGTGTCGTCGTCCAGTTGAACCGAGAACCAGTTCCAGCCGCGCGCTTCCATGGAGTCCATCCACTGATGGTCCATCCAGCCTATTCCCGTGACACTGACGGTCTTGCCTGCAAACCCGATCTCGCCCTCGACCTGAAGACGGGTGAGAGAGTAGTAATACGTGCTTCCCTCTGACCACTCGATCAAGCCGTCGCCACCTACCATGAGAGGAGACTTCTCAGACACAATGTCGAGATTGAGGCTGAGGTCTCCGCCGCTCACGTCAAGGCGATACGATAACGAGGCAGGGGTGGTCCGGTACCAGCGATCAGAGTCATTCCACCGAAGGTCGAGACTTCCCTCAGCGTATTCGGGCGACGCCTCGGCCATCTCCCAGACGTCGGGCACGTAGTGATGGAAGGTCTCGGATTCGAGGTCGGAAATCGAAATGATCTTCAGAGCGGGACGGAAGTAGGCCACCATGGCCGTATACCTGCGGCCCTGGGAGTCCTCCAGGTTCGAATTCAGGTACCACCACTCCACCCCAGATTCGGGGTGCGAGCCCTCATCCGCAGGGAATTGCACCTGGGCCGGACCATACGAAGGGGGCCCCTCCTCTTCCCCGCCTCCGCAGCCAGGAGAGAAGGTTCCCAGCCCGATGACTGAAACGATCAAGACAATCGCGAGGACCCGACACTTCACCTCATACCCCCTGGCAAAGAAGTGTGGCCCGAAGGCCGTGCCAATAGTATACCCATCACGCCACGCCCAGACCACCCACTCTGAGGGCAGACGCGCTGGACGACATTGGACAGCCGGCGGGTTGAACAACAGTCCACAATGTGGTAGTCCTATACTTGTTCTTTGGAAGAGAGAGGCGGGAATAACGCGTGAGCGATAGCTAAGGCGTGCCGCAGCGGGCTGACAACAGTGCGGCCAAATTGGGGAGCAGCGAGCCAGGCAGAAAGAAGGAGGGCAATTGAAAGTAGTCCGCAGGGAAATCGACATTGAGGCACCCGCAGAGAAGGTCTGGAACATAGTCATCGACTTCGAGCATTACCCGGAATGGAATCCCTTCACCCCCAGGTTCGGAGCCAGGCAAGTGGTGGTCGGAGAGGAGTTCCTGTTGGATTGCCAGATGACCGAAAAGCAGCTTCTCAGGGATGAGCGGGAGGTATTTCTGGCCTACGAACCGGAGAAGTACAAGGTGTGCTGGGGAACGTCAAGGACGAAGGGCAGGCCGGGGATAAAGAGCTACCGCTGGCAGATCTGTGAGCCAATCGACGATCAGCGGACCCATTTCGTCAACTTCGAAGAGTTTCATGGCATACTGGCCCCTCTGGTCAACCTGCTCTACGGCAAGAAGCTGCGGCGCGGTTTCGACGGCTACTGCCGGGCGCTGAAGCAGCGCGCCGAATCGTAGCATCGGCTGCAGCATCTGGGTACTGCCCATGTAGCGGACTACGCCGCCAGGCTGCGTACGTAATCCAGGACAGGTTGCAGGTTCTCCTTCTTTACCTGGTCACGGTTCTGCGAGAATATCTTACCCGGGACCTTGAAGTACTTTATGTTGTCTCGGATATGTTCCGGGATCTTCCCGAACGATCTTACACTCTGTTCATCTTCCGCGGGTGCTAGCCCGACGGCGAGCAATACCACTTTCTTGTTTTGCAGCACTCTCCACCGCTTCTTCAGGTACCCCCGAATGCTTATCCAACCGATGTATGTGCCCGAACACAGGACCACCAGGTCATACCCCTCCAGTTCTTTCTCGCCCGCCTGGCGCGACTTGTAGATGTCCGATTCGATCTCCTCGTGCAGCCACTCCGCATACTTCCTTGCCGTACCAAAGAAGGACCTGTAGACGATTGCAGTTTTCATGGTCCAAACCTCCTCAATTGACCGTTGCCTCCACCCTCTGCTTTATGCCCTTGAGCATCTTGCGGTCCATGACGAAGCCTATAGGCTCCACGAACAAGGGACCGAACCCCAGCCTGTTCTTCATACCGGGGCTGTAGTCAGCCTGCCACCGGGTGATCAGCCGGGTGGTCCTCTCGTCAATCTGGTCGAGGTACCACGTCCAGGCCAGGTTAATGAACTCATCAGGCAACGTGTCGCTGGCTTCAAGGTTAGTGCCAGTTCGAAGGTCGATTCTGCTGCAAAGGACGAGGGCTTGGCCCGGCTCGAGCACAGCTACCGGCATGGCGATTCTGGGGTGCAGCCGCACGGTGTCCCCGACCTCCAGATGCTGAAACTCCGGGATGATTCGGTTGGCGTTCCGCATATCGCAGCCAACCAGGTTCTCCAGCAACTCGTAGCTGTAGAAGCCACCCCGCCCCTGTCCTATTTGCACCAGCCACGGCCAGACGGCAGCGGCCGGGGCCTGAATCGTGATGGCGTGGGTCCACTGCCACCTGGGACTGGGTACCAGATGGTCGCCTGGCAGGGACCGGCCAACCTCATCGTCCGTGGCGCCCCACCTGGTCCGCCGGCCTCTCAAGAAGGGCGTTACAAGCGCCACTGCTATCGAAGCCGCCCCAACCAGCCCCTGGCTGATGTACATGAACTTGTTGCGATTCGCCATCTCCATGAGCCTCCTGTGCCCGAGTCAGACTCGTGAAACAGTTCACAAGCAGAAATGACCCGGGTATGCTATTCAAGGTTGGGTGTGAATGAACTGTATTCCCACCAGTTCAGCAGGCCGCCTGGTATTCGCGAACCGCACTAAGTGACAAGCACTGACTGACCGGTTGCAGGAGTTGCAGGCCAACTTCTTTGCGGCTTATGGTGATATGAGCAGTCTTCGGCGGAGCAGCGGCTACCCACGCATGGGGTGATCGGGACCGACCGGCCTAATTCGATCAACGATAGGGCTAGCTCGACTTGCTCAGGGCAAATACGACCTGTCCGTCTTCGAGTACGACTTTCATGACCTGCCCGCAGGTCGGGCAGCTGATGTCCCCCCTGAAATTCGCCTTGGAAGGATCAACTGCGATGGGCGCACCGCATCCCAGGCAGGTCAGACCCCGCCGGCGTTTCTCCTCGGCCTCTGGTTGCCCGTGGTGAGAGCGCCTGTGCTCCACAAAATCCTCCACACTGTCGAAGGTCACCCCGCACGAAAAGCACTTAAAAGGCATGCTCCTCCTTTCGAATCTGCCAATTTCTCCCCAAATTCGTCCAGCTCACCTTGGCGCCGCAAAAGATTTGCGACATTATAGCACGCCAAATTCGGAATGGATACAGGTTTCCAAACAACCCATCCACAAAGCCAGAAGGACTTGGCTGCAGCGTCACGGCATGCTGCAAAGACAACTACAGGAGCGCAACACGGCTGAAAGCGCAGGGAGAAGCCTTTCGCCGGGCGCTGGAAACGCACAAGAAGCTATAGTCGGCGCCGCACCCGCGGTTTTGACCGCTCAACGGCTTCTTCGTCCTGCTTTAGCCGGCCAGCTTTTTCCTCGGAGTATCCAAGCAGCTCCGCCAGCACCTCGTCGGTATGCTGCCCCAGCGTGGGCGGCGGCGAATGGCTCCGCTCATCTGCATCACCGACAGTCCTGATGGGACACTCAACGCTTTTCGTCTTGCCACACACGGGATGATCGACGGCTATCATGGTTTTGTTGTGGACTATCTGAGGATCATCCACTGCCTGTTCCAGAGTATTAACCGGCCCGGATGAGATATCCTCGACGCGCATCAGTTCTAGCCAGTCCTCAGTGTCTGCCTGGAGCAGGCCCTCCTCTATCAGGTCTTCCAGTTCGCTCTTGTTTTCAAACCTTTTCTCCACCGTGCTGAAGCGGGGGTCTTCTATCATCCATTCCTTGCCGATTACCCGGGCGATTCGCGGCCAGCTTGGCCCCAGGACCAGGTAGCCATTCCTGGTCCGGAACATTCCGACCATTGGCGCTATGGGATGCCGCGGTCCCTGAGGTTGTGGCACCTCTCCAGTTATGAAATAGGCCTGCAAATTCGAAGACAGGAGATACATCATAGCATCGAGCATACTGACCTCGATCCTGCGCCCTATGCCCGTACGCTCCCGATCGAAAAGGGCCGCAACGATCCCGGTGGCAGCCAGCAAGCCAGCGGCCAGATCGGCAATCGGAATCGGAACTCTCGCCGGCCTGCCACCTGGCTCGCCACAAAGGCTATACACCCCGCTCAATCCCTCGGCCATATCGTCAAAAGAGGGGTAGTCACGATACGGGCCCGAGGACCCGTATCCGGTTATGGAGCAGGAGACGATCTGGGGATTGACCCTGCGCAGCGTTTCGAAGTCAGCCGCCAGCTTCTGAAGGACGCCCGGCCTGAAGTTGTCGAACACCACGTCCGATGCCTTCACCAGTTCATGAAGGGCCTCGCGGCCCGTCGGAGTGTCAAGATCAAGCGTTACACTCCTCTTGTTTCTGTTGAGGGCAAGCTGGTAGAAGCTCAAGCCCTGTAGCTTGGGTGCCGCGTCCCTGGTTATGTCTCCTATCTTCGGTGGTTCGACCTTGATGACATCGGCACCCAGGTCCCCTAAGAGCTGGCTGCCGGAAGGGCCCGCCACAGCCTGGGTCAAATCCACAATTCTCACGCTATCAAGAAAACCCAGAACTCCCATGACTTTCACCTCCTCGACAAGACTGCCGACGACCTTCCTCCCCCAAAAGGCTGTCCTCACAGGCATTTGGACCGCCTGAAGCGACCCAGGCTATTATCATGGTTGGTCATCCGGCTCGCAAGCCCCGGATGGCCTGCAACGGGCTGTTACTGCAACTAGTTGCAATCTGCCCCACCGACTGCTAGAATTGCCCCTGTAGAACAGAGACCTTCAAACGGCTGGCGCTCAATACCCGAAAATGCACAATAGGCGAAATCGGAGAGTCACATGAGCTGCCTATCTGACTCACTGTATCCTTTCACTGCTCTCGTCGGACAGGAGAGAATGAAGAAGGCCCTGGTCCTCAATGCCATTGATCCTGGAATTGGGGGAGTGCTCATCAGGGGCCAGAAGGGCACGGCGAAGTCCACCGCGGTACGCGCCCTGGCAGACGTCCTGCCGCAAATAGAGGTAGTCGAGGACTGCCCCTTTGGCTGTAACCCGTCGACTCCCGCTGAGATGTGCACCGGTTGTCGCAGCCGCATGGAACAGGGGGAGACCCTGCCCACTACCCATCGCAAGATCAAGGTCGTGGACCTGCCGCTGAACGCCACCGAAGACCGGGTGGCAGGCACGCTCGATCTCGAACACGCCATCAAGAAGGGCGAGAGAAGGTTCGAGCCGGGGGTGCTGGCGGAAGCACACCGTGGCATCCTGTATGTTGATGAAGTCAATCTGCTCGACGACCACCTGGTGGACGTCCTGCTTGATACAGCCGCAATGGGGGTAAACACGGTCGAAAGAGAAGGTATCTCACATTCTCATCCGTCACACTTCATCCTGGTGGGTACCATGAATCCCGAAGAGGGGGAACTCAGGCCGCAATTCCTGGACCGTTTTGCCCTCTGCGTGGAGGTGGAGGGACTGGCCGATCCCAGAGACCGCGTCGAGATAATCAAAAGGAGGGCAGAGTACGAGGCCGATCCACCCGCCTTCGTGCGCAGTTGGGGCGACGCCCAGGAGGTACTGCGTCGATCAATCGTCACGGCCAAGGACATGCTCTCCGCGGTGAATATCTCCGACGAGATGCTGCACCTCATCGCTGAGATCTGTGTGGACATGGGCGTTCACGGTCACAGGAGCGACATAACCATCATGAAGGTCGCCCGAGCGCTGGCCGCCCTCCACCAGAGGCCCGACGTCACGGAGTCTGACATTCGGGAGGCGGCCGAGCTTGCCCTCCCCCACCGCATGAGGAGGAGACCCTTCGACGACCAGAGGCTGGATGAAGATAGGCTGGAGGAGACGATCGCCAGACACAGGGAGCAGAACAAAAGGTCTACCGAAGTCGAGACTCCGCATGTCCCCTCCGAGAAGCAGTCCGACAACCTGCAGAGCGACGCACGGGTGTTCGAAGTCGGTGACCCCTACCCGGTCAAGACCGTGGCAATCCCGAACAACAGAAGGAACACTGGCCTGGCTGGAAGAAGGCAGAACAGCAATGCCCGCTCCAAGTCGGGGAAATACGTCAGAAGCGCCATCCCGCCCGAGCCGTGCAATGACATCGCCCTGGACGCCTCGCTGAGAGCTGCTGCACCCCACCAGAGCCGTAGACAAGGGGACATGACCATAAACCTTGCCACGGCGGACTTGAGGGCAAAGGTAAGGGAAAGGAAGGTGGGCAGTAGCATTCTGTTCGTGGTGGACGCTAGCGGCTCCATGGGAGCAAAGCGACGAATGGTTGCCGCTAAGGGTGCGGTACTCTCTCTACTGATTGATGCCTATCAGCACCGCGACAGGGTCGGCATGATAGCATTTCGGGGCAACAAGGCCGAACTCCTGCTGCCTCTCACCAACAGCGTTGAACTGGCCAACGAGAAGCTGAAGGCACTCCCCACCGGGGGCAAGACCCCGCTTGCTCACGGGCTTTACAGGGCCTTGGAAGTGCTCAGAGACGAATCGAAGAGAAACGGCGATACGCTTCGCCTTCTGGTCCTCATAACGGACGGCAAAGCCAACGTCAGCTTGAGGGGCGGCTCGGCTCTGGAAGAGGCAAAGGAGCTGGCGGCACTCATCAGACAGCAAGGCATAAGCATGCTGGTAATTGACACCGAGAATGACTTCGTCAATCTTGGGCTTGCCAGGGCAATCGCCGAAGCTGCCAATGCTGAATACGCCAGGGTCGACGAACTGGCCGACGACACCGTGGCCGGTCTCGTCAGGGCATTACTCTAGATGCAAGAGAACCCTATCAACCAGGGCTTCCGAATCGCTCTGGTTGCCAACTCTTCCTCCTTCTCTGATCTGCCGCAGGTCCTGTCCGAAATCGAGCTGGAATACGGTCGCATCATCGAGGTGCACACCCTCCCCATCCACAAGATCGAAGAGGAGATGCTGGACGAGGAGGCCGTCCTTTCGGTCCTGGCAAGCTGCCATGCCATCTTGTGTGACATCAGGAGCAACTCGAAGGCCCTTCGGCTGGTCCAGGACACATGGAAAGCCCACGACAACACCATCGTCCCCCTGATGGGCGGCTCGCCTGAGGTCATGGCCCTGGCCCGAATGGGTCCGTTCTCCATGAAGAGGCTGGCCGAGAGGCAGACACAGGTCGAACTTGACTACCGCCGCATAAAGCAGCTAACCAACGTTGTGGAGAAACTCGGGGCTTTCCTGCCCGTCGGGTCACTGCGCCACGCCAGGAACTGGGTCAGGGCCATCAAGTACTGGACAAATTCGGGCAAGGACAACCTGAAGAACCTGCTGCTGCTCACGGCCAGGGAATACGGCGGTCTTAAGGTAAGAGTATTGCCTCCCCAGGAGTTTCCTGAGGACGGAATCTACTGTCCCGGCATTGACCGGCGTTTTCGGCGGCTGGGCGACTATCTCAAGGCGCGGCCGCTCGACCCCAGTCTGCCCACCGTGGGCATCCTCTACTACGGTGGGATGCACTTCGAGCCTTCGGTGGCAGGTACTGGAGCCCTCATTGCAGAGCTGGCCGGACGTGCCAACGTCATACCGGTTTTCACCGCCGGCATGCTGAACTTGCAGGCCGTAGAGAAATACTTCGCCGTCAAAGGAAAGCCCGTGATCGATGCGCTGGTCTCCCTGATATGGTTCAGGCTAAACGGCGGCCCCATGGGCGGCGATCCGAGCAGGACCCTCGACCTGCTCCAGAGGCTTGACGTTCCGCTCTTCGCCCCCGTCTGCATGTTCCAGAGAGAGGTGGACAGATGGGAAAGCTCGGCAATGGGCATAAGTCCGGTGGAAGTGCTGGCCGCAGTCACCTTCCCAGAGCTGGACGGGGCCATAGAGCCGATTCCGCTGCTGGGTCTGGAGGGGTCGACAGGTGGCGGTGGCGACAGTGGAAGAGCCAGGCCAATTGTTGACCGCAGCCACAGAATCGCGGAGAGGGTGCTCCGCCGCACCGGCCTCACGGGTGACAACAGGAACAAGAGAATCGCCATCATCGTCTACAGCTATCCACCAGGCGAGGCAAATCTAGCCGGGGCCGCTTACCTCGACGTCTTCGAAAGCCTCCAGACGATTCTGGCCGCGCTGAAGCAAGACGGATACACGGTAGAAACGCCGGAAGGGCCACTCAGGGACGAGTTCCTGGGAAGAGGCATCGTCAACTCCGCAGAGTGGTCGTCTCAAGAGAAAATGACTCAAGCTTGCCCCCGTCTGAACCTTGAATCGTACCTGGGGTGGTTCAATACCTTGCCCGTGGAGGCCCAAGAAGAGATAACCGCATGTTGGGGAAACCCGCCCGGCAGTATCATGACCTCTGGCAGCGAGATACTGATTCCCGGGCTGCTACTGGGGAACGTCTTCGTTGGTCTCCAGCCTTCTCGGGGCGTCCATGAAGACCCGTCGAAGGCCTACCATGATAAGGCTCTCCCTCCACACCACCAGTACGTGGCCTTCTACAGGTTCCTGGCGGAGCACTTCAGGGCCGATGCCATCATTCACCTCGGGACTCACGGCACGCTTGAGTTTCTTCCCGGCAAAGAGATCGGCCTTTCACAGCGCTGCTTCCCAGACATTCTCATCGACAACGTGCCTCACATCTACGTATACCACGTGACCAACCCCTCCGAGGCACTGATCGCCAAGAGGAGAGGATACGCCCAGATCGTTAATCATGCTCCACCGGCCTTCGCCAGGTCAGGACTGTATGGTGACTACCTGCATCTGGAGGACCTGGTCACCGAATACCAGGGTCAGAAGCTACTGAACGACTCCAAGGCCGCCGGGACACACCACACGATCCGTGAGGAGGCTGAGAAGCTTGGCCTGACCTTCGACAGTGTAGAAGAGCTACACAACGAGTTGTCTGACTTGAAGAGGTCTATCATACCGTCAGGGCTGCATGTCTTCGGCAAGCCGCTTGAGCGAAAACGGCTGGTCGATTTCCTGACGCTGGTGTGCCGCTACGACAGGGGCAGTGTGAAGTCACTCCACCGCCTGATAGCAGAAGCCGAGGGGCAAAACTACGAGGAGGTCTTGGAGACACCTGAAACGCTTGAGAAGATAGAGACCTCCGCCACCGAAATCATAGACAGAATCATGCAGGGTGACAGGCGAAACCCCCTGGGCAAGCCCTTCGACGAGGAGTTCGACAGGTTGGCCGACTATGTTCTGCAGACAGCCGAGCGTGTCAATCAAAGTGAGGAGCTGTCGTCGCTTCTGCGGGCGCTGTCGGGGGGCTATGTGCTGCCGAATCTGGCCGGCGACCCGATAAGAACGCCGCAGGTCTTCCCCACCGGATGCAACTCCTACCAGTTCGATCCCCGGCAGATTCCCACCGAGGCAGCCAGCGCTCGGGGCGCCTGGATAGCCGACGAGACCCTGAGACTATTTCATCTGAAGCACGGTCGCTACCCCGAGACCGTAGGGGTCGTCCTCTGGGGATTCGAGACCGCCAAGACCTTCGGCGAGACTGTGGCACAGGTTCTCTCGTACCTCGGCCTTAGAGCGGTCCACGGGAAAGGCTGGTACCCCAGCCTGGAAGTCATCCCGATTGAGAAGCTGGGCCGGCCCCGCATTGATGTCAACGTCAACATCTGTGGCTTCTTCAGAGACCTGTTTCCCAACCTGGTGAAGACCCTGGACGAGGGACTGGCCATGGTAGCCGGCGTGGACGAGGATAATGGCGAAAATTATGTCAAGAAGCACGCCAAGGATATGTTCGACAATCTGGTTGTCCAGGGCACGCCCTCCGCCGAGGCAAGAAGAATCTCCTCGGCCCGTCTTTTCGGACCCAGGGCGGGAGAATACGGCACCAACCTGCCCCAGTTGGTCGAGACATCCAACTGGGAGAAGGAGGCAGACCTGGCAGACTCGTATATGCACAGGATGGACTACGTCTACGGTGACAACATCCATGCCAGACAATCCGCTGAGCTGCAGAAATACCTGCTGTCCCGCACGGAGATTGTCTCCCAGATAAGGGACACCCATGAATATGAGATAACCGACCTGGATCACTACTACGAATTCTTCGGCGGACTGTCAAAGTCCGTGGAGCAGATCAGCGGCCAGATGCCAGAAATGGTTATCGCCGACACCACCAAAGAGAGGACCCAGGTCAAAGGCGTTTCCGAGACCATAAAGCATGGCCTGATATCACGACTCCTCAACCCCAGGTGGATCGACGCCCTGCTGGCCCATGAGTTCCACGGGGCTCAGAAGATCGCCGACAGGGTCCAGTATGTTCTGGGCCTGGCGGCCACCACGGGCGCCGTTGATGATTGGACATGGAGCAGCATAGCCAGCAGGTACGTCTTTGATGAAGAAATGTTGCGGCGACTGCTACAGAACAACGCCTTCGCAACCGCAGAGATCGCCAGGAGGTTGATGGAGGCCAGCCAGCGCGGATACTGGGACGCAACGGAAGAAGAGAAAGAGAGAATGAAGGCCGTCTACCTGGAGATTGAGAGGGCCATCGAGGAGAGAATCTAGGGGCTTCGTGCTCCGCCGTGCGCCTCAGGCTTGCATCGTGCCGCGCAATCGACAGGTCAGCGGTCAAAACGGCCCGGTCCCTTGCCCCGCTATCTGGCCTAAGAGTAAGATAAGCATGATCCGAGGATGCCGGTCGGCAAGCAGGGCATCACGCACCCGAGATGTGGGGACAAACGGATGTGCGCAGAGGAACCAACACTGACCGACAAGTATAGTCAAAGGAGATTCGACATCAAGACAGAGGACGCCATCGACGTTGACGTCCTCGAGGCGGTCCCCTTCAACTATCCAGGCTCGCGCACCGAAATCGTCTATGAGACCGACGAGTTCACTGCGGTCTGCCCGTGGAGCGGGCTACCCGATTTCGGGCGGTTGCAGATAAGATATGTCCCCAGCCACCACCTGGTGGAACTCAAATCGCTGAAGTACTACCTCAACTCGTACCGCAACGTGGGGATACTGCAGGAGCACGCAGTGAACCGCATTCTCCAAGACCTTTCGCGGTTGCTCAAGCCAGTCTCAATGACGGTTGAAGCAGACTACAAGGAGAGGGGCGGATTGAGGACGAAGGCAGCAGCCAGGTACGAAGCAGGCAGCGATTGAGCGGACAGGAAGCTGGAAGCTAGGCACAGAACTCGTCCACAAGTTGTACGCCCTCCTGAAAGGCGCCGCGGAGCGAGGCTGCATCCGCAACATGGCTGACCATGACCCTGATACAGCTCCGTGAAAGCAGCAGGTGGGCCAGGAGCTCTCGGACAAGTCCCCGGGAACCGTGCGCACTCTGGAATACGTCCAGGAATCGTCCCTCTCTCTTCAGGCTCCGCAGGAACCTCTCCAGGCTACCCTCCCCTTCGCGTTCGGCACGTCTGGCCAGAGTCGACAGTCCGAAGTCGTTCGAGACAACGCAGACCGCCCTATCATCGCCACCCAACCTCTCCACATAGCCGGCTACCTCGGTGCAGGTGCAAGCCACCACACAAGGGCCCCTGGGCACAGACCCT
>CAZTYW010000028.1:13554-25130 GCA_964617695.1 uncultured Dehalococcoidia bacterium
GCCGCAATGTCAATGTCCTTGATCAGCTCGGGCTCCTTCAACCAGAAGCGGTCCATGAACTCCGGCGCATAGAGCAAACGGATGTCCCCACACTCGACGACAAAAGCCCAGCTATCTGGAATGTTGTGGCTCACCCTGACAGGAACAATCAGGCAGTCCTCAATCAGGAAAGGCGCGGCATGCTCAAATGTGCCGGCGTGTTCGACGTTCCCGTGAAGAAACACTCGCCCGAATCTGTCTTCCAGCAATTTCGCAGTCTGTACAACAATGCGCCAGGTCAGGTCTCCGGCATACGCATCTGCACCGCCATCCGGGCCAAGTGCGAACAGGCCTGCGTAGTGGTCGGTATGCCCGTGCGACAGAAGGCAGTGATAGTGTCGGGCCGCCAGCGCAGGATGGTCAATTCCCGGCTCCCAGTCGTTCTTCCTCGCCAGCACGTCGAGGAACTCCTCACCTGCCGGGAAGAACACCCCAGCATCGCACAGGATATTGGCCCTCGAGGTTTCAATCTCCACGCAAGAGCCGAGGAGGGGAACACCCGGAGTGCTCGGCCGATGGCTCGGCCTGTGGTTGATCACTCGCACCATCTTGGACTGTGCCTCGGCTCCTGGCGCCTGTACAAAGAGCGAGGCGTAGCTCGAAGAATCACGTCGACGAACCTTGAACCGTTAGAAGGCCTTCTCCAAATTGCGGAAGAAGGCCGGTCTGAGAGGATCCCATCTGCCTACCAGGCGGTCGAAGCAAGGGTCAGGCAGCGTCTTCTTGAAGATACGGTAGTAGTATAGCTCCTCCACAGATGACAGGAAGGGGTTGCCAGCCGTCCTGTTAAACTCCTCCAGCTCCTTCTCAGACACCTCCTTCTCGGCCCGAGAGCGCATGATATACGCTACACCAGAGCCCTGGGCGAAGAAACGCTTGGTCTGGTAGACGATGTGGTCGGGCAGACACCCCTCAAACGCCTGGCGCACCACCCACTTTCCGACCTGCTCTTCACCGTGAATCTTGTGCTCGATGGGAATCTTCAGGCTGAAATCGACCACCCTGGCATCCAGGAAAGGTGTGCGGCTCTCGTAGCCGTTTGCAGCATTCAACCTGTCCAGCCTCTGCAAGGCCGTGTTGTGGGCCACCAGGATGAGGCTGTCGACTATGCTGGCCACCTCTTCTGGATTACTCCCCTGTCTGAACTGGCCATCGTAACCGGCCAAGAACTCGTCTGCCCCCTCTCCGGTGAGGACGCACTTGGCATGCTGGGTGACGAAACGACCGGCCAGGAAATTGGCAATCGCTCCGTGGACGCAACTTTCCTCATACATTTCCTGGTGGTGAATGGCCAGAGGCAACACTTCGTTTACCTCGTCCTCGCCAAAAATCACAATATGGTGCTTCACCCCAAGGTAAGCAGTGACGTCCTTTGCCAGCGGGAGGTCCTGTCCCTCCTTCATACTGACTGTGAAGCATTCGATGTCGGGCTTTATCTCATGGGCCATGTACGTGATGAGACTGCTGTCCAGACCCCCGCTCAGAAGGACGCCCTGAACAGCATTGTCCTTCATTCGCTTTTCTACGGCCTCCATCAAGAGCTGCTTCAACACCTTCTTGGCCTGCTCGTAGTCTTCGAATTCAGGGGTTTCCACCGCCTCGCTGATATGGAATCTCTGGAAGCCCAACTCCCTGGAGTAAACATAGCCAGGCGGGAACTCCCGGACGTCATGCGCTATGCCCACCAGGGCCTTCGCCTCCGAGGCAAAGCATAGCCTGCCGTCGCAATGCCCATAGTAGAGAGGCTTCACGCCGATCCAGTCGCGGGCTATCATCGTCCTGCCATTATCAGATATGGCACAGGCAAAGTCCCCATCCACCTTCCTGGCAAAACCAGTGCCATACTTGTCATACAAATGCAGAATGGCCTCCGCATCAGTCATGCTTCCTTTGTCTGCATTGTACACACGACCATCCATGACGACCGCTCTCTTACCATCGGAAGCATAATGTGACCCGTCCTTGCAGTCCCCTCCTATGTTAAGCTCGTTGCAGCCCAAATTCACCTGTTTGTCGCGGCTGATCCAGGTGTCGTGAGGACCCCTGTACCTTGTTGTCTCAAGCATGCGTTCCAATTCGCCGTTGTCAGCACCAACAATCCCGGCAATCCCTGCCATAGCTACTCTCCTTTCTTTTGCCGCTCAGATCTCAACAAGGCATTCCATCACTAAAACGTCTCAAGCACCCTGATCGCATCGAAGCCATCAGCACAATAGGCGTCTGCGCCAATCTCCCTGGCGTACTCATCGGAGACCGCCGCCCCCCCGATCAGCACCTTGACCTTATCCCTAACGCCGCCTTCCTTGAGCGCCTCAATCACCTCTCTCATCACCAGCATCGTGGTGGTCAGCAAAGCTGAAAGCCCGAGGAAGTCCGGCTTCTCTTGCCTCACGTACTCGACTATTTCCTCCGTTGGCACATCTATGCCCAGGTCCGTGACCTCGTAGCCTCCACCCTTCAACAGTATGGCGACAATATTCTTTCCGATATCGTGGATATCCCCCTTGACAGTGGCTATGGCAAACCTGCCCTTGGTCTGGACATCCGAAGCCTCAAGGTACGGCTTGAGAACGTCCATGGCTGCACCCACTGCTTCGGCAGACGCCAGCATATCCGGTATAAAGTACTCCTTTCTGGCAAACCTCTGACCCACCACCTCCATCCCCGCAGTGAGCCCCTCCATGACTATCGCCTTTGGGGGAACTTTCTTCTCCAACGCCTGATGCGTTAGCTCCAGCACTCCAGGCGTTCCGGTCATATCATCATCAATGCCTTCATCCTCTTGAGCCTTTCTTCCCTGGATAACGTTCTCCTTGATCAAGGCGATGATATCGTCGGTCATTACTGTCTCCTCTCTTCATATATGTTTAGCCTCGGCAACAGGCCAGGGATCTCCTGGAATATCCTCCTGGTGGTCGCCTGATCAATGTGCTCCACCGGCTTGGAGAGCAACTCCTGCATTCTCTCGTAAGCCAGTGCAAATGCGTTGTCCTTTTCTCCATCTCCCTCAAAGGGGTACGGCATGCATAGCTGGCCACTGCGCATCATGGGACGAATATACTTGATGTACAGCTTCTGAGGAGTGGCTACCACTTCTCCTACCTGCCTCAGCGTTTTCTCGATCTCTGCTTCGTTGATCAGAGGCGGCTTGAGAAAGAACTTGATCATCTGGAAGTGGGCATCGTCCAGCACTGCCTGGAGAAGGCAAAAGATGGAATTGCAGTCCAGAAGTCCGAAGGCGCAGTGCAGGTACTGGGGCCCACTCAGTGTGACCAGAATGTCCGAGAAGAGTCTCTCTATCGAGGACTGTGTTCCCGGCTGCTTCGCGTCGCACACGCCAGAGGTAGCATAGCAGGGCAACTTGTAGAACCGTGCCATCTGGACGCAGTCGACGTTAAACTGGCTGGTCTCGGGGGCACCATAGGAATCGGCCAGGTTGTCAAGCCGGGCCCTCACAGGCACCGTCCCGTAGATCAGTGGCGTCCCGGGATTCACCAGTTGGCCCAGCGTTATGCCGGCCAGGACCTCAGCGTTGATCTGGGCCACAATGCCATCTTCCTTCATTGGGGCAGTGGTCCCTGCCTGAGGCGCAGAGGAGACCACCACCGGCAGCCCCCTGCGGCAGACGGCAATGAAAGTGTCTGTCGTGTCGTCAACGAACTGCAGCGGGCTCTTGACCAGACAGGTGATAAAGGAAATGATGGGGTTCTCCTTCAGTTCCTCTTCTCCCCCCGCTATCAGCTCGGCCATGTTCACCACGTTGTCGAGCTGCTTCAAGCTGGTCAGGCCTGACATCACATGCTTGGTGGTGTTGTTCAACGAGGCGAAGTACTTGTTGACGTCCTTGTTGTCTTCTGTTATGTCCTTGTCCTGTATGTTCACCGTGCGGATGTATCCGTCCACCGTTTCCAGGTGCTCACACACGTGTGCCGACTTGCACAGGTCGGCCACGGTGCCGCGCCTGGGGAGAAACTCAGGCACTACGATCTCGCAACTCGGGTCGGATTTCTTCACATAGGCTGGAAAGTCTACGTCGAGCCAGATATTGGTCTCAGACCCGGTGATGTAGTACACCCTCGGCTCGTCACCCTTCATTATCAGGGTGTTGTCCCTGTTCCTGGCACCCAGCTTGACCGTCTTGGGTGCGCTGTCCAGCGCCTGCAGCACCAGCCTCTCTGGAACCTTGATCACCCAGGATGGAAGACCACCTCCACCGACCGACGTGACCTCGGCTCCGTGGTCACTGAAGATGTCTGCCGCCTGGCGATTGAAGCCTATCAAGCCAGGGTCCCTCAGGATCTTCAGCGAGGCCTCATGAACCAGTGTCACCTGCTCCTGACCTATCCTCTCAAAAGGCCTCTGCACCAGGATTCCTTCTCTAGACACTGCATTCCTCCTCGCTGGACTCGCAATTCCGTTCTGAGTTCAGCAATCCAGGATTATACGACCGTAAAGGGCTACGCCAATCCCCCGGCTACCGCCCGTGGCACATGACACACATGCTAGCCTACTAGAAGTCCCTTCCTGTGAGCCCTGATGTACCCTTTGCAGGAGGGGTCCTTCCCGGTAAGCATGTCGGCCACCTTGACAAGACTCATGATCCTGGCATCAAGGGGATTAAGGATGGCGGCATCCAGTCCTGCACCAGCCGCCATCAGCAGAAAGCCCTGGTTCACCATGTCCCTCTTGGGCAGGCCATAGGAGATATTGCTCAGTCCCATCACCGTCCTGGCGGACGGATAACGCGACTTGATCTCCGCGATGGTCCTCAGCGTGACCAGCGCCTGGCTCGTGTCCACGGATATGGGCAGCACCAGGGGGTCAAAGAATACCTGCTCCTGTCTAACTCCGAGCTTTGTCAAATGCGTCATTACCACTTCGCAGGCAGCCAGGCGCTCCTCCACGCTTTCAGGGATGCGCCCCTCTCCCATGGCAAGCGCCACAACCAAAGCCTGGCGCTCAGCCACAATCGGACCAACGGATTCAAGCCTTTCAGCCTCGGCATTCACCGAGTTGATCATAACGCTGCCACCCTGATATCTGCCAATGGCAGCCCGTATGACGCTAGGGGTATCACTGTCAATAGCCAGCGGTGTGTCGGTCACCGACTGGACCACTTCGACCAGCCATTCCATAGCGGCTTCCGGGCACTCCCAGCTACCATCGCTGGCGCCAGCATTCACATCTATGAAGTCGGCCCCGGCAGCGTCCTGGTCTATGGCAAGTTTCTGAAGGAATTCGGCGTCTCTGTTGGAGATAGCTTCACCGACGGACTTGTTTGACGCATTGATCTTCTCACCAACAACAAGCATTCCAATCCACCTCAATCCACAATGCCTTCTATCTCCGACAGTACCCGCCGCCTCACATCGGCAGGCAAGCTGTAACCGTCCATGGCCAGGATCTCCTCCACTTTCTCGGCCGCCCTCTCCCAGGTCACCTTGGCCCCCCTGGCCTCCCAATCCTTCCTGCTGTCCCGATCGCTGAGCAAGGGTTGATAGTGCTGGTTGCGCATATACCGCCTGGTATGCTTGGCACTGACGAAGTTGCCTCCCGGTCCCACTTGACGAATGAGCTCCAGGGCTAGCGTATCCTCATTCACCTCTATGCCCTGGACAGACCTCATCACCATGCCGAGTATCTCATTGTCCACAACGTATTTCTCATAGCAGACAGTCAGGGCAAACTCCATCAGCCCGGCGGCATCGTGTATGAAATTGGCGCCTGCCAGAGCGCACAGCATGTTGGTCAATGCAGATTCATACGCACTCTGGGCATCCAGCACCTTTGAGTCAGTCATACCGCCGGTGGCATAGAAGGGGAGTCTGTAGAACTGTGCCATCTGGGCTCCGGCTGCATTGATGAGGCCCATCTCTATGGAGCCCGCCAGATACCTGAAATTGCTCAGATCGATACTGGTCGCCACCGAGCCAAAGATTGCGGGTGTCCCTGGACTTGCCAGTTGTACCAGCATCACGCCGATGAGGGAGTCCACAGTCTGTATCAGCACATTCCCTGCCAGCGTCACCGGCGACGTAGCCCCGCACAGCGGCTCGGCAGGGCATACCACCGGCACGCCCCTCCTGGCAATGGCCACCATGAAGTCACCATAGTCCCTGTCTATCCTCAGCGGGCTTATGGTACACACAATCATGGATATGATAGGACGCTGGCGAAGTTTCTCGGTAGAGCCGGCGATGGTCTCCGCCATCCCGATCACTTGTTTGAGCCCGTCCATGGTATAGATTCCACCCATGATGTGCTTGCTGGTATTGTCGAGACCGGCAAAGAACCGGTTTACATCCACCCGATCCGTGGGTAAATCATTGGGGTAGGTGGGCAAAAGGAATAAGTGGATGTTGTCCAGGTGATCAACGAGCTTGGCTATGCGCTTCAAGTCGTCCAGCGTAGCCAGCCGTTTTCCTCCGGTTGCCTGCTGGTAGACATAGAGAGCAGTGCCACCGGTGCCCGTATAGACGCGACTTCCGCCGAGCAGAATATCGTGCTTCTCATCCCTGCCACAAAGCGTCACCTCGGACGGGGCCGTCTTTATCAGTTGCGTAGCCATTTCCTGGGGCACACGCACCAGGCGCTTGTCCTCATCCACCCATGCCCCCGCTTCCTTGAACAACTTCCGGCCGGTCTCCGAATGCACCTGGAAACCTACCTCCTCGATTATGCGCATGGCATTCTGGTGAATCAGGCTTACATCTTCTTCGGTGAGCGGCTTGTACGCTCCACCTACCAATCCTTTGCGAACAGTATCCTTCAATCCTACCTCCTTCCAAGGCAATTGCGCTGGTCGCAGGTCCTGCAGGGGTTGTAACTCTCCACATCCCCTTCCGCCGGTCCGATGCCGATCAGCGCCGAAATCGACTTTCTCGGCATCATCAGACATTGCTCCGTCAGATAGACCCCTATTGAATCTCCGTTCACGGCCTCGAAAATCACCTTCTGCTGGCTTATGTCCCAGTCGCAGTAGCCGGGGCTGAAACGGTTGCTGATAACCAGGCCGTCTTCAAGAGCCATCTTCCTGGTCATCTCCTCAACAAATGTGGCAACCCCCTCAACAGCCTCCGACCCTATCGCATCCAGCACGTAGGACTGGACAATGAGTCCGTCCTCCGCCAGTCTGCCCGCCGTTTCCTCCAGGTGACTGCCTATGGTTACCAGGAAGACCGCTGCCATGCAGCAGCGTTCCAGCAGCCGGGCAATAACCCGGCTCTCCAGAACAATGTTGTCTTCAAGGATAGCCAGAGGTCCGCTGACAGTATCTACGTTTCTGATGACGTATGAGTGTGAGGCTTCGATTAGCTGGTGCGCATTCTCCAGGTATTCGTCGACCAGAGACGATATGCTGGACGAGGGCTCACCATCCTGGGAATAGCCTATTTTCTTCCACACGCCTCTCCTGTCGATATCAATAGGAAGTCGTTCACCAGTAACTAACATCTCGCTCTCACCCTCCTTCTAATCGCAGCAGACCCAGGTGCAATTTCTTTTCCCCAATTAAACGGCAATACCACACACAAACAGCCATCTACTGCGGGGGTTGCTTCGTGACAGCTTGCTAGAGGAGGAAAACTTCTTGGGGGACTCTGGAGGAACCTGTACTTGTCGGAAGACCGGGGGAAGAAATCAAGTTGGTGAAGAGGTAACGCGGAGGAGACTGAATGGTTATCTACCAGCAGGGGAACTGACAGATAGAAAACCCCCAATGTCCGTCCTGCCTGCCTTCAGCCCATGGGATTGCCTCCCTGAGACAACTTGCTTCCCACGTATTGCATCTGGCCGTTATTGTAGCACGCCATCCGCGCCCTGTCCAGTCCGTGACGCCCACCACTGCCCACCCCGGCCTCCTTCGGCGGCCGAAGTCGGGTCCCGCCGGCTCAAGCAGGAATCACTCGTTTTCGTAGCCCGCATCGTGGATGCTATAATAGGTGCAACAGGATACTGGGTCTGTGGGATCTCCCTGGCAGGGTTAGAATGGAGGGAAATGGATTCAACAACCTCTGCAGGTAGACGGCACAGTGTGAAGAAGGAGTTCACGGTGCTGGATGCCATCGGGAACACGCCTTTGATCCGCATAGGCAATGCTTATGCCAAACTGGAGAGCGTCAATCCCAGCGGCAGCATAAAAGACAGGGTAGCCCTCGAGATAATCGAAGCGGCTGAAAGGGAAGGTCAACTGAAGGAAGGTTACACCATAGTCGAGGCTAGCAGCGGGAACACAGGCATCTCCCTGTCGATGGTGGCTGCTGCCAAAGGCTACAGGATCATCGTGGTGATGCCCGAAAACATGAGCGAAGAGAGAAAACAGATGATGAGGGCATCTGGAGCAGAACTGGTGCTGACCTCGAAGAGCGGCAGTCTTAGAGAGGCCATAGA
This sequence comes from uncultured Dehalococcoidia bacterium, assembly GCA_964617695.1. Taxonomy (GTDB): domain Bacteria; phylum Chloroflexota; class Dehalococcoidia; order UBA2247; family RBG-13-53-26; genus CAZTYW01. The sequence continues at coordinate 21,982 of CAZTYW010000028.1, forward strand.
GAAGACGGAAGAGCTGGGCAAGCAACCCAAGACTTTCCTGGCCAGGCAGTTCAGTAACCCGAATAACATAGTAGCACAGCAGAAAACAGGCAGGGAGATTCTGGAAGAGATAGGGCCAGTCGATGCCGTTGTGGCCGGCGTGGGTACGGGCGGAACACTGATGGGTATTTCGAATGTGATGAGGCAGGCCAACCCGAACGTGAAGGTAATCGCAGTGGAACCGGAGGAAGCTGCCGTCATGTTTGGCGGAAGCAGCGCCAGGATCACAGAGCACAAGATTCAGGGAATCGGCGACGGCTTCATTCCCAAGATAGTGGACATGGCCATGGTTGACGAGGCCATAACCGTCGGAAGCGAAGAGGCCGTGGACATGGCAAGGAAGCTTTACAGGCAGTATGGGCTGCTGGTCGGAATAAGTGCCGGGGCCAACATGCTGGTGGCACTACGCGTTGCCGAGAAATACGGGTATAGCAAAGTCGCTACCGTTCTGCCGGACAGGGGAGAAAGGTACCTCAGCATGGACCTGTTCAAGTACTAGACACGGTAGACCATTCGCTTCGAATCGCCCCATGATTATTGAATTCACCCACCCCGAATTGGGACAGGAAGTCCGGGCTCGCGCCGGGTACTATGTTCCGCTGGAGGAACGTCTGCTGCCGTACGGGGACCGAGAGGTGCTTTACATAGTGGGGCAGGGATGCATAGAGGCGTCCTGCTGCGCTGGCACAGGAAGCTGGGGTTACGTTCAGGCCCCCGGATTTCTGGTCAAGAAGGGCCCACCGATCGGGTCTGCCCCGGCCGTGTCAGAGATAGAGATCATCGAAGACAGGCAGGCCCGGCGTGAAATCAGGCAGTCTCTACTCAAAAGGCATCCCGGCGCCCAGGTGGAGATATGGGACACAATGTACGCCTCATCCACACGACCCCGCTGAAGATAGCATAGCGCCAGGCACCGTCACAACACAGGCACGTCCACTACGTAGATATCCGGCCCGGCCAGGCCCGCCACTGTCCGGGCCGGCCGAGAAGACGATCTTGCTGCCATCAGGCGACCATTTGGGGTCGAGCTCAAACAATTCGTTGTCAGTCAGCCTGGTGATGTTGCTCCCGTCGGCGTTCATTATGTAAATGTCCGGCTGCCCGTCCCGGTGCGATCTGAAGGCGATCCTGTTTCCGTCGGGAGACCAGGTAGGAGATCCATCGGCGACCGTGTTGTTTGTCAGCCGGACCGGATTGCTTCCATCCGCATTCATCACGTAGATCCCACAATGGCCGCCCCGTCCAGAGGCAAAAGCGATCCTCTCGCCGTCCGGAGACCAGGCTGGCCAGTAGTCATCCACGCCCTGCGGACTCAGCGAGGTCTGATTGCTCCCATCGACGTTCACCACCTGTATCTGCCAGTCCAGATCATCCCCCCACATTGTGGCGAAAAGGATCCGGCTTCCATCCGGCGAATAGGTGGGCCAGTCGGAAATACCGAGCACCGACTCTCCGATGACCACCCCCTGCAACTCGCCTGTACTCACCTCGAGCGTCACAACGGATCCACCGCTGGATGCATAGACAATCCTCTCCCCGTCCGGGGACCACGAGGGGGACCTCACGCCAATATCGTCCGGAAACTCCAGGACAAGGGTACGATTGCCCCCGTCGGCATCCATAACGTATATGCCGTAGTAGGTACAGGTAGGAGGCATGCCATCAGACACAGTCGAAACACCGGACACGAAGACGATCTTGCTTCCATCAGGCGACCACGAAGGCCACATATCGCCCGTGCGCGGATTGTGGGTGAGATTGACCAACCCATCCCCGGAGCCGCAGGAGACCGCAGCCAGCAGTATCACTACTAGAAGCAGGCTGAGGGATAACCGACCCGTCCTTCCTCCCATCTCAGTTACTCCTTTCGCCGCCCTGGAGTCGCGGTCCGACATTAACCAGCGGACAGTCAAGATTATATCACATAAATCGCAGGAGGATAAGCCGACCGGACCAGAAAGACAGGCTCCAGCCTTGACGCATCGTCTCCTGTGGTATACGCTGTTCGGAAGAACGGGCCACGTTTGGCCAGCTCTGACAATAAGGGGGTAACACAATGTCAACGTTGCGGAACTTCAGAACCAAATACGGCCCGTGGCGGCTGTCCGATGGTGCCCGGTTGTGCAGATTGTGCAACCGAACGACAGCTTTGTCAAGGATACATGCCGTGTTGCTCTAATCGAGAAGAGTATTTTCCTGTAAAGGAAACCTCCGCTGCCCCACCCATGTCAGAGATAGAGATCGTCGAGGACGTACAGGCCCGCAACAAAATCAGGGAGTGTCCACTCAGAAGGCACCCCGGCGCCCAGGGGGAGGTATGGGACGCCCAATACGCGCCGTCGGCAGACTCCGCTTCACTGGCGGACGGCTCCGCCAACTGCAGGCTCGATATCCGCGATCCCCGGCCTACTCACGCGATGGCTCAGGCTGGCACCTGTACCACGTACATTTCGACCTCGCCATGACCAGGCTGGCCGCTGAAGGCTATCCTGGTCCCGTCGGGCGACCAGTCCAGGTCGAGCTCGCACACCGAGTTATTCGTGAGTCTGACAACGTTGCTCCCGTCGGCGTTCATTATGTAAATGTCCGGCTGCCCGTCCCGGTCCGATATAAAGGCGATCCGGCTGCCGTCAGGAGACCAGTCAGGGTAGCGATCGGTGTAGGTGTTGTCCGTCAGCCTCACCGGGTCGCTTCCGTCTGCATTCATCACGTATATCTCGGGGTGCCCGTCCCGCTCCGAATCAAAGGCAATCCTCTGCCCGTCAGGCGACCAGGCTGGGCAGTAGTCATCCACGCCCTGCGGACTCAGCCCGGTCTTGTTGCCGCCGTCCACATCCACCACGTAGACCTGCCAATCGCCTTCCTCCGAGCTACTGAAGGCCATCCTGTCACCGTCGGGAGACCACGACAGTCTCTCGCTCCACCCATGCTGGCTCCACGACCTGACCACTGCCCTCGGGTCCTCGCCGTCGGTGTCTATAGTCATGATCGAGTTTTGAGACAGAAAAGCGATTCTGTACGCTGCAGGCGACAGAAAAGAGATTCTGTCTGCTCTAGGCGACCACGACGGACACCTGAGTAGTTGACCCGGGAGCAGCATAGTTGGATCG
>CAZTYW010000029.1:0-24437 GCA_964617695.1 uncultured Dehalococcoidia bacterium
TGTCAGACGGGGGCCACACGGTGGAGGTGCGGGCCACCGACGAAGCCGGTAATACGACTACCGCCTATGCCAGCGATAGCTTTAGGGTGGACACGGTTGAGCCTACGGCCACCGGTGGGGAGGCGACTCTGGGGGAGGGGAAAGGTGCCTATGTGCTGACGGGAGTGGTGACCGACAGCGTCGGCACCATAGTGTCGGTGGAGTACTGTGTGGACGGCGGTGCCTGGCAGGCGGCGCCCTTTGAGCTTGACCCGCAGGACAGCAGCCGGGCGGACTACAGCATTGAGGTGGAGCTGGAGCCCGGTGACCACGCGGTGGAGGTGAGGGCGACGGACGATGCGGGGAACGTGATCACGGCAGACTTTGCCAGCTTTACTGTGGCAGTGGGTGGTGGGGTGAATGCCGGAGTGGTGGCCGGAGCCACCGTTGGCGGCCTGGCGGCAGCCGCTGCGGCTGCCTACGGGGCGATGACATGGCGGAGGAGGTCGGCGCAGGCGTGAGCCAGCAGCCGCTACCCGAAAGCCAGTCATAGTAAGGCTGGCTGGTGAGTATCGCCGGCGGGTATGACACAGACCCGGCAGACCGGATTACGAAGAGAAGCGCCTCCAGAAGGAGGCGCTTCAGGTCAACCTGGTCTCCTGTCCTGACCTGTTAGACGTGCAGGGCGTATTCCGAAGCTACGCTACCATTGCACGAACATGGGCATTATGATGTGGATGTACCTGTCTGAGCCTACCGGGTGAAAGACTCCCGGGCTTGAAGGCGTGGTAGTCTCCAGGGCTATCTGGCCCTCGTGGACCACGCTGAGCACGTCCAGTATGTACCTGCCGTTGAAGGCAATCTTGGCCGCTTCACCGGCGACCTGGGCGTCGATCTCGCCCAGGTTGTCACCGACTTGCTCGGAGCGTGCCGATATGTTCATGCTTCCGGGTGTCGGGTCTTCGCCCGGCGTCATCTGAACACGCACAATCCCGCTGCCGTCGCGGGCGAATATGGCCGCAGTCCTTGTCGCTCTGAGGAATTCCGATGTGCTGACGACGGCGCGCGTACTGTAGCTCTGGGGGATGAGCTGTCTGTAGTTGGGGAAAGTGCCCTGTAGCAACTGCGACAGCATTTCCACCTGGCCGGTGGAGTCGCCCAGGGGTACATTATTCAGACGAAACAGGACCTGCGTCTTGTTCGGACTGACGGCTATCTCTACTGGCTCCTCCTGATCAGCCAGAAGGCGACCCAACTCTAGAAGGGCGCGTCCGGGAACGATGATCTCCGTCCTTTCTTCCGTGGGGGTTGCCAGGGGCGCTTTGTGTACGGCGAGTCTGAAGCCATCGGCTGCTGCCAGAGTGAGTGTATCCCCTTCGAACTCGGTGGAGACCCCGGTGAGAACCGGCCGTGTGTCCTCAGAGGCAGTAGCGAATACTACCTGGTTGATAGCCAGGCGCAGGGCTTCAGGCTTAATCCGGTAGATTGCACTGTCGCCAACCTGTGGGATGGGCGGGAAGTCTGCAGCATCGAGCCCGCTGATGCGAGCCTCGAACCTGGCGCATTTCAGCTCGAGGGTGTGATCGGATAGGCTCATGTCAATTTTGTCGCTCGGCAGGGAGTTGACGAACTCGGTGAGCAGCCTTGCCGGTACGGTGATAGCGCCGTCCTTTTCCACCATGGCCCCCAGCCAGCAGGTTATGGCAACCTCAAGATTGGTGGCGGACAGCTTGAGGCGTGATTCTTCTGTAGTCAGCAGGACGTTGTTGGTGATGGGCAGGGTCGTCCTGGTAGCTACCGCTCTGCCAACGATGCCGAGTCCTTTGCTCAGGTTCTCCTGAATGCAGGATAGCTTCATGCCGCACCCCCTTCTACTAGAGCGTGGTAAAGTATACAATATCCGCCTTCGGTTGCACAAGGTTGGCCGCTGGCTGAGAGTCCAGTGGGACAGAATTGCGGATGCCTGCTGTTCGAGGTACAGTTAGTAAGCCATCCATGGTTGTGGACGGGGACTTCTGCTCTCCAACCGGGTGGGAGTGACATTTTGCGAATCACCCGCTTGAGTCTCACCAATTTCCGGAACTACCGACACGTAGAGTTGACTCTGCCACCCCATGTGCTGGTGGTGTTTGGGGAGAATGCGCAAGGCAAGACCAACCTGCTGGAGGCAGTGCATGTACTGGCCACCACCAGGTCGCACCGCGCCTCGAATGACAGAGACATGGTCAATTGCGATGCTGCCGGGGAAGAGCTGCCCTACGCCCGCCTCTGTGCCGAGGTCCACAAGGCGAAGGGCGACATGAAGGTGGAGATCGTCATGCAGGTGGATGGGTCCGGGCGGGGCGTCCCCCAGAAGCGGGTGGCGGGCACAACATCAGTTGCCGGGGTAAGAAAGCGGATCCGGGTCAACGACGTTCCACGGCGTGCCCTGGATTTTGTGGGACAGGTCAATGTTGTCATATTCAGTGCGCAGGACATGGACCTGGTGGCAGGTACTCCCGGTCTCTGCCGACGGTATCTCGACCTGGTAGCCTCGCAGACGGACTCCCGCTACCTCAGGTGTTTGCAGCGCTACAACAGAGTCTTGTTGCAGCGCAATCATCTTCTCAGACTGATGAAGGAGGGACGTCAGGGGCGTGCCGAGCAGCTGGAGTTTTGGGACAGGGAACTGGTGGACAACGGGTCATACATCGTACTGCAGCGGCGACGTCTGGTGAGCGAGCTCAACGAGCTTGCTGAGGAAAGTCATCAAGGATTGAGTGGTGGGTCTGAGAGGCTGGAGGTAGTCTACTTGCCGAATATCGGCGGTGAGCAAAGCGCCGCGGAGATCGGGGGGCGTTTTGAGCAGACCTTGAACCGTAGCAGACAAAAGGAGATATATCAGGGGGTGACCCTGGTCGGGCCGCACCGCGACAATCTGCAGTTTCTGATCAATGGCGCCGATATGAGCAGGTATGGCAGCCGGGGACAGCAGCAGACTGTTGTTCTGTCCCTCAAGCTAGCCGAAGCCGGCTACATGCGCGCAAAGGCGGATGACCCGCCTATCCTGCTTCTGGACGACGTCTTCTCGGACCTCGATCGAGCCCGGCGTCAGCACCTGCTGGAGTCGATTGCCTCTTTCCAGCAGGTGCTGATTACTGCTACAGAGCCCGGTTATTTCGACCCTTCCTTTCTGGAGAGGGCGGCTCAACTTCGGGTAAAGGAAGGGAAAGTTGAGCCGGTCTAGACCTCCACTTTCGGCAATTGGGCCAGCGCTTCCTCCATTTTGTCCTGGGGGAACTCATAGTCCTGCAGCGTGCCGCTGAGATACTCGTCGTACGCAGCCAGGTCAAAATGCCCGTGTCCGGACAACGCCAGCAGGATAGTCTTCTTCTCGCCCGACTGCTTGCACTTCAGAGCCTCGTCGATGGTGACCTTTATGGCATGTGAAGGCTCGGGAGCGGGCACAATGCCCTCGGCGTGGGCGAAGGTAATGGCGGCACGGAATACGGCGACCTGGTGTTCGGCATGGGCTTCAACCAGGCCCAGCTTCACCAGGTGGCATATGATAGGCGCCATCCCGTGGTAGCGCAGGCCTCCGGCGTGAACAGGGGGCGGAACAAAGCTGTGCCCCAGCGTATACATCTTGGCTATGGGTGCCAGTCCGGCCACATCACCGAAGTCCCAGGTGTACGGGCCGCGGGTTACCGTAGGGCATGCTTCTGGTTCAACACAGACTATTTGCACCCTCTTCCCCTGTAGCTTGTCCGGGATGAAGGGCAGGAAAACGCCGGCGAAATTGCTTCCACCGCCGATGCAGCCCACGATGATGTCGGGGTATGCATCTGCCATCTCCAACTGCTTCTTTGTCTCCTGGCCCACCACCGTCTGGTGCATCAAGACATGATTGAGGACGCTGCCCAGAGAGTAGAACGTGTCGTCACGGCTGAAGGCATCCTCGCATGCCTCGCTGATGGCAATGCCCAGGCTCCCGGTGGAATCAGGGTTCTCGGCCAGGATGCGTCTGCCGATGTCTGTGTCCTGACTGGGACTGGGTACAACCTTGGCGCCAAAGGTCTCCATCAGGACTCGCCGGTATGGCTTCTGTTGGTAGCTGACCTTGACCATGTATACCTTGCACTCCAGCCCCATGAAGTTGCAGCCCATGGATAGGGCGCTACCCCACTGTCCTGCGCCGGTCTCGGTGGCAAGTCGCTTTGCTCCCTCCTTCTTGGCGTAGTAGGCCTGGGCAACAGCAGTGTTGAGCTTGTGGCTGCCTGCCGGGCTGGTGCCTTCGTACTTGTAGAAGATCCTGGCCGGCGTATCCAGGGCCTTCTCCAGCCGGCGGGCCCGGTGCAGCAAGGTGGGCCTCCACAGTCTCAGGATGCTCTGCACCTCTTCCGGAATGTCGATCCAGCGTTCCTTGCTAAACTCCTGCTCGTTTATGGCGGCAGGAAACAGTGGTGGGGGCAGGATAGTGGGTTCCTTGGTGCCGGGATGCCGTATGGGTGGCAGTGGTTCCGGCAGGTCAGCCTGGACGTTGTACCAGCGGGTAGGCATCTCCCGCTCGTCCAGCATGTACTTTGTTTGTTCCATCTTCTCCTCCTTACAAGTAGAGTCGTTTTGCCCTGTGAGCAAAGGGCTCATTCAGGGCTTTGGCCTGGAGCTAGCAACTATCTAGCGCATTTCTCATGCCTCCGACGAACTCCCTCAGTTCAGCAGGCGGGTGGCCGTCCAGTAGCTCAATGATGCGACTGCCGACTATTACCCCATCGGCCAGGCTTGCTGCCCACCGGGCTTGATCTGCATTGGAGATGCCGAAGCCAACGCAAAGTGGCAAGGTCGTTCGCTTTCTGACTCTGGCAACGAAATCCTCGAAACCAGCCGGTAGCTGCTGCCTGGCACCCGTCACTCCGGTGACGGTGACGATGTAGATGAATCCCCTGGACCTGCGTGCCACCAGATCAACACGTTTTTCACTGCTGTTGGGGGCAATCAAATATACGACGTCCATTCCCGATTGGGATGCCAGTCCCTCCAATGCGTATCCCTCTTCAGGAGGCAGGTCAGGCACAATCAGGCCGTCGATACCTGCCTCGGCGGAACCCAGGCAGAAGGCTTCCAGCCCGAAGCTGAATACCGGGTTGTAGTAGGTCATGAACAGGAGTGGCACGTCCGTTTTCTGTCGCAGTTTGGACGCTACATCGAGGCACACTTCCGGCGTAACGCCGTTCAGCAATGCCCGGTGGCTTGCCTGCTGAATGGTGGCGCCGTCAGCCAGCGGGTCAGAGAACGGGATTCCCAGCTCAACCATGTCGCAGCCCCAACCGGCCAGGGCGGGGACGATGTCCAGCGTTGCCTCAACCGAAGGGTAACCTACGGTGACGTAGGTTATCAGCGCTTTCCGTTTTGCCAGCGCGGAAGCGATGCGGCTCACCCTTCAGCCTCCAGAAGCCTGGTGACAATATCCAGGTCCTTATCGCCTCGGCCTGAAAGATTGACTACCACCAGAGTCTCACTCGGCAGCTTCGATGACAATTGTGCGGCGTAGTAGATGGCATGGGCGGGCTCGAGAGCGGGGATTATCCCTTCGGTCTGGCAAAGGAGCTTGAACCCTTCCAGGGCCTGACCGTCAGTCACGGCCACATAGGTTGCCCGCCCCGTGTCCTTGTAGTAGCTGTGCTCAGGTCCGACGCCAGGATAGTCGAGACCGGGAGCAATACTGTACGTGGAAACGACCTGGCCACGGCCATCCTGCAACAGGTATGACTTGGCGCCGTGGAGTACTCCTACACTGCCGTGGGCAAGTGTCGCAGCGTGTTCGCCATCCTTTAGTCCCTTTCCCGCCGCTTCGACACCGACCAGGCGGACCTCATTATCGTCCACAAAGGGATGGAAAAGGCCTATGGAGTTGCTTCCGCCGCCGACGCATGCAATCAGGTAGTCCGGAAGCCGCCGGTGCGTGGCCAGGACCTGGTGTCGTGTTTCCTGGCCGATTATCGACTGGAAATCACGGACAATGGTTGGGTAGGGGTGCGGGCCGACAACCGAGCCCAGTAAATAGTGTGTACGGCCAACATTGGTTACCCAGTCACGGATTGCCTCGTTGATGGCGTCTTTCAGCGTGCGGCTGCCAGTACACACCGTGCGGACCTGGGCTCCCAGCAGTTTCATGCGGGAGACGTTGGAGGACTGGCGCTGCACGTCGTCCTCCCCCATGTATATGACGCACTCCAGCTTCAGCATGGCACAGATGGTGGCCGTCGCTACGCCGTGTTGGCCTGCGCCGGTCTCGGCGACTATCCTCTGTTTGCCCATTCGCCTGGCCAGCAACCCCTGTCCCAGGGCGTTGTTGATCTTGTGGGCGCCGGTGTGCAGGAGGTCTTCTCTCTTGAGGAGCAGGGTGGCACCGCCGACCTTGGCCGAGAGCTGCCTGGCATGGTACAGCGGCGTCGGACGGCCAGCGTAGTCACGGCACAGGGACTGGAACTCCTCCCAGAAAGCTCGATCGGCCAGTGCTCCTGTGTATGTCTCCTCCAATTCGGCGAGCGCTCCCATGAGGGTTTCGGGCACGAACTTACCGCCGTAAGGGCCAAAGTACCCTTTCTCGTCGGGCAGCCCGCTGGCTATATTGGCTGTGTTCGCGTCCGCTCGATTGTTCGCCATTTCACTCACTTTCGGGTTGTGACTCTGCATCATCGCAGCCCCTGGCAGCTTGAATAAAGGCCCTCAGTCTGGCGCGGTCCTTGATGCCCGGACCGGACTCAACTCCGCTTGAAACGTCCACGGCGTAGGGGTGCACGCGGCTGATAGCCTGGCGTACGTTCTCAGGCGTCAGACCTCCGGATAGTATGATTCGACCGTATCGGGTGGCCTGCTGTGCGATTTCCCAGTCAAAGCTGTGTCCCGTGCCGCCCTTGAGCGCATCATGGTAGCTGTCCAGCAGATAGGCCCTTGCCTGATAGCGGGGTAGCAGGGATAGGATAGACTCGTCTTTCACGGGGAAGGACTTGATGACCCGGGGCAGAAGCGCCTTGCACAGATCAGGAGTCTCGTTGCCGTGCAATTGGGCCATGTCGAGGCCACACGAGTCCATAGTGGCTGTTATCTCCTCGATTGTAGTATCCACGAAAACGCCCACTTTGCATACGAACGGAGGCAGTTCGGAGACTATGTCTGCCACCTGTCGTGGACTAACCCGTCTCGGGCTGGGTGCAAACACGAAGCCCACCGCGTCGGCGCCCAGTTCCGCCGCAGCCAGCGCATCCTCCAGACTGGTCAGGCCGCAGATCTTGACCTTTACCATACTGCCTGGTTTCATTTTCTAGCTGCCTATGAGTTCTCTCAGCTTGGCCCTGGAATCGTTATTCAACACCAGTGATTCGCCCACAAGTACCGCATTGACTCCAGCGAGTTGCAGCGCGAGTACGTCAGCACGGGACTTGACCCCGCTCTCGCTTATCACCGTGATGCCGGGTGGAATGAGGGGGCGAAGTCTCATGGTGGTCGCCGTATCGACGCTGAAATCAACCAAATTGCGGTTGTTGATGCCGATGACATCTGCCTTTGCCTCTATGCTCTTTTCCAACTCTGATTCGGTGTGCACCTCAACAAGGGGTGTCATGTGCAGGGCGCGTGCCGTACCGATGAGTCGCGCCAGCTCGGACTGTGCCAGGAGCGCCGTAATCAGAAGGATGGCGTCGGCACCGTGAATCCGGGCCTCATATATCTGATACGGGTCCAGAATGAAGTCCTTGCACAACAGGGGGAGATCGGTTGCCTGGCGAGCTGCCGCCAGATCAGCCAGGCTGCCCTTGAACCAGTCCTCCTCGGTGAGCACGGAGATCGCTGCGGCGCCCCCCAAAGTGTAGCAGCGGGCCAGTTCGGCAGGATTGAGATTGAAGCGGCTCCACCTTTTGGAGGGAGACGCCCGCTTGATTTCTGCGATCATCTTGATCCCGTCTCCGCTTACTGCCTGCTTGAAGTCCCGGCACGGCGGGCACTCATCCACACGCCGCTCCAATTCGACCAGGGGCGTATATTGTTTCCTCTCAAACAAGCGCCGGCGGACGCTTGACGCTATATCGTCAAGAATCATCTGGCTTCTCCTGGTCCCGGCTGAACGTGATGAATCGCTCAAGTTTGTCCAGCGCCCTACCGCTGTCGATGGATTCGGCTGCCAGGCTGAGACCCTGCCGGAAGTCGGCTGCCCGGTCAGCAGCCATGAGTGCAGCCGCGGCGTTGAGTAGAACAGTGTCCCGTTTAGCCCCCTTCTCGCCCTGCAGCAGGCTTCTTAGTATGCCGGCATTCTCCTGGGGCAGACCACCTCTGAGGGAGGACAGTCCTGCCCTGGGCAGTCCTACGTCTTGTGGATCAAGGTGGCAGGTGGATATCGTTCCATTGCGGAGGCGCGTTATCTTGTTGACCCCGGTGACGGAAAGCTCGTCAAGTCCGTCGGCTCCGTGGACCACCATGGCCGATTGCGTACCCATGAGATTGAGGACCTGTGCCATGGTCTCGGTCAGACCGGGGTTGTAGACGCCGAGGAGCTGGATGGAGGCGGATGCTGGATTGGTCAGCGGGCCGAGCAGATTGAAGATCGTCCTTACGCCTATCTCTCTCCGAGGGGCAGCCGCGTGTTTCATGGCCGGGTGGAGGCGCGGGGCAAAAAGGAACCCGATGCCTACTTGGTCCAGGCATCTGCCTATCGCCTCTGGCCCCAGGTCAATACTGGCACCCAGGGCTTCAAGCACATCGGCGCTGCCGCAGCGGCTCGACACGGAGCGGTTGCCATGCTTGGCCACGGCTACTCCCGCACCGGCAGCCACGAAGGCGACGACGGTGGACACGTTGAATGTACCAGCCCCGTCACCCCCCGTACCGCAGGTGTCTATCAGCGGGGTCTGTGCGGTCTCAACCTTGATGGCATAATCGCGCATCACCCTGGCGCAGGCAGCGATCACTGCTGGGGTCTCCTGATTCATCCGCAAAGCGACAATAAAGGCGCCTATTTGACTGGAAGTGGCCTTGCCCAGCATGATCTCATGCATCACCTCCTCGGCCTCTTCCTGGTCGAGGTTTCTCCTGTCAACCAGCTTGGCGATCGCTTCTCTGATCATCTTCCTTGCTCAGCTTCTGACGACGTTATTGGCCGATGCCGTTTCTGCACATTCGGCCAGACGCACAGCGTCCTCCAACACCTGAATCTTATTCAGGGTTTCCTCGTATTCCCTCTCGGGGTCCGAGTCGGCCACTATGCCTGCCCCTCCCTGCAGGTAGACCGTGTCGCCGATCTTGACGATGGTGCGTATGGTGATGCACGTGTCCATATTGCCGTCAAACCCGAAGTAGCCCACGGCACCGCCGTACGGCCCCCTTTTCGTTCCTTCCAGTTCGCTGATTATCTCCATGGATCGCACCTTCGGTGCCCCGCTCACTGTACCTGCCGGGAAGCAAGCTCTGAGCAGGTCGAAAGCGGTGTACTGCGGCTGCAATTTGCCGACTACGGAAGACACGATGTGAATAACGTGAGAGTACTTCTCGATGCCCATATACAGGGGCACGCTTACGGTGCCGAAGCTCGACACCCTGCCGATGTCGTTTCTACCCAGGTCCACCAGCATAGTGTGCTCTGCCCTCTCTTTCGGGTCGGCCAGCAGGTTAGCGGTGATCTGCTCGTCCTCGGCGGCATCCCGTCCCCTGGCCCTCGTGCCGGCTATCGGTCTTGTTTCGGCCACTCCGTCCTCCAGCTTGACCATCGTCTCAGGCGACGAGCCGATGAGCTGGAAGTCGCCGAAGTCCAGGTAGAACATGTAGGGTGACGGGTTCAGCATGCGCAGGGCGCGGTATATGGAGAAGGGGTCGGCCGAGGTCTGGCGACGGAGCCTCTGGGAGACCACGATTTGGAGGGCATCCCCGGCAAAGATATACTCTTTGGCTTTCTTTACCATGCCTGCGAATTGTGACCGGCTGAAATTGGATGCAAGGGGTGGCACGGTCTCGGCCGATGCAAGGGGCCGGTCTTGAGGCTCGGCTGGAAGGCTGCTGCCCAGCGCAGCGACGATACTGTCTATCTTGTCCGAAGTAGCCGGGGAAGGCTGGGTGCCCTCTACTTCTGAGGTGCCGGCAGAGACGATCTTCATTTTGTGCTGGACGTGATCGAAGATGACGAGGCTGTCGGTGAACATGAATGTTGAGTCTGGCAACCTGAGTTCGTCACCGGAGCAGCCTGGGAGGTCTTCGAAGAAGCCCACTGCATCGTAGGACAGGTAGCCGACGGCGCCTCCGATAAAGCGCGGCAAGCCCGGTGCCCTGGCCACCAGGCGTTGGGCCAGCAACGATTGCACCAGGTGCAGCGGATCGGATGCCTGCGGCGCTTTTCCCAGCCTCAGCCTTGTCTCCTTGTTGTGGTGATGGACAAAGCCCGCGTCCCCGATGGTGCGCACGGTGAGATAGGGGTTGGTGCCGATGAAGGAGTACCTGCCCAGTTGCTCTCCTCTCTCGACACTCTCCAGCAGGAAACTTGGCGGGGTACTGCCGATCTTAAGGAACACCGATACCGGGGTCTCAAGATCGGCCGACAGCTCCCTGACGACAGGCACCAGGCTGTCTCGCCGTCCTCCTGTAAATGCAGTCTCCAGATGTTCCATTCTCTGCTACTTGGCACCAAAAATTAAAGCCCTTCGCCCCGTTGAGGGGCGAAGGGCTCTCTTCGCGGTACCACCCTCTTTGGTCGGTCTTTGACCGACCGTCTCTTGTCGGGTACGGGGCGAGCGTCTCGGAGCTAGCCTATACCCTGGGCTATGATAACGGTGCCCTTTCCGTCAAAGCCTACGCAGCAATCGCCTTCGGTTTGCGGCTCCCAAGTCCATTCAGCTTCTGCGCTAGCATCGGGCTCACACCTTACCCCGACTCTCTGTGCCTCGCTTGAAGCCTACTCTTCTTGTTCTTCGCCTTTGCTATATTCGGTTAGTGAGGTTTATAGCATGTTCGATCCTCTTTGTCAATAGCGCCTGTGTCATAATCCGTGGAATCCAGCCCAGCAGGGTTTCTACTGGGAGAAGAACCCTGCTTCGCCTGGCGCGGGGGGTGTGCGGTCGATCAGGTGATGCAGGGCCGGAGTTCCCGTGGTGAGACGTTGAGCGTCGCTTTCCAAAAGTGTGTTCGGATACTATAATCAAACCGCGCATGGCTGACCCGGACATAGACACCCTCGACGTCATCGCCCAGATGAAGCTTTTCATGGAGCCCCGCTCAATCGCCGTGGTAGGTGCCACAAGGCAGACGGGTTCAGATTCGTTCAACATCGTTCAAAGGCTAGCCGCCCACGGGTATAGGGGCAGGATCTATCCTGTGAACCCGAAAGCAGACGATATCCTTGGCATAACCGCGTACCCGAGTGTGAGCGCCGTGCCAGAGAAGGTGGACCTGGCTGTCATTCCGGTCTGGGAGCGTTCGGCCGTGCCCGCGCTTGTCCAGGAGTGCGTCGACGCAGGAATAAAAGCTATTGTGGTTGTAACCCAGGGATTTGCCGACGGCGACGCGGAAGGGAAGGAACTGCAAGACAGGATAGTCAACATTGCCAGCCAGCGAGGAGCCAGAATCCTCGGCCCAAACTCGCTCGGAGTCGCCAATGCGTTCCTGGGTCTGAATACCTCGTTCGTGCCTCACCAGATGGAGGAGGTGCCGCTGGGCGTCATATGCCAGAGCGGCCTCTTCTTCTCTCACTTGCACAGCGTCAACACTCTTGGCAAAGGCATTGATGTGGCCAATGGTTGTGATGTCCATGTCACGGAGGCGCTGGAGTACTACGAGGATGATCCACAGACCAGGGTGATACTGCTTCATATTGAAGGAATAAGGGACGGTACCCGGTTTATCGAAACGGCCAGGAGGGTATCCAGAAAGAAGCCCATTATAGCCCTGAAGGTTGGCAGAAGCGAGAAGGGTGCCAGGGCAGCCCGGTCGCATACGGGCAGCCTGTCCGGGATTGACGCGGTTTTGCGTGCGGCATTGAAGCAATGCGGCGTACTGCAGGCCAGCGACCTTGAGGAAATGGAAGACCTGGCTAAAGCCTTTTTGCGCCTGCCCCTGATGAAGGGAAACAGGGTGAGCATAGTCAGTGTCAGCGGCGGTGCTGGAGTCATGCTGGTCGATGCCTGCAGCGATTATGGCCTGGAGGTGGTGGAGCTATCGACACAGACGAAAGCCAAGCTGGAGCGTCTTCTCCCGCCGTGGATGGAGGCGACCAATCCTCTTGATCTGTGGCCGTTGAGCGCGCACTCCGGACTCACGCTATCTGAGACAGCTCTGGCCGGGTTGGAGCCGGCCATGGCTGACCCCAAGGTAGATGGGGTAGTTCTCACCTTCGGCACTGTTTTCATAGATGAAGCCCGGCGCATAGCGGAGGGCGCACTGGAACTGATGAAGACCTATGGCAAGCCGGTGTGCTGGTGGACAGCCACTGGTGCGGAGGTCCAGCGGGAGGCGGAGCTTGAGAAAAGGGGGATGGCCGTTTTTCACAGCGCCGAGAGGGCGGTCAGGGCTCTCCGAAAGCTGGGAGACTACTGGCGTTTCCTGCAGACAGCGAGGTGATGAAAGGTGTGTTTGAGCCAGGCAGGGATGAAGGACACCAGATAAGGAGGACTTATCGTGGCGAGACCGACTATCGCAGAGCTTTTCGATCTGAGTGGTAAGGGTGCTGTTGTGACCGGCGGTGCGGTGGGGATTGGGAGGGCCATTTCGCGGCGGCTGGCGGAGGCGGGCGCCGGCGTGATGATCGCCGATATCGACATGAAGACTGCCGGCGAAACCGTAGACAAGATCAAGGAGGCGGGTGGCAAGGCGCAGGCTATTCAGGCTGACGCGAGCAGCCCGGCCGATGCGGCGAAGGTGGTGCGGGCTGCCGTCGAAGCGTTTGGAAGCCTTGACATCCTGGTCAATAACGCGGGCATCTACCCAACATCGCCGGCACTGGACACGACTGAGCAGCTTTGGGATAAGGTAATGGCCATCAACCTCAAAGGAGCGTTTTTCTATTCGCAGGCCGCTGCACGGGAGATGATTAAGGCTGGGCGCGGGGGAAGGATCGTCAATTTGGGCTCTATAGATGGCCTGCATCCCCATCCGGAGATGGCGCACTACGGTGCCTCCAAGGCCGGGGTTATCATGCTCACCAAGGACCTGGCCCTTGAGTTTGCTCCGCACAACATTCTGGTGAATGCTATTGCCCCTGGCAGTATCTTGACGCGCGGTTTTGAGCGAGAGAGGCAGGCACGGGAAGCTGCCGGGAAGACCACCGACGATCTCATGAATGAGTTCCTGGCGCGAATGCCCCTGGGCCGGCCGGGGTATGCTGATGACGTTGCCAAGGCCGTTCTCTTCCTGGTCAGCGGGGCAGCGGAGTACGTTACCGGTGTGGTGATCCCGGTGGACGGCGGATATCTGCTCAGCTAGTATCGGACGCAGTATGCCAGCCTCGCCCCTGGTTCTGTGTGGGTGTGCAGACAACAGGCTACGTTTGGATGAGCAGGAGGAGTACAGGCCGAGAATGGTTTGCGCCGCTCACGTCATAATCGAATCATCAATACATCAAGAATGTGACAACTTTGAGACCTTCAGTTAACGATATGCTATTCTCTTCTCGGCGCTATCGTGGTATCCTGTAGCGCAAGAGGCCGCAGCAGGGTGGCGTCTGCCGGACCGGCTGGGTATGCCCGTCTGGCCAGATGGGCGACATGCTGGTGTGCCGCCTCGCTCAACACGGCAGGATGGGGTGATTGGGTGTGTCTCATGACGCGGCCGAAGTGGCGGCCTGCTGAGACGGCTGGTCGAATGTGAAGAAAAGGGCAGACGTCGGCGACCAACTGGCCAACCCCTACGAGACCGCTATTGAACTGCTAAAGGTAATACAGCTCGACTGTCGCCGTGCTATTGAGCAACTGCGTGATGTTAGCTCTTACCTCGGCCAGAGGGAAGCCGCGGCAACCAGGCAGCTGCGCATAGTGCTGGACGGTCTTGAACGGATGAGCGGCAAGTGGGGTCGCGGTACCATGTTGGGCGGTCGAGGTGCGCCGACCAAGGCTGGTCCGAGGAGGGATATGCTAGGGTCACTGGTCGTGGCAGGAGAGTGCGCACCTACCCTCGAGATCTACTGCCTGGGTAAGTTTCGAGTGCATGTCGGTGGTGCCAGGATTGAGCAGTGGCGCCGCGTCAAGGCTAAAGCCCTCCTCAAGTACCTGGTGGCGAGGCGTGGGCACCCCGCTTCAAAGGACGTACTCATGGAGGCTTTGTGGCCCGGCTGTGAACCCCCGCTGGCCAACAACAACTTGAAAGCGGCGGCTCGCTCCCTGAGACAGACCCTGGGGGCCGCCCACGGTTCGAATGGCGACTTTCCTTGGGTGCTGTTCCAGGATGGGAACTACACCATCAATCCTGAGGCAGATGTGTGGTCCGACGCTGACCAGTTTGAGTACCACTGGCAGGTGGCCAGGCAGATGGAGACGGATGGCAGGATTGCCGAGGCAATCAAGGAGCACCAGGCTGCCGAAGCCTTGTACCACGGTGACTACATGGAGGACAATCCCTACGAGGAGTGGACAACCCTGCGACGCGAGGCCCTGAAAGATGTGTACCTGGCCATTGTGAGCAGGCTGGCGGACTATTCGATGCAGCAGGAGGACTACGAGGGCTGTGGCGTCTACTGCCAGAAGATACTGGTCAAGGACCCTTGTCGCGAGGATGCCTATCAGCGCCTGATGTGCTGCCACAGTCGCCTGGGACAGCGCAGCAGGGCCATTAGCTGGTACCGCCTGTGCGAGAAGACCATCAAGGCCGAACTGGATTTGTGCCCCGACCGCCGAACTGTGGCGCTCTACCGGAAGCTGCTGAACGACGAGTACATTTGACCCCCTGGCGCGGCTCCGGGCAGGGGGTGGCCGACCAACCGTTCTTCGCCTGGAACCCTTCTTGACTCGCGGCATGCAACCAGAAACAAGCCCCGATTCCCTCAAACAGTCCTCGAAAGGTTCGGCGTGAGCCTCTGATTCACTGGAGATTCACTCCCGATTATCCGCGCGTTCACCGACAGGGGCTATGCTTAACGGAAAGACGCGGACGGCGGTATGAAAGCGCGCCCGCGGCTGGCTGACAGGAAACGAACCGATGGGTCACTACAGCTCGTTTGTGATCAAGATCTGGGTGGACGAGCAGGACAGGATGACCAGGGGCTACGTCCAGCATGTTGCCACGCAGGAAGGCACATACTTTGTGACCCTGGACAAGATGTCGAGGTTCATGATGGAGCACCTCAGTCCTTCAGAGGACATGTGGATTCCGCGTCAAGCCAGCATCGACTTCAGCACGGTTGCCTTAAACCTCGAAACCAGAGATGAGTAGATTTGAGACCAGCCTGGAGCATCTCCTCGCCGAGGCGAAGCGCATTGATCTGATGCTGCGCCTGCGGGCTACTGAGCTGCGCCTTCAGAGGGGCGATGCCAACTGGGACGAGCTGCGAGGTCTGTATATCTCAGAAGCAGAGATAGAAGACCTGCTTTCGTCTGCGCTCCACTGCGAGCCATCGCCCACCACGGCGTCGCCGGACGACGGGCCGATAGGGAGACTCGTCCAGGCTCTGAGCATGTTAGAGGAGGAGATCTCCGAGCGAAGGTCGGGTGCTTTGAACAGTGGCGTCGAACTCAGGCTGGAACGTTTGAAGCAGGTGTTCGATTTGACTGCATCGGAGGTTGACAGCCTGCTGATCTGTCTACTGCCGGAGTTGGACCTGAAGTACCAGAGGCTGTTCGCCTACCTTCAAGATGACGTGACGAAGAAGGCACCGACGGTTGACCTGGTCACGAAAGTGCTTGCAGGGTCTATCGAAGACAGGACAGCGCTAAGGGTGGCATTTGAACCACAGGGGCGCCTGCTGGGATCTCACCTGCTGTTGCCGTACGATTCTCAATATGCCCGGGGTGGATTCCTGCTGGAGACGGCCTTCAAGGTTGACCAGCGCGTGATTGACTACCTTCTTGGCGGCAACCGCATCGATGCGCGCCTGTGTGGGTTCTGTAAGCTTGCAGACGCAGATGTGGCGCTGTCAGACATGATGCTCCCTGAGGAACTGAAGGAGCGACTGGTCAATCTGCTTCAAGGAGACTTGACAGGTTGCGGCGCCATCTTCTATATGCAGGGTCCCTACGGGGCGGGAAAGCAGACCGCGGCCGAGGCCATGTGCCGGGAGCTTGGAATGCCGCTGCTGGTGGTAGACGTCGACCGTATGCTGGCAGCGGACCTGTCCGGAGACCTGGCCCTGTCCCTTATCTTCCGAGAGGCATGGCTGCAGCAGGCGTGTCTATACTGGGACGGCTTTGACCACCTGCTGGGCGATGACAGGAGTCTGAAGATTTACCGCGATGGCATTCTGGAACGGTCAGGAGAGAAGACGACGGTCGTGTTCCTGGGCAGCCGTCTTCCCTGGGAACCGGCGGGCGATGTGGCCGGCAAGCCATTTCTCAGGGTAGAACTGCCCGTTCCGACCTATGGCATTCGTGAGCAATTGTGGCAGACGCACCTGAATGGCCATGTGCCTATGGAGGCTGATGTGGACCTTGGGGCGGTGGCCAACAAGTTTCGCTTCACCGGTGGACAGATTCGGGATGCAGTGGCCGCTGCCAGGTATCTGGCTGTGGGGCGGGTGGAGGGAGAAAGGCAAATCGGCATGGACGATCTGTACCAGGCGTGCCGGGCCCAGTCGAATCAGAAGCTCAACAGCCTGGCCCGCAAGATACAGCCCAGGTTCACCTGGGACGACATAGTCCTGCCCAGAGACCAGATGGCGCAGCTTCACGAGATCAGAAACTACGTCCGGTACAAGCACGTGGTCTATGGCAACTGGAACTTCGAACACAAGCTTTCGCTGGGGAGGGGACTGAATGTGCTGTTCGCCGGTCCGTCCGGCACCGGCAAGACAATGGCCGCTGAGATTATGGCCGGAGACCTGAAGCTCGACCTGTACAAGATAGACCTGTCCACGGTGGTCAGCAAGTACATTGGCGAGACCGAGAAGAACCTGGACAGGATATTCAGAGAGGCGCAGGACTCGAATGCCATCCTCTTCTTTGATGAGGCGGACGCCATTTTCGGCAAGCGGTCAGAGGTCAGGGACTCGCACGATCGATATGCCAACATTGAGATCGCCTATCTGCTTCAGAAGATGGAGGAATACGACGGAATAGTCATCCTGGCTACCAACCTGCGCAAGAACCTGGACGAGGCCTTTGCGCGGCGGATGCACTTTAGCGTTGAGTTCCCGCTGCCGGAGGAAGCAGACCGTCTCCGGATCTGGCAGCGCGTGTTTCCCAAGGCGGCTCCTGTGTCGGAAGAGGTCGACTTCAGCTTCATGGCGCGACAGTTCAAGGTCACCGGCGGCAATATCAAGAACATTGCACTGAGTGCTGCTTTCCTGGCGGCAGACGATGGCGGCACCATCAATATAGAGCACCTCATCAGGGCCACCAAGCGCGAGTACCAGAAAATGGGCAGGCTGTGCACCGAGGTCGATTTCGCACAGTACTTCGACCTGGTGAAGGGCTAAACGGAGGTGTAAGCATGGCAGAGCGGCAGATCAGCAAGGCCGAGTCAGAGGAGAAGGCGGGAACAAGGAGGAAGGGACCGGAGTCCCAACCTGAGAAGCTGAAGGAGCAGGTCGATGTGCCCGAGGCGACTGGCATCAGCACTCTCTCTGCGGGGGCACAGGCCGCTCTCATGACGGATGCGCGCCTTTCACACCCTGCCAATACAGAGCACAGGGTGCGCATGCTGATGGGGCTGCAGCAGAGTTATGGCAACGCATATGTGCAGCGCCTGCTGAATTCCAGGATACAACCGAAGCTCGTGGTCAACGCACCGGATGACGCTAATGAAAGAGAGGCTGATAGGGTAGCCGATGCTGTCGTGCGTCGCACGGGTGCTGAGATTCAGCGCCAGGAAGAAGAGGAAGAGTTGCAGCCGAAGGCAGCCGCCGACCGTGTAGCCGGCGAGATTGGAAGGCAGGAGGCAGAGGAGGAGGAGGAGCAGGAAGTCCAGCCGAAGGCGGCTTCCAGCGGTGAAGTCGGCAGGCAGCCGGCGGAAGAAGAGGAAGAAGTCCAACCGAAGCTTGCCAGCGGCAGGTTTTCGGCTGATATCAGGCGGCAGGAGGAAGAAGGGGTGCAGATGCGGGCTTCCACGAGCGGGGCTTTCGAAGCATCAGAGGGCGTGGAAAATCGCATTGGTGCCGCCAGGGGTGGTGGCCAGCCTCTACCCGACGCTGTACGGGACACCCTTGAGCCCGGCTTCGGCCATGACTTCAGTGGCGTACGCATTCATGCCGATGCCGATGCCGACGCGCTGTCGCGCCAACTGGGAGCGCTGGCCTTCACTACAGGCCAGGACGTTTTCTTCCGTGAGGACAACTACCGGCCCGACTCCGACGACGGCAAGAGGCTCATCGCTCATGAGCTGACGCACGTGGTGCAGCAATCACAGTCTGTAGCCCGAAAGAAGGAGATGAGCCGGAGTCGCCGGCCTTCGCAGAGGAAGGGGAAGTAGGGCTGGCTGTGAAGCAGCATATTCTGAAGGCACGGCCGGGAAGAAGCAACAGAAGAGGCCGTCGGACGGGCGAGCGTAGGCTCGCTTGCATAGGTTTTAGTGGAGCTGGGACGATATGATCAACGATCTTGACGAGACGCTGAAACAACTGCTGATAGGCAAGGTCCCCCTGGACCCGGTAGAGGTTGACATCAGCTTCGACATGCCGGACAGGGAATGGTCTGCCTCTGTTGTCAAGCCTACGGTCAACCTGTATCTGTATGATATTCACGAGAACCTCGAACTTCGTAGCAATGAGTGGATGATCGAACGCAGCCAGGGCATCGCTACCAGGAAGAAGCCCCCCGTCAGGGTTGACCTCTCCTATTTGATTACTGTCTGGACAAGTGATACCGCGGACCAGCACCGCCTGCTGGGGCAGCTTCTGGCCACCCTATTCCGCTATCAGGAGTTGCCAGAAGACTTGCTTCAGGGGTCACTCAAGGAGGCGCGCTGGCCGCTGCGCACCTTTACTGCTCAGAAGGACGGAATCCTGATCAACGCGGCTGACTTCTGGAGCGCGCTGGATAACCAGATCAGGCCATCCATAAACTACGTGGTCACCATACCCGTGGAGATCGAGGCGGCGGTCGCTGCGCCGTTGGTCGTCACCAAGGTTGCCGAGTACAGAAAAGACGGGGAGACTGCCGACAAGTTCGTGCACATACGTGGTACGGTGCATGCCAGGGGCAAACCCGAGGAGGTTGTGGCCGACGCTATGGTGGTAGTGAAGGAACTACAGATGACGGCCACCACGGATGAGGAAGGCAAGTACTCCCTCCGCAGGCTGGGCTGGGGTTCATACACCTTTGAGGTGTCCGCGCCGGGCCAGAAGAAGCGTGAGGTACAGATTACCGTGCCCAGCCCTGGCTACGATATCGAACTATGAACGTGTTTCTGAGGTTGCGACTGACTGTCATGCTTGCGCCCTCGGGTGAGGAGAGGGGAAGGGGGGGTGTGAAGATGTGAATGTTCTGAAGGGAGGCAGCCGGCCGGCCCCGGGGATGCCGGGGAAGGGGGCGGGCCGGGGTACTCCCAGGGATATTTGTCATTCCCGGCGAATACATCAAGTCGAAAGGAGGTAGAACATGTCGCCTCAATATCTATCCCCCGGCGTTTACGTCGAGGAGGTCGATAAAGGAGCAAAGCCTATTGAAGGCGTTGGCACGTCAGTGGCAGCCTTCGTTGGCTTTACTGAGAAGGGGCCGGTCAACTATCCGACCTTCATCGCCAACTGGGGCCAGTTTGTCCAGAACTTCGGTGAGTTCATTCCCGGTAGCTATCTGGCGCACGCAGTCTATGGATACTTCCACAATGGCGGTGGTAGCTGCTATGTGACGCGGTTGCCCGGTGGCGACGGTGCTGAAGAGGCTGGTCCGGCTCCAGCCATGGCAGCGCTGCCCAGCGGTGCACAGCCGTCGATAGAGACGCTCAGCGTGACTGCCCTCGAGGCAGGTGATGTGGCCGTCGAGGTCAGCAGGCCGGCTGGTGAGGATGTCCCCGAGGACCAGTTCAACCTTAAGATTACCTGCGGCTCCTCGGAGGAGAGCTTCGAGAACGTGAGCTTCAGGAAGGGCAAGGGGATTCGCAACGTCATAGATGTGGTCAACAGGGAGTCCAAGCTGGTGAAGGTAGCCGAGAAGGAGTCCAGCCTGGGTGTGGCTGAGAAGATGCCGGCGCCCGGGACTTACCCGTTGACGGCTGCTGCAGCCACGACTGCAGTCGCCATCCCTGACGTTACACCTGACGTGGTTGTGGGTGATGCGTCGGAGCGTTCCGGCGTGGCCGGGCTTGAGTTGGCTGACGACGTCACCATGGTCATCTGCCCGGACATCATGGCGCTGTATGAGGCAGGAAAGATATCCAGGGAAGGGGTCAAGATCATCCAGCAGGCCATGCTGGACCACTGCGCCAACATGAAAGACCGGTTTGCCATCCTGGACTGCCTGCCCGGACTGGGTCCGCAGGAGGTCAAGGACTGGGTTGTCAACGAGGCCGGATACGATTCCAAGTATGGCGCCGTTTACTATCCCTGGGTCAAGGTGGCCAACCCCCTGGGCGACGGCGAGGCCATATTCGTACCGCCGTCGGGCCATATGGCCGGCATTTACGCCCGCAGTGACACGCAGCGCGGCGTGCACAAGGCCCCGGCCAATGAAGTAGTGCAGGGTGCCGTTGGCCTGGAGAAAGCGATCACCAAGAGCGAGCAAGACTCTCTCAACCCTCAGGGGATCAACTGCATCCGCGCCTTCCCTGGACGCGGCATACGGGTATGGGGTGGCAGGACCCTGTCAAGTGACGGCTCCTGGCGCTACATCAACGTGCGCCGTCTGTTCAACTTCATAGAAAAGTCGATTGAAGTGGGCACTCAGTGGGTGGTCTTCGAGCCGAACGACCAGCGCCTCTGGGAGCGCATCAAGCGCGACGTGAGGGCCTTCCTGACCAGGGTGTGGCGTGACGGAGCGCTGTTCGGGCTTACGCCGGATGAGGCTTTCTACGTCAAGTGTGACGAGGAGACGAACCCGCTTGAGGTGCGGGACGCCGGGCAGGTGATAATCGAGATCGGAATCGCGCCGGTGAAGCCGGCCGAGTTCGTGGTCTTCCGCATCAGCCAGTGGGCCGGTGCCGGTGCTGAGTAGCGGAAAAGGAGAAGACAGACCAACAGGAGGTAGGAAGCCATGGCTGGTAAATCACAGAGGGACTCAGACCCGCTAGTAGGGTTTAACTTTGCTCTCGAGGTCGACGGTCCCGTAGAGATGAAGGGGTATTTCACTGAAGTCAGTGGTCTGGGGTCGGAGCACGAGGTTGTTGAACACAAGGTGGTGGACAAAGACGGTCGCGAGCTTGTGCAGAAAATCCCGGGCAGGCTGAAGTGGGGCGACGTCACCTGCAAGCGAGGCATCACGGGTGACCTGTCGTTCTGGGACTGGCGAGACATAGTGGTGAAAGGTGACCTTGAAAAGGCCCGTGCCAACTGCTCCGTCATGATGTTCGACAGGGACTACAAGGAAGTGGCGCGATGGAACTTCTTCAGCGCCTGGCCGCAAAAGCTTTCCGGGCCTACTCTGAGTGCAGGGTCGAACGAGATCGGCGTGGAGGAGCTAGTCCTGGTGCACGAGGGTATAGAACGCGTCAAGTAGTAACTGGCCGGAGGTAAGGAGATGACTCTGCAGACCGAGTTTGAGTTCAGCTTGCCGCGCGGCTATGTGGACAAGGAAGGGGACCTCCACAAGCAGGGTGTCATGCGGCTGGCCACGGCGGCCGACGAGATCTTGCCCCTCAAGGACATGCGGGTGAAGTCCAATCAGGCCTACCTGGTGATTGCCCTGCTGGCCAGGGTGATCACCAAGCTGGGGACCGTCAAGGACATCAACACCGGGGTCATTGAGGATTTTTTCTCGGCTGACCTGGCTTACCTGCAGGAGTTCTACCGCCAGATCAACGAGAATGGCACCAGCATGATCCAGGCTACGTGCCCGGAGTGCAATCACAGCTTTGAGGTGGACCTGGGCCAGTTGGGGGGGGTGTAGCAGGCTACCCCCTCGACCGCCTGTATGAGGAGGTAGCCTACATCGCCTACCACTTCCACTGGCCGCTCGGGGACATCCTGGAGATGGAGCACGACGACAGGCGTCGCTGGGTGGAGGAGATCGGTAGCATGAACAGCAGGCTGAACGAGGCGGCCGAAGGCCGCTAAGCTGGCCCGCGCTTATAGCTGTGCTCGACGTTGTCTTGCCGCGGTGTGGCAAGTGGCGTGTAGGCTGGCTGATCGAGACAGCCGGTCTGGTGCGGAGATGGAAATAGGGGCGACGGGGCAGAGCGGCCCTGGCCGGGCTGAGGCCCGGACCAGCAGAAGGTGGCGTATGTATGGTTTCTGAGAGCGGAGAACAAGCAGTGGCTGGATCATCCGGAGAAGCGCCGGAGGTAGATGTGGAGAAGCTGGCCGAGAAGGTGTATCTGCTGATGCGCCAGGAGGCCATGCTGGAAAGGGAGCGGGGTGCTGCTGCGCGGGATTAGGGATCGGAGGCAGTGTGATGACTGATAATGGACCGTTGGCGAGCTTCAGATTCGTTGTTGAGGCTGGAGGTACGGCCGTGGCCACGTTCACGGAGTGTTCGGGGCTACAGGCGGAGGTGGAGGTGGTCACTTATGAGGAGGGCGGCCGGAACGACTACGTTCACAGGTTGCCCGGCAGGGCCAAGTTCTCCAACATTACGCTGAAGCGGGGCCTTATGGAGACCGACGACCTATGGGCCTGGTTTGAGGGCGTGGTGAATGGCAAGGTGGTGCGCAGGAATGTGTCCATAATACTCTACGATTCCGAGCACAACGAGGTCAGGCGGTGGAATCTGGTCGAGGCCTACCCGGTGAAATGGGTGGGGCCGGCTTTCAATACCGGATCGAGTGCTGTTTCAATAGAGACACTTGAGCTGGCGCACGAGGGTATGTTGCTGGGTTAGTGAAGATGGTGGGACATTCAAGCGACGGTGACGCAAGCCGGGCGCGACGGGAGCAGCCCGGGCCTGAGACTGCAAATGCCCAACCGCCGGGTTCGACGGTTGGCCAGGGCTGGCAGGAGATAGGCGCCAGCTTCAGCCGCCGCATTTTGTCACGAGTCGGCCTGCTGGCGGCGCAGGTTGGACGTCACACCGCTCCGATGCTGCGTATTCAGCGGTATGCCAGACTGCCGGTGTGGAAACCGTACTATCCCGGTGCCAGGTTGGCCAGGTGGACGGAGAGGCTGGCTTCTCCCGTGCGGGGCCTGGTTGACCGCGTGCAAAGCAAGTGGCAGCGGATGCCCATTGCGGTGACAGGGGCGGGCGACCTGCTGTGGTATTCCCGGCGCAACAGGCGCCGCCAGCAGGAGGCCGAGTTCCCGGAGGAAGGGTATTCTGGGTGGCCTGAGGAAGCCGCTGAAATAGGCGGAGTGGATGAGACACCATTGCACCGCCGCCCTGGTGCAGAGTGGCAATATGCCGTCGAAGGGCCACCGGGGGCCGGTGATGTTGGGGTTGGGCCCGAGGACGCAAGGCGTGACAGACCTGCGACCCGGCGAGCGGTGGCAGATGTGTCTGGATATGCCGCGCAGCGGCGGGAGGCAGTTGGTGCTGCGGCTGAAGCTGCGGCGGCAGGGCGTGACAGGCTTGCCACCCGGGGAATGGTGGCAGACGTGTCGCACTATGCTGCGGAGCGCGGCGAGACTGTTCTTGCTGCGGCAGCGTCTCAGGAAGGCGCTGCGGATATTCTGCCTTCGAGCCTGTTGGGCGCCGTGCAGCTATCGGCGGAGATAGCCGGCTCGCTGGGAGTATCGGAGGAAAGTGAGACGGGGCGCGCCGTTGTCGGCAAAGATCTGGTGTTTCGCAGCGGGCGTCCGTATGGCGAAGGAAGGCCTTCGGGCACGCTGCGTAAGGTGGCCAGGTGGGTTGGGGAGATCGGAGACCGGCTGTTTGTGCCGGAGCATCGCCAGCCCGAAAGGCAAGTGGTGGAGCGGCGGCCGGCCGCTGACAGTTTGGGTGCACCCGGTGTACCGTCACAGGTGTCCCGGCATGGAGACATGGTACAGGGGGGCCAGGCGGAGGCCGTATGGCCGCAGGCGCCGCGTGTCACCCGGAGCGGGGGCGATGTGGCCGCCTCGGGGGAGGCAGGGCGATTTGGGCAGGCAGGTACTGCTGAATTTGTTCCACCGGGGATTCCATCACGCCATTTAGGCCAGTTGAAGATGCCCCTGGCTGCCGTCGAGGCAACTTCTGTTGCAGAGGATATCGTAGGCCGCCTGACCGGCGAGACGGGCTCCGCTGCCGAAGTTGCTGCCCCTCGCCGGGCCGGAGAAGAGCTTCCTGGACGGCAGGAAGCAG
>CAZTYW010000030.1:0-21070 GCA_964617695.1 uncultured Dehalococcoidia bacterium
GCTCCTCGCAATGACGAAGGGGAGGGATGTGGGACCGGTGCTGGCGCTTCTCGCCACGACGGGTGAGGAAGCCGGCCGCACCGGTAGTCTGATCCCTGGGTAGGGCAGGCCTGGCCCACCATTTGTGCGTAACAACAGTCGTAGCCACCCTTCTGGAAATGTCGGCCCCGTTCCACTCCACCCGGCCACTCCCCGCCCCCCCCCACAACCTCCCCTTAACCTCCGCGACCGCTCCTTTACTTTAGCCCGCAATGCAGTATACTTTCACCTGAGAGCCGCCGGGACGGGTCGGCCACCTCAAAGCGGATGAGCATCAGGGACAACGTCGGCGAGGTGCAGGCGAGCATCGCCAGGGCTGCGGACAGGGCGGGGAGGTCGCCGGACGACATAACTCTCATCGCCGTGACCAAGACAATCGGACCCCAGCTTATCCAGCAGGCCTTCGAAGCAGGCGTCAGGCACTTCGGCGAGAACAGGGTCCAGGAGGCCCAGCAGAAGCTCGGACTGCTGTCCGCACTTGACCCACCGCCGGCCTGGCACATGGTGGGCCACCTCCAGACAAACAAGGCCAGACTGGCCACTCAACTGTTCGACACCATACACAGCGTCGACTCGCTCAGACTGGCACAGGCCATCAGCCGCAGCGCCGGGCGGGACCTACCCGTCCTGGTACAGGTGAACGTCGCCGGGGAGGCAACCAAGTCCGGGTTCCCTGCCGACGAAGCAGGCACAGCGGTGGAGCAGATATCCAGGCTGCCCCATATCCGGGTGACCGGGCTGATGACGATAGCCCCGCTCACCGCCAACCCCGAGGAAGTGAGACCCGTCTTCCGCCAGCTCAGGGCGCTGCGCGACTCACTGGGACTGGAGCACCTGTCAATGGGGATGACGGACGACTACGAGGTAGCCATCCAAGAGGGGGCGACCATGCTGCGTATCGGTCGCGCCATCTTCGGCGAAAGGTAGGGACCAGCAAGATGAAGATAGCGTTTATCGGGGCCGGAAACATGGGCGAGGCCATCATCCGCGGCATCCTGGACAGGGGCACCGTCAGGGCCAGCGACATACTGGCCACCGACGTCAGCGAGAAGCGGCGGTCCTACATAGGCGGCCAGTACGGGGTGGCCGTGGAAACGGACAACCGCCGGGCTGCAGAGCAGGCCGACAGCGTCGTCCTGGCCATCAAGCCCGTGGCGCTGCCCCAGGTGATGAAGGAGTTGAAGGGGACGCTCAAACCCGACCAGATGGCGCTGTCCATCGTCGCCGGGGCGACCGTGACCAGCCTGTGCGACGGGCTGGCCCACCGGGCCGTGGTGCGGGCCATGCCCAACATGCCGGCCCAGATCGGCGAAGGGGTCACCGTGTGGACGGCCACCGGCGAGGTAACGGAGGAGCAGAGGGAGAAAGCGTCCTCCATTCTGGGCGCCCTGGGCAGGGAGATATTCGTCTCTGACGAGAAGTACATCGACATGGCCACCGCAGTCAGCGGCAGCGGGCCGGCATACGTGTTCCTGATAATAGAGTCGCTGATCGATGCTGCGGTGCACATCGGCCTGCCCCGCGACATGGCCCGGGACCTGGTGCTGGACACAGTGTCGGGATCAACACACCTGTGCCAGAAGTCCGGCAGGCACCCCGCCGAGTTGAAGAACCTGGTCACATCGCCCGGGGGGACATCGGCCGCCGGCCTGCTGCAACTGGAGGAAGGCGGCCTGCGTGCCCTGGTGGCCCAGGCTATCATCGCCGCCTACGACAGGGCCAGAGCACTGAGACAGGACTAGAGGATGGCTGCATTCGCCACTGCGGTCGATATCGCCTGCCAGGTGCTCATCTGGATCATCGTCATCCGTGCCCTGGCGTCCTGGTTCAACGTCCGGCCGGACAATCCGGTGGTGTCGGCGCTATACCGCATCACAGAGCCGTTCCTCGACCCGCTGCGGCGCATTCTTCCCAGGGTGGGCATGTTTGACATCGCCCCCATCGCCGCCATCCTCGTCCTGCTGCTCATCAGTGAAGTGGTGCATATCCTGCCTACTCCCTAGCCGGCGCTGGCGGAAAGCCCCTGGCCAAATCCTTGCTTTTTTGACAGCTTGTTGTATAATGCTTCACTGACATTCGGCCCAAGCAGGAGGTGCCAGTTGAACTGGGTGGACATAGCCATAATCGTAGTTGCTGCTCTCGGCGGGATCATCGGCTACAAGCACGGCCTCATCCGGAGCGCGTTTACTGTAGCCGGACTTATCCTCGGCATAACCATTGCGGGCCATTTCTCCGACGGCCTGGCCGACAAGCTGTCTCCCAGCGGGGCCCAGTGGGCTTCCGTCGTTTCCTTCATTGTCATTCTGCTCATCGTCATAGTCATCGCCAACCTGATGGGCGCCGTGGTCAAGACATTCCTCAAGATCATGCTCATGGGCTGGCTGGACGCCATTGGCGGCATAGTCCTGGGAGCGGCCGCGGGGGCACTGGTGGTGGCGGCCGTTTTCACCACCGTGCTCCAATGGGAGGCATCAGCAGGCAACATTCCCGTAGCCGGCGTGCCTCTGACAGGGGCAGCAGACGCCATCCGCGGCTCAAGTCTGGCCGACTTCCTGATAGACAAGTTCCGGCTGGTGCTCAGTCTGCTGCCTGATAGATTCGACTCGGTGACTCAGTACTTCACCAACTCAACTAATTCGACGGCGTGAGCAGCAAGATACACAGCTTCAAATTCGGTACGGTGGTTGTCGACGGCCGGAAATACCACCGGGACATTATTATCTCTGCCGATGGCGCAGTAAGGGAGAGGAAGGGTGGGATATGGCGCTTCGGCCCCCACTCTATCAGCAAGGAAGAAATCGAGGCACTGACAGGAGCAGAAGTGGCAGTCATCGGCCTGGGAACTCTGTCCAGAGCCCACCTATCAGGTGCAGCAAAGGACTATGTTGATGACTCCAAGCTGGAGCTGCTGCTCCTTTCCTCACACGAAGCGACTGAGAAGATCAACGAACTGATGGGAAAAGGCAGGAGGGTCGCCGCCCTCCTGCACATAACCTGCTGACTGTCTAGGTAACCGCCGGAGTCTTACCCGGGTTCTGCTTCTGCCACTTGTCGAGCAACTGCCCTCTGGTCTCCTTATGGTCAGGGTCAGGCACACAGCAGTCAACAGGGCACATCTCGACGCACCTCGGTGACTCGAACCAGCCAACGCACTCGGTGCACCTCTGAGGATCAATCACGTAGATCGTGTCCGCTTCCTTAATGGCCTCATTCTTGCAGTCTACCTCGCAGGCGCCGCAGCTAATGCAGTCCTCGGTAATCTTATATGCCATCTAAGACACCTCCTTACCTTCTGCCGGACTTGTTGAAGAGCTTCCTCTTCAATGCAGTAGCGACGCATTCGGGCACAAAGACGTTGACGTCGCCTCCTCCCTGGGCCACCTCCTTGAGCAGGCTTGAGCTGATGAACTGACACTCGGCACTGGACATGAGACAGATGGTGTCAATGCTCGGGTCGAGCCGCTGGTTCATCAGTGCCATGTCAAACTCGCGCTCAAAATCGGAGCCCATGCGCAGCCCTCGCACGATGAAGCTAGCGCCTATCTCCTTGACGTACTCCACGGTGAGGCAGCTATAGGACACCACGCTGATATTGGGCACATGGGCCAGCGCCTCCTTCACCATTTCCACCCTCTCTTCGGTGGAAAACAGGAGGTTCTTGGCGGGAGCATCAAAAACCCCGATGACCAGGCGTTCAAACAGGGCGGCCGCTCTAGCAGCTATGTCTACATGGCCTTTGGTTATGGGGTCAAAGCTGCCGGGGTAAAGAGCTAGTCTCAATTGTTGGCCTCCTTTCGGTAGATTGCAACATAGGTGTCGCCGTAGTGGCGATCCTTGAAGAGGCGGAACCGATCAACAGTTGCGGGCAAGGCCTGGCGGGCAGAACACTGCACTACCACGGTGGAGTCCGCCCCCACGACCTGAGAACTGAATAAGGTGGCCAACGTGTCGACCAGCGACTGGTCGGAATAGGGGGGATCGAGGGCTACTACCTCATAGGAATCGGTCAGCATCGAGAGCGCCTTGTTCACGCTGCAGCAATATACCTTTGCCTGCGAGGCGAAACCGGTCGCAGCCAGGTTCTGCCTGATTACCGCGCAGCACTTCGGGTTGCTTTCTACAAAGTCTGCCCGGTCAGCGCCCCTGCTGAGGGCCTCGATTCCCAGCGCACCACTGCCAGCATAAAGGTCAAGGAACCGCCACGGCGTACCAGTCATCGGCTGCACAATCGAGAATATTGCCCCCCGTACTAGCCCAGTGGTGGGACGTACTGAACCTTTCGGTGATTTGAGCTTTCTCCCCTTCGCCCTGCCAGCAATGACCCTCATGCCCAGTCTAAGATTATAACGGAAAGGCGTTCGCAGTCAAGTAGACCAGGCTGGTTATGTAGACATATCGCCGGGCGTCTGCGGCACAGGGGAAAGGCTGGCTCCTACCGCGGGAAGTCCCTGTCCAGCCGGCGGAGGGCTTCCTCCTTCTCCGAGGTGCCAATCCTGGCTTTACGCACCGCCTGCGCCAGCAGGTTGATGCTCCTGTCATACGTCTGCCGGTCAACGGGAAAGGGGTGACCGTCCTTCCCGCCGTGAGCAAAGCTGTACCGCGCCGGATCGCGGAAGCTGGCCGGGACACCGTAGACCAGCTCGGAAATCAGGCTCAGAGCGCGGACTGTCTTCGGGCCGACACCCTCCATGCCGATCAGCTCCTCGAAGCCCGCCGGCTGCCGATCGCGAATCAGGAACAGGTTCTTCCCCAACCTGTCAGGATGAATATCCTGGGTGGTGAGATGATGCCGCCTGGGCAGATCAAGCGTCTTGATCCTCCTCAGGTCGCCCAGGGTGGTCTCCACCGCCTGCCCCGTAGCAATGGAGGCAATCGTACCCCGCGCCGCATCGCTCTCGGCCGCCACCAGGTTCAGCACTTCGCCGCGGCCCTGCGAGCAAATGGCGGCGTGGGGCTCACAGACGAAGTCGGCCACCGACTCGCCCAGCCAGTGATAGCGGCGAGCATAGCGGTTGACCTCGTTCATTCCCTGCTGGACCACCGCCCACGACCCGTCGTGGGTGAACAGGAAGTTGTGGTGATAGAGCTGGTACCCGTCCTGGACTGCAGAGCTGTCCACCTTGGCCGCCATGCGACTGGCATAGACCAGGCGTGATGGGTCGACGGAGATGTCAGGGCCGTGGCCCTCTATCTCCGCGGGAGTCCGCCTGGAAGTGCCACCCTTGCCGCCGGCAACGAACAGGCCGAGGTCCTTTTCCAGCCCCCTGAGTCCCTCCTTGAGAGCACCGCAGAGGGTGGTGGTGACGCCGCTGCTGTGCCAGTCGAAGCCGAGGACGCAGCCGAAGGCCTGGAACCAGCACGGGTCCGACATCCTCCGCAGCATCTCCACGGGCCCGAACTCGCTGACGATGAAAATAGTGATCTCCCTGGAGAGCTTGACCATCCTGTAGAACAGCCACGGAGGGGCCTTTCCGTAGTGCAGCGGCAGATTGGCTATGCCTGTTCTTGAACCCGTGCCGCCCATGACATCATGCCTCGATGCCTCCAGCGATGAGGTCACCCATCTCTCTGGTGCCAACCCGGGTCTTGCCCGGTTCCATTATGTCATAGGTGCGGTAGCCGCGTTCCAGGACGCCCTGGACCGCCTTCTCGATCGCCTGTGCTTCCGGCTCCAGGCCGAAGGAGTAGCGCAGCATCATGGCACAGCTCAGGATGGTGGCAATTGGGTTTGCCAGGTCCTGCCCGGCCCTCCTGGGGGCGCTGCCGTGAATCGGCTCGTACATGCCGAAGGTCATGTTGCCTCCGGCCCTCGGGACTCCCGCCAGGCTGGCCGAAGGCAGCATACCCATGGAACCGGCCAGCATTGAAGCCTCGTCGGTGAGTATGTCTCCGAACGTATTCTCGGTGACCAGCACGTCAAGATCAGCCGGGCGCTGTATCAATCTCATGGCGCAGACGTCCACCAGCATATGCTCCAGCTCCACATCGGGATACTGGGCGGAGAGTTCCGTGGCTATCTGTCGCCACAGCCGTGAAGACTCCAGCACGTTGGCCTTGTCCACCGAGATCAGCCTCCTGCTTCGCCCCCTGGCTATCTCGAAGCCTACCCTCAGGATGCGCTCTATCTCCATCTCGGAGTAGACCATGCTGTCCACCGCCCGCCTGCCTCTGGAGGTCCGCCACTGCTTCTTGGGCCTGCCGAAGTACAGCCCGCCGGTAAGCTCCCGTACGAAGACAAGGTCCACTCCCCGGACAACTTCGGGCTTCAGGTTGGTGGAGTCAACCAGCATGGAAAAGGCCTTGACCGGGCGGAGATTGGCAAACAGCCCCAGCTCCTTGCGCAGCGCCAGCAGGCCATCCTCAGGGCGCACCCTGGCCAGGGGGTCATCCCACCTGGGCCCCCCGACAGCCCCCAGCAGCAGCGCGTGGCAGCCCCTGCACATCTTCAGCGTGTCACCGGCCAGCGCCACGCCGTACTCGTCGATGGAGGCGCCGCCGACAAGACCATAGCTGAACTCGACTTCGTGCCGGAACTTCCTGCCTACCGCCTCCAGGACCTTTATGCTTTCGGCCACCACCTCGGGGCCGACGCCATCGCCGGGCAACACGGCCAGCCTGAACTTCATCCGGCCGCCCTCCCAGCACCGAGCCTTCTCCTGGTGTGTTCAATCAGACCCCCGGCCGCAATCAGCTCCAGCATGAAATCGGGATAGGGCTTGGCCTGGAACACCTTGC
The DNA here is from genome assembly GCA_964617695.1 of uncultured Dehalococcoidia bacterium. GTDB lineage: Bacteria > Chloroflexota > Dehalococcoidia > UBA2247 > RBG-13-53-26 > CAZTYW01. The sequence goes on from CAZTYW010000030.1 coordinate 6,775, forward strand.
CCCTGGTGGCATTCCTGATCTCACCCGTCTCAAGCTCGACCTCCAGGACGTCGCCGTCCTGGGCATCCACCGCTGCCTCCCCACACTCCAGGATGGGCAAACCGATGTTGATGGCGTTGCGATAGAAAATGCGGGCGAAGCTCTGAGCGATCACGCAGGCGATACCGGCAGCCTTCAGTGCTATTGGAGCGTGCTCTCGAGAGGAGCCACTGCCGAAATTCTTCCCGGCAACGATGAAGTCCCCCGGGCGCACCTTCCCCCTGAACTGACTATCTACGTCCTCCATGCAGTGCTCGGCCAGCTCGCCAGGATCGGACGTGTTCAAATAGCGGGCGGGAATGATAGCATCTGTATCTACATTGGCGCCGTATTTGTGCACCTTGCCTGTCAGCTTCAACTCACAACCTCCTCGGGGCTGGCGATCCTTCCCATGACAGCGCTGGCGGCAGCGACCGCCGGGTTAGCCAGGTAGACCTCTGACTCTTTGCTGCCCATCCTGCCGACGAAGTTGCGGTTGGTGGTGGCCAGACACCGCTCACCCGAGGCGAGCACGCCCATATAGCCACCGAGGCAGGGCCCGCAGGTGGGCGTGCTCACGGCCGCCCCCGCAGTGACAAATGTCTCGATCCAGCCACGGCGCAGCGCCTCAAGGTACACCTGCTGAGTGCCGGGTATTATGATGCAGCGCACCGTGGGATTTACCTGCCTGCCGTTCAAGACCTGGACGGCGATCTCCAGGTCCTCCAGCCTGCCATTGGTGCAACTACCGATGACCACCTGGTCGAGTTCAATCCGGCCGACCTGGCTGATTGGCCTCGTGTTGGAGGGGAGGTGGGGAAAGGCCACCTGTGGCTCCAGCTTCGACACGTCGTACTCAACCGTCCGGGCGTGCCCGGCATCCTGATCAGGCTCGTAGACCTGGTAGGGACGCCGCGCCCTGGGTTCAACGTATTCCAGGGTCTTGCCGTCAACGTGGAAGATGCCGGCCTTGGCCCCGGCCTCAACGGCCATGTTGGCCATGGTGAAGCGTCCATCCATGGATAACGCCTCGATGGCCTCGCCGGTGAACTCCATGACAGAGTACAGGGCGCCGTCCACGCCAATATCGCCAATGGTGTGAAGGATAAGGTCCTTGCCACCCACCCACTTCCCAGGCCTGCCGTGATACACGAACCTGATGGTGGCGGGGACCCACATCCAGATCTCCCCGCTTGCCATAGCTGAAGCGATGTCTGTCGAGCCCATTCCGGTGGCGAAGGCACCCAGGGCCCCGTAGGTACAGGTGTGAGAATCGGCGCCGATGACCACGTCACCGGGAAGAACAAGGCCCTGCTCAGGCAGGAGCACGTGCTCGATACCCATTCTGCCCACCTCGAAGTAGACCAGACCATACTCCAGCGCGAACTCCCGCAACATCTTGGCCTGCTCGGCGGAGGGGATATCCTTGTTGGGTACGAAGTGGTCGGGCACCATCACCACCCTGGCCGGGTCGAACACCTTCTTCACCCCTATGCGCTCGAACTCCTTGATGGCGATGGGAGCGGTTATGTCGTTTGCCAGCACCACGTCAACCCTGACGTTCACCAGCTCCCCGGCGGTGACGTCAGCCCTGCCAGCGTGGACAGCCAGGATCCTTTCGGCCAGGGTCATTCTGACCGCCCCACCGTGGCTGCCAGCAGTCTGTTGAGAGCATTCATGTAGGCTTTGGCGCTGGCCAGGATAATGTCGGTATCGGCACCTCGTCCGGTGTAGGTCACTCCGTCACTTTCGATACGGATCAACACCTCGCCCACGGCATCTATGCCCTCGGTAACCGATTTCACGGTGAACTCCGTCAGCTTGTTGGGCACCCCGATGATGCGGTCGATCACCTTGCAGACTGCATCCACGGGGCCGGTGCCCACGGCAGCATCGGTAAGGACCTTGCCGTTGAGGTCTATTAGCCTCACCGCGGCGTTGGCAACACCGTGCATACCGCAGTGGACCTGGACGTGGTCCAGGTGGTAGGTCTCGGAGATGGCGTGTATCTCCTGGCCCACAATGGTCTCGATGTCCCGGTCGGTCACCTCTTTCTTCTTGTCGGCCAGATTCTTGAAGGCGCCGAAGGCGCGGTCCAGGTCTTCTTCACCCAAGGAATAGCCCAGTTCAGCCAGTCTCTCTCTGAAGGCATGGCGTCCGCTCAGCTTGCCCAGCACCAGGGTGCTGGCAGGGATACCCACCTCTCTGGGGTCCATGATCTCGTAGGTGATGGCTTTCTTTATGACGCCGTCCTGGTGGATGCCTGACTGGTGCCGAAAAGCGTTCGCCCCGACGATGGCCTTGTTCGGCTGCACCACGAAACCGGTGAGCTCGCTTACCAGGCGGCTGGTCCTGTAGATTTGCGTGGTGTCCACATTCGTCGTCAGCTTGAGGAAGTCATTGCGCGTCTTGAGGGCCATCACGACTTCTTCCAGGGAGGCGTTGCCAGCCCGCTCCCCGATGCCGTTGATGGTGCACTCCACCTGTCTTGCCCCGTTGCGCACCGCTTCCAGGCTGTTGGCCACCGCCAGCCCCAGGTCATTGTGACAGTGAACGCTGATCACAGCCTGGTCGATATTGGGCACCTTGTTCAGTATGCCCCTGATGAGGCTCCCAAACTCCTCCGGAATGGCGTAGCCAACCGTGTCAGGAATGTTCACCGTAGTTGCCCCGGCCTCGATGGCCGTCTTGATGATCCGGTGAAGGAAGGCCTGATCGGTACGGCTGGCGTCCATCGGCGAGAACTCTACGTCGCCGACGTAGGACTTGGCCCGGGCCACCATGTCGCGCGCCAGACTGGTGATCTCCTTGCGGCTCTTCTTAAGCTGGTAGGAAAGGTGGATGTCCGATGCGGACAGGAACACATGGATGCGCGGGTGCTCTGCCTCCCTGACAGCCTCCCAGGCCTTATCTATGGCCTTGGGATTGGCGTGGCACAGAGCGCAAATGGATGGCCCACGCACTTCCTGAGCGATGAGCCGCACCGCTTCAAAATCACCGGGCGAGCTGACAGGAAAGCCGGCCTCAATGACGTCCACACCGAGTCTCTCCAGCTGTCTGGCTATCTCCAGCTTCTCCTGGACGTTAAGCATGCCTCCAGCCGCCTGTTCGCCATCACGCAACGTAGTGTCAAAGATAACTACCCTTTCCATCATTGTTCACCTCTCCCACATGTGGATCAGCGGGGACCTGGCAGACGGTCTCTGGAAGTCGTCCATGGCTGCGTATGCGGTCTCTTGTAGAAGCCGCACATTTGAACAAGCCCTGGCTGTGCCCAAACCTGTACCGACAATATCCCTGTTATTGAGTTGCCCCCGCATGGCCTGGCCTGCAGGGGCAGTTACTTCATGGCGTCTGCGAGGCCCGCTGTCGCTACTGTGACAGGCTCGTGTGAAGCGCCGTGTCGCCGGCTGAAGCCGAACGCCAGTCTACCCCTTGAGCCACGGCATCATGGCCCGCAGGTCTTTGCCCACCTTCTCTATCAGATGGTCAGCCTCAATCCGCTTGAGCGTGTTGAACTTCGGACGGCCCGCCTGGTTCTCCAGAATCCATTCCAGGGCGAAGCTACCATCCTGGACCTCGCTGAGGATCTGCTCCATCTCCTCCCTGACGTAGCTGTCGATAACCCTGGGCCCACGGGTGTAGTCCCCGTACTCAGCAGTGTCACTCACCGAGTATCGCATATAGGCAAAGCCACCCTGGTAGATAAGGTCAACGATGAGCTTCAACTCGTGGCAGACCTCAAAGTAGGCAATCTCGGGCTGATAACCCGCCTCCACCAGGGTCTCGAAGGCATTCTTGATCAGAGCGGTGACGCCACCGCAGAGCACGGCCTGCTCTCCAAACAGGTCGGTCTCCGTCTCCTCGGCGAAGGTGGTCTCCAGGACACCCGCCCTGGTGGAACCGATGCCCTTGGCATAGGCCAGCGCCATTTCCTTTGCCTTACCCGACGCATCCTGGTGGACGGCCACCAGAGCCGGAGTGCCCAGCCCCTCGGTGTACAGGCGGCGGACCATGTGCCCGGGACCCTTGGGAGCTATCATGCTAACGTCAACCGTGGCTGGCGGTACAACCTGTCCGTAGTGAATGTTGAAACCGTGGGCAAACATCAACGTCTTGCCGGGCCCCATGAATTTCTCAAGCGACTCCCGGTATACGACCGAGTGCAGGTTGTCGGGGACAAGCATTATCATTATGTCGGCTTGCTGGGCCACTTTGCCCGCGGTGGCCACCTCAAAGCCGGCTTTCTGGGCGGTCTCCCATGCCTCACTTCCAGGCGCCTCGGCCACCAGCACTTCACAGCCGCTGTCCTTCAAGTTGTTGGCATGTGCGTGGCCCTGGCTCCCATAGCCGATAACACCAATCTTCTTCCCCTTGAGCAAGTCCAGGTCGGCATCCCGGTCATAGTAGATGTTGGCCACGGTTCCTCCTTCGCTGATGAGATCGCACGGTCCGCCTGACGGGGCTATCCTGCATCCTATCTTGTAACACAAGCCAGCCTGCTAGTCAAACATGGGAACGAGGTTTTGACTGCTGGCAAGTCTGGCGTGTACAATTGGCGCCCGAGACGTGCTGCCAATGGGACTCAATGGGCCATGAATAGACCCGGGGTACCTCAGCCAGAGCTTGACCTGCACGGTCTCACCGTTGACGAGGCGCTGCCAGAGATCGACCGGTTCCTTTACGACGCCTACGTCGCCCGCATACGATCCGTCCGCATAGTCCACGGCAAGGGCACGGGGGCGCTGCGGAATGCCGTCCGGGCGTGGCTGCCAAAGCACCACCTGGTGAAATCGTTCCGGCGGGGTGGGCATGCGGAAGGGGGCGGGGGAGTCACCATCGTAGAGCTGGTGGAGTAGGTCAGCGCCGATCGGCGGAGCCTGCGCCCTTGACAAGCTGGCAGTCTCAGCTATGATTATGAACATATCCAAACGATCCGTTGGAAAGGGGGGTGACAATGAGTAGAGTGGCAAAACTCATTGCAGTGGCGGTATTGGCAGCGTGCCTGATCGTGCCTGCCGCCATAGCGGCCCAGCCCGTCAAAGGGCTGGACGCAGGAAGCTCGACCGACCTGCCAGTGTTGAAACTCGACGCCGGCCTTCTGCCCGGTGGGCAAGCGGCGCCGATGGGAAAGCCGAGCGAGCCGCCGGGACTCGCCAAGAAACCTCCGGCAGGGCCCGAGGCCAACAAATGGGCAGTGGTAATAGGTATCGCCGATTACCAGGGAGCGGACAGCGACCTGTGGCACCCTGACGAAGATGCCAAGGAGATGAGGAACAGTCTGGTCAAGAAGTACGGCTTCCCCAGGGGGAATATCAACACCCTGCTAAACAGGAAGGCAACGGCCGCTGCCATCCTTGATGCCATAGAATGGCTGGCAGCGAATGAGGATGCGGAATCGACGGTTGTGTTCTTCTACAGCGGGCACGGCTACCGAGCGCCTGACAGTGAGGGGTGGGACGGCGACACCGAGTCTGACGGATACGATGAGATGATAGTCACGCACGACTTCTATGGTCTGCCCGACGGTCTGCTGAGGGACAGGTTCTCGGCCTTCGACACGCAGAAGTTTGCGCTGGTATTCGGCTCGTGCCACTCGGGCGGCATGTTTGACGACGCCAACGTCGACCTGGCCTCGGCAGGGAGGGTCATCTGCTCGGCGTGTAAGGCAGACCAGTATGGTTATGACTACTTAGCGTTGGGCAATACGCTGTTCGGCTACTACTTCGTGGACGAGGGCATCCTTCAAGGCAATGCGGACACAAACGGGGATGGAGCCTCGATGGAAGAGGCGCTGGCGTATGCCTATCCACGTGTTGTGTCAGCGCAACCTGACTCACAGCCGCAAATTTACGATGGCTTTGCTGGCGATTTGGTCCCGTAGAAGCCGCCCTGCATATGAAAGAACAAGGGCTGGCACGTGTGCCAGCCCTTCCCCTTTTCAGCGCACGGCCCGATCAGTCGAGCCTCTGGCACCCGGGGCAGAAATAGGTGCCCCGCTGGCGCACGACCGTCCGTTCGATGGTGGCGTCGCACCCAGCGCACGGTTCGCCACCCCGGTGGGCAACCTGGAAGAAGAAATGCGCCGTGCCCGGCTCGCCGTTGGGCTGTTGATAGGTGTCAACACTGGCGCCACCGTACCCGATGGCAGCGGTCAGCACCTGGCGAATGGAGCGGTGCAGGCGCCTGGTCTCCTCATCAGACAGGTCCCTCGCCGGCTTCAACGGATGTATGCCGGCTGCAAACAGCGCCTCGTCAGCATACATGTTGCCGATGCCGGCGATGATGTTCTGGTCAAACAGCAGCGCCTTTATCGGTATGCCGTGTCTGTGCAGTATGTCCCCGAGAACCTCGGGGGCGAAGGCGTCGTCCAGAGGCTCTGGCCCCAGCCTCCCCACCACCACCGCCTCGTCATCGGCCAGCCACATGGCGCCAAACTTGCGCTGGTCGATGAAGCGGATGTCTTCACCACGGTCAAGGTGCAGTATGGCCCTGGTGTGGGGATCGACATCCGCAGAACCGGGTTGCAGCAGCAGGGAGCCGGTCATCTTCAGGTGGACGATTAGCCTGTCACCTGCGGATAGGTGAAATATCAGGTATTTGCCGCGGCGGCGAATGTCAACTATGGTCTGCCCGGCGAGGCGCTGACTGAACTCCTCAGGCGAGGGTTGACGGACCGTCCGGGGCCAGAGCAGAGTAGCCCCGGTGAAAGTGCGGCCCACCACCACAGGCAGCAGGCAGTTCTTGATTGTCTCTACCTCTGGCAGCTCGGGCATCTTGAATCAGCTTCCTACCCCCGCACTACGCGCTCAGCCCCAGGCGATCGAAGATGTGGTTCACGTGCTTCAGGTAGTACTGGTAGTCAAACAGCGGCTCCAGTTCAGCTACCGGCAGGGACGCGATGACTTCGGAGTCGGCCTTCAGGAGCTGCCTGAAATCGGCCCTTTCCTTCCAGGCCTTCATGGCGTTGCGCTGCACCAGCTCATACGCCTTTTGCCGTGTCAGGCCCTTGTCTATCAGGGCTATGAGCACACGCTGCGAAAAGACCAGTCCGCGGGTAAGCTCGACGTTCTCTTTCATCCGCTCCGGATAGACCTGGAGACCCTTCATGACTCCGGTGAAAATATTCAGCACGTAGTCCAGCACCAGGCAGGAATCGGGCAGGGTAACGCGTTCGTTGGATGAGTGGCTGATGTCCCGTTCATGCCACAGGGCAATGTTCTCCATAGAGGTGAGGGCATGCCCGCGCACCAGCCGGGCCAAACCGCAGGTCCGCTCGCAGAGTTCCGGATTCCGCTTGTGGGGCATGGCCGAGCTACCCGTCTGCCCTTTGGCGAAAGGCTCTTCCACCTCCAGGGTCTCGGTCTTCTGCAGTCCCCTTATCTCGGTGGCAAATTTCTCCAGCGAGCTGGCAACTATGGCCAGGGTGGTCACGAACTGGGCGTGGCGGTCCCGCTGCAACACCTGGTTGGATACAGGAGCCGGAGATAGCCCCAGCCTGGCGCAGGCCTTCTCCTCGACCTCCGGCGGCACCGTGGCGTAGGTGCCGACTGCACCCGATATCTTGCCCACACCTACGGCCTTCTTTGCCTCTGCCAGGCGCTCGGCATTCCTCTTCATCTCCTCGATCCAGAGCGCCATCTTCAACCCGAAGGTTATCGGCTCGGCGTGCACCCCGTGTGTGCGTCCCATCATCAGGGTGTACTTGTGTTCGACAGCTTTCTCCCTCAGCGCGGCAATGAGCTCGGCGATGTCCTTCTCAAGAAGATCAATCGCTTCCAGGAGTTGCAGGCTGAGAGCAGTGTCCATCACATCGGAGGAGGTAAGGCCCAGATGAATGAAGCGGCTCTCCTCGCCAAGGCTCTCCGCCACCGAGCCAAGGAAGGCCGTCACGTCGTGGTGGGTCACCTCGAGGATCTCCTCAAAGCGCTTGAGGTTGAAGCGGGCCTTCTTTATCCTGGGAATTTCGTCCCTGGGAATCACCCCCAGGTCCGCCCAGGCCTCGCACACGGCTATCTCGACCCGAAGCCACTTGTCAAACTTGGCCTCGTCTGACCAGACTTTCTTCATGGCTGGTCTCGAATAGCGTTCAATCATTTCTTACCCCCGTCCTAGCCGTTGTCCAACATGACCCGCAAATCAGGGCAGAGCGTCCGGACTAGCCCTGCGACAGCTTCCTCCGGTAGCCCTCGTAAGCCTGACGGGCCCAATCGTACTTCAGCCCCAGCACCTGGGCTGCGAAGAGAGCAGCATTCCTGGCGCCGGCTGAGCCGACGGCAACACACGCCACCGGCACGCCACCCGGCATCTGGGCTATGGACAGCAGGGCGTCAATGCCCTTCAATTCGCTGGTGGGCAGGGGAACGCCGATGACAGGGAGCATGGTCCAGCCGGCCATGACGCCGGGAAGATGCGCTGATGCCCCGGCTCCGGCTATGATGACCTCTATCCCCCGCTCCTGAGCATCAAGTCCATACTGCCGCGCCCTTTCCGAATTGCGGTGGGCCGAGATGACCGAGACCTCGAACGGTATGTTCAGTTCGCTGAGCATGTCCAGCGCCGGCTGCATCAGGGCCTCGTCCGATCTGCTGCCCATCACCACCCCAACCAAAGGTCTAGCCTGCTTGGAATCCGTCATCTACAACCTCGCTTCCCTACGATTATGTACTCAGTATATCAAATAAGAACCGAAATGCCCCCAGTCTGCGCCTGAGGCTAATGTACGACTCCTCGCCTCGGAGCAGGCGGCAGGAGGCCCTCCACAAGCGGTCGCTCCTCCTGATGGCGTGGAAATACAGGCCGGGAAACCAGGCAAAGAGCCTTGCCAGGGCCCGCGCCGCTCTCAGCTCAGGCATCAGTTCCTCAGCCAGGGCGTCCTGATAGCCGCTCAGGTCAAAGGCGCCTGACCGCAGACACTGTTCCACCACGGGAGCAGCAATCTGAGCACTGCCGATAGCGTGGCAGATGCCTTCGCCGGTAAGCGGGTCAACCAGTCCGGCTGCATCGCCGAGCAGGAGACACCTGTCCTTCTGGATGGCCGAGCCACTCTTGAGGACGGGCAGAAAGTCACTTCTCAGGCCGGTAGCCTGATTCCCATCAAGCCTGTGGTAGGCCAGCACCTTCTCCCAGCACGGCCTCAGCTTCTTTGCCTGCCGCAGGCGGCCGCCCACGCCAACAGACAGGTGGTCTTTCTTGGGGAGAATCCAGCCGTACCCGCCGCGAATCTGCCCCAGGCTCAGCCCCATCAGGGAATCCCATTTTGCCAGTCCCTCGCCCGCAACAGACACCTGGGCTTCCATGCCTATGCCACGTTCGACGCCCGTTGCCAGTCCAAGGCCCCTGGCAACCACCCCGTTGGCGCCGTCTGCGCCGGCGACGATCTGGGCTGCGAATTCTCCGTCCGCCGTTTGGGCTTCAACCCCGGCCGCCGTGGTCCGCACGTGGCAAACCCGTTGGTTGTCGGCCACCACGGCTCCCGCTTCCTGGGCCTTCTGCACCAGAAAGTGGTCGAACTCTTGACGCATGACGGCGTACACCAGGGGCCTGTCATACCACCTGGTGAACTCCCTGCGGCCCTTGTAGACAGCCCTGACCCCGTAGATGACCTGCTGGGTCACCGGGCTGAGGTCGAAGTCGAGGAGCCTGGCGGCCTTGACGGTGATCCCACCGGCACACGGCTTGGGTCGAGGTAGCCTCTGCTTCTCCAGAACGAGCACCTCTATCCCCCGACCGGCCAGCTCGCGCCCCAGGGTCGATCCGGCAGGCCCGGCGCCAACGATGATCACGTCGTATGAGCGCTTTGCAGCAGGGCTCATTTGCCGGAGGCTGCCCTCCTCAAGCGGTCCATTATGGCCGTCCCGATCCCGCTCTCCTCCACTTCTTCTACGATAATCCGGTCCACTCCCTCGCCATCCAGCTCTCTCATCACGGCGAACATCTGCCTGGCATAGCTGTCCAGGTCCGGTGGCATGGCCTTGACCACCACTCCCTGAGTGCCAGAGTACAGATCGGGGTAACGGGTAATCAAGCCCACTCTCTTGCCCCTCTTCGCATACCTGTCGACCAACCGGGCCACCCCGTCCCTGTCCCTCTCTTCCACGATGGTGAGCCCGGCCCTGGGGCTATAGTGTCGATAATGGGTGCCGGGGGAGCGTTTCAGAAGCTCCCTCTCTCTGCCCAGGACCACGCTGCCGACCAGAGGCTCCAGCTCTTCCGCCGTTACCGCCCCCGGTCTGAGGATGCTCGGAGGCTGCGTGGAAATGTCCAGGACTGTGGACTCGACCCCTATCTCCACCGGCCCGGCGTCGAGCACCAGGTCGATTTTCCCTGCCAGGTCCTGAAACACGTGCTGCCCTGTAGTGCCGCTGGGCCGTCCTGACAGGTTCGCACTGGGGGCAGCAATGGGGACACCGGCCGTTTCTATCAGCGCCAGGGCTACACGGTTCCTGGGCATCCTGATGGCCACGGTATCCTGCCCGCCTGTGACGGCACCGGGCACCCTGGCCGACTTCTTCAACACCAGCGTCAGCGGGCCCGGCCAGAACCTCCCCGCCAGGGCGATCGCCTCGGGCGGCACTTCGTCAGCCAGGACTTCCAGGTGCTCCAGCCCAGCCACGTGGACAATTATCGGGTTGTCCAGCGGTCTCCCTTTAGCCACGAAGATGCTTTTGATCGCATCGGCATTCAGGGCATCGGCTCCCAGGCCGTAGACGGTCTCCGTGGGGAAGGCGACCAGCCCGCCGGCCGCTATTGCCTCAGCCGCTCTGGCTATGGCCGCCCGTTCAGGGCTTGAGGGGTCGACCTTGATGACTTCCGTCTGCCGTCTCATGCTACGCTCTCCAAAGGAGCGGTAGGAACAGCATTGAGATCAAGGCCGTCCACATCCCCATAGCCCAGCCTAGCTGCGCCGGCGGCCGCTATCATGGCAGCATTGTCGCCACACAGGTCAGGCCTGGTGAAGAAGACCTGGAAGCCCTCTCTGGGGCACATTTCAGAGAACGCCTGCCTCAGGCGGCTGTTCATTGCCACGCCCCCGGTGACGGCAATGGCGGACACACCCCTTTTGCAGGCGGCCTGCAGCGTCTTGGACACCAGGTGGTCCACCACTGCTTCCTGGAAGCTGGCGGCAACATCCGCCACAGGCAGCGTCGATCTGTCTCTGCCCTTGAACATATTGACGACGGCGGTCTTAAGCCCGCTGAAGCTGAAGTCCAGCGTCTTGCTGCGCCACAGGGGTCTGGGGAAGTTGAAGGCGGCCCTGTCGCCCTGTGCAGACAGCCTGTCTATGACGGGCCCGCCGGGAAAGCCAAGCCCGAGAAACTTGGCGATCTTGTCAAAGGCCTCTCCCGCCGCATCGTCGAGGGTATTGCCCAGCACCTCATACCGGCACAGGCTCTTGACATAAACCAACATGGAATGGCCGCCGGAAACGGTCAGGCAAACGTGCGGCATCGGCAGGTCGGGATTGCTGGTGATGTTGGCGAAGATGTGTCCCTCAATATGGTGTATACCGACCAAAGGGACTTTCAGCGTGTAGGCGAGGGATTTCGCAGCCGCCACTCCGACGATGAGAGAGCCAATAAGGCCGTAAGACGAGGTGACGGCGACAGCTTCCACGTCTGACAGCCTCTTGCCGGCCGAGACGACGGCCTCATCGATAACGTAGCCTATAGCCTCCACGTGTTTCCTGGCGGCTATTTCGGGGACTATGCCGCCAAACCTGGCGTGCAAGTCCATCTGCGAGGCGACCACGTTGGAGAGAACATCGCCTTCAGCCACCAGGGCTGCTGCCGTTTCGTCACACGATGTCTCAATTCCCAGCACCAGCACTCTGCTCTCCCGTATCCACCGCGGCTAGAAATCCGAAAACCCGGTCAATACACCTACAACGGTCGAATGATCCGGACCTATGACCAGAAGTACCTCATCACCCTGCTGGCTCAGGTAGACGCTCTGTTCGGCCGTGTCCCACCACTTCTCTCCTGGCTCGTCCAGGGAGAGCACCCAGGTGCCCTGGCCCTTGTTCTGGACGAAGTCTATGTAGGCATCGAAGAACTCTTCGGCATCGGTCTCCGTGTCCCAAACAGACTGGAGGATGAATAGCTGCCGGCTGTCGCCCACATTTTCCAGGTATAGATAGCGGTCTCCGTCCCAGCCCGCTGCCGCCGTCGCGGCCTTTCCGTCATCCAGGAAGGCCTCCAGATAGACCCTCATGTTCAACTCCCCGAGAACGTCTGTGTCAAACCGGGCCCATCCCTCGCCCAGGTACGATTCCAGGTCGTCAGGCATGAGAACGGCCTGCGGCTCGTCAGGCTCGCCGTAGTACTTTTCGGGATGCAGGATCTGTTCGGTGGAAACGGGGAGGTCATCGTAGGCACGATTCACTGCCTCCCAGCCACCCTGTTCGAAGAGCTTGACCACAAAGTTCACCCCGGCTTCGTACGGGAACAACAGGTTCTGCCGCACCACCTCAGGAGCAGCCTCAAGGGCCGCGTCCTCGAATTGCTCCATCTCTTCGGAAAGACCCTGTCGTTCGGCTTCGCTAAGACCCGTCCAGTAGTAAAGGCCCTGGTTCAGCACGGCGTCGCCCTCAACCAGCGACAGCGCAGCCAGGGAGCGATCCGAATTGTCGTCCAGGTCCATCGGCAGCGAATTCAGGTCAAAACGCTGGTCCTGAAGAGCATGCGTGTACTCGTGCACCAGGGTGAGCTTCTCGCTGGGACTGAGTTCTGATGACTCACCAACGATGTACAGCTCTTTTGCGTCATCATCATAGTACCCTATGACCTGCTCGGAGTAGAGGCCCAGAAGGATTTCGTGCAGGCCCTGGTCTTCAGCCATCAGGTCCAGGATAACGTAGACGTCCTCGTCGATCTGTGCTTCCGACGGGGGATAGTCCGCCTCGAAAATGAGCTGCATCTGCCGGCTCAGCTCATCAGGCGTGATGAACTGCCATCCCACGTCACTCGTCGGGTCGAGCTGCCGCAGGCTGGCCGTCTGGGAGAAGATCGTCTCCAACTGTCCCTCGATCGACTCCCGAGACTGCAGACAGCCCAACCCAGGGAGTGTCACTGCTACGACAAGGGCAATTGCCAGGACGTACCGGAGTTTCCTCATCATGCCTGCCTCTCTTTCTGTTGGGCCAGCAAGGCCTGGGCAAGAGGCTCCCTCAGATAGAGCGGTGTCAGGGAAAGAGCATCATCGCTTTCCCCCTTCTCAAGTCGGGAAGACGCCAGCGAAGCGATGGCGTAGCCTCTGCCTTCCTCCCCCGGGGTCGAGCAGTCAGCCAGAGAGCCAAGGCGCTGGTGTATCGTTTGACGATGTAGCTCAACGGCATCCCCCAGCAAGAGGACGCTCTCCTTGATTGTGTCCAGCAACCCCTCCACGCTGCCCGCATAGTATTCGCCCTGCCTGATGACGGTCTCTCCCCGGGGCCGGTAGAACGCAGCGTAGACATTCCCTCTGCCAGCGTCAACCAGTGGACACAGGAGCACAGCCGCATCCCTCGCCTGGTATGCCAGTGCATCCAGGGACGATATCCCGCAGAGAGGCTTGCCTGTGGCATAGGCCAGGACCTTCGCCACGGTAATGCCCACCCGCACCCCGGTCCAGGAGCCGGGCCCTATGCCCACCGCCAGGCCGCCTACGTCCCCCAGCCCGAGGCCCGCCCGCCCCAGGACCGCGTCAATGTTGACGACTATGTCCCGAAGCGAGTTGTCTCTGGCTTCCCAGACTAAGCTCCCCAGTTCCCGGGTGCCGTCAGCCAGCCCAACGCAGTTGAACCGACCCGCCGTATCAATGGCCAGAACCCTCATTGCCCTCCAAGCCCCGCCAGCAAGCCGAGACACCCGTGGCCAAAGCCGGCTACTGTGATTTCCCTCTTTCTGGCAGAAATGACCGAAAAGGTGACCCTTATGTAGCCGTCGGCGATAAGGGCGAGAATCTTGTCCGCCCATTCGATCACCGCCACACCCGAGCTGGCCCGCTGCAACAGGTCCAGCACTCCGACCTCAAGAGCCATATCCACACTCTCAATCCGGTACAGGTCCAGATGCAGCACAGGCAGTCTCCCCTCGTATTGATTGACGAAGGCGAAGGTTGGGCTGTTGACATAGCGGCTGGGCACGCCCAGGCCGGCGCACAGCCCCTTGGTGAAACAGGTCTTGCCAGAGCCCAGCTCTCCTATCAGGGCCACAACGCTGCCGCGATCCAGTTTTGAGCCAATCCTCTTGCCGAGGTCCTGGGTCGCCGCCGGACCGCTGGTTACGAAAACGCGCTT
>CAZTYW010000031.1:0-21046 GCA_964617695.1 uncultured Dehalococcoidia bacterium
TAGAGACACACCTTCATGTAGGTGCCTATCATCTCCGTTGTTTCGACGAAGACGAAATTTACGTTGTCCGGGGCCCGTGCCTGAAAGAAGTCGAAAATCCGCCTGGCAAAGACGAAGGAGACAATGCTGGTGATGACCACAGCGATGGCGCAGTAGATGAGACGCCAGCGCAGTTCCTCAAGATGACCCCTGAGGGTCAGCTCCTTCTGCTTCGATCTGGATCGCCTTGTTGCCGTGATTCCCGTCATGGAATGTGTCGCCTCTCAGGCTGCAGGCTCAAAGATACGTGGCGACGGCCCGTTGCGCTGGCCACCGGGGCGCTCGGCGACACGCCCAACCTGCCCTGCCCATCACGCCCACCCCATGCCTCACTCTCCGGTTCCCGAACATACTCCTTCAACTCCGGCGAGGACTCCACGGCAGTGCGGACCTCTTCTGCCAGGTCCTCTACCTCCTTCCCCGCCTCCCTCAGCTCAGCGCTGGCAGTCCCGTCACCCTCAACGGCCTGTCTCAAGTCCCTGGTGGTCTGCGTCAGGTCCCTGGCCACCTGCCTGATGTCCCGGCTCAGGGAGCCATCGCCGTCTACAGCCTGTCTGACGTCCTCGCCCACATCGGTGAGGTCCCTGGCCACCTGCTTCAGCTCCCTGGCCAGTTCCTCCTGGGGCTTTAGCGCTGCCCGGATATCGCGCCTCACCCCCCGCACATCCCGCGCTATCTCCCTCAACTCGCCAGCCAGGCCTCTCGCCGGGCCAGAGGCGGTCCCCGCCGGCCGGTCGCCGTCCTTCACCTCCTCCGACATGGCCCGAAACTCCCGGCTCAGCTCGGCACTGGCCTGCCTGAACTTGCGGATACCTCTGCCGATGGAAGCAGCAATCTCGGGCAACCTGGCCGGGCCGACGACTATGAGGAGGACAATCAAGATCAGGAGTAGCTCAAAAGCACCAATACCAAGGAAATCCATCTCGGTTCACCACCCCACCCGTTTCCAGTCTAAGGGGGTGCTGCACCTTCCCGCCGTCAAGGCGGGCCGGGCAAGGCAGAAAAAGCGCTAGCTTCTGGTCTGCTCTGTGGTCTTCTCTTCGGGCTGACTGCTACCCTGCTCGGTTCTTGAACCCAACTGGGCCTTATCACCCAGCGCGTCCTTCTCCTTGCGGAACTCCCGTATGCTCTTGCCGAGAGCACCGCCAACCTGGGACAGCTTGCCAACTCCAAACACCAGGATTATGGCAAGTACGATAAGCGCAATCTCCCATCCATGTAAATGCATGGCCTACCTCCCGACCTGTGTTAAATCCGACAAATATACCCCCATCAACATCTATTGTACTCCAAAGGGGATGGTACCTGTCCAGCTAACCGGGCCTGTAGCCTGCCTCCACAGCCTGCCGGTCCAGGTCCGCAGTCATGACTCTCTCCAGGGTCAGCAGGACTTCGCCCTCCGCCTTTCTCAGGTCCACAGCCTTGATGTAGCTGCGGCAACTGTCACAGGTGTAGAGCCGGTAAAGCTCCCGCTCGTCAGTCAGGTAGGCAAGAGCACTCTGTTCCTGCGTGCCGCAGAAGGGACACTGCAGCCGCTGGAAGAGCCACTCGGCGTCGCAGCGACAGCACAGCAACCACCTGGCACCGCGCTCGCCGTCCAGGCAGGCGAAGTCAGACTTGCCGCCGCAGACGGGGCAGCAGTTGCGCCTCCACAGCTCCTGGTCCACCAGCGGCAACAGGACCTCCGACCGGGCTGCCAGGAAAGGCTGCATGGTACTCTGGATTGCGGCCGTCAACAGGTCCTCAGAGACGCACTGTTCCTCAGCAACAGATGACACCGGCAGCCCCTGATACCAGTCCATGACCGCCTGTCGCAGCAGAGACTCGTCGGCAGCGATGTCCCACAGTCCGCGGGCGTCACCCGGTTCCGGCGACAGGTATTTGGCCAGGATGTCCACAATGACACAGAACTGGTCCTGCACCAGCGTCCAGTCGAGGGACAGGTCGTCGACTCCCAGAAGGGGCAGCCCCTGTCTCAGACGGGCGGTGGCTGCCTCCTGGGTCAGATGCGGTCCCGACACAGTCAGACTCGCCTTGACCGCCATCTGAAGCCGCAGCAGTTCAGCATGAAGCTCAACAAACCGGGGGAGTGTACCGCCAGTCTGTTTCCACTCCCCCAATCGTCGCAACATCTCGCTATCCCTGTCCTTCTTCCTCTGCCTCATCACCGGGGTTCTCCTTAACACCCCCCTTGGCGGCAACTTCGTCATACCACTTGCCGTAGTGACTCTTGGCATATTCAACGGATACCTTGCCGGTGATCATGGACTTGAACGACTCCGACATCCGCGGGTGCACCGCCCCCAGGTAGAAATGCAGCAGGGTCATGCTGCCGCCGACGATGAGGGCCAGGTCATGCACGAACAGCGCCCCCTGGATGATGCCGGGGGAAGCATGTCCCTTGGCAAACCAGAGCACGGCCCCCGTTATGACCAGGGCCACCGCGCTGAGCAGGGCAACCAGGGCAAACAGCTTCTGCCCGGTGTTCATCTCCGGCTGGGGTGGCATCTTGCTCTCGTCGCCGCCAAAGTAGTAGTCAGGTGCCTCTCTCATCCACTCGAAATCGTCCCTTCCCCAGGTCAACGTCGCCTTGACGAAGGCGACAACACGCCCTGGAGCAAGGAAGAAGTAGAGGACTGGCGCAGCTATGAAGAAGACCGCCAGAATACGGTGGAAAAGCCTGGTCCACCCATCCTGGGCAACGGCTCCCCACCAGGGCACGTACAGGAACATCCCGGTAACCAGCAGGCCAAAGGCCGAGAGCACTATTATCCAGTGAAGCCACCGGGTACGGGCCTTGAAACGCTCTACGTTGCGACGCATCCTATCTGCCCTCCTTTTGCCTGTTCATCCTGGCTCGCGCCACCACGAAGTTGGCCGCCAGCCCGACCGCCACCAGCCCGCCGATTATGTAGCCTGCAGGCTGAAGGATGCCCTGCCAGGCAGTAGCCATGCCGGACACCTTCGGATTGGTCGGCAGCCCGTGCAACTCCGGGTCGACGGCGCGGTCCAGCACATAGACCACATGGGTGCCGTCCACCTCGTCCTTCCCGTATACCACGCCACCGACAGCTTCAGCTCTGTTGTCAGCCGCGGCTATCAGCGCGTCGCGGTCACCAAATACCAGCGCCCCGGTGGGGCAGGTCTTGACACAGGCTGGCTCCATGCCGCGGGTAACCCGGTTGGCGCAGAAGGTGCACTTGTCCATCTTCTTCAGCACGCCGTCGTCCGAACCGGTGCTGGAAAGGCGCGGCACGTCAAAGGGACAGAACCTGAGCAGTAGCCGCAGCCACTGCACAGGTTCTTATCATAGGCCACAAAGCCGAGCTCGTGGTGGTAAAGCGCTTTGGTGGGGCATACCTCGACACAGCCGGCCTCGGTGCAGTGCATACAGGCCCGCCTGGTGAACAGCCAGGCACCCACCCTTCCGTTGCTGGGTACCTCGGCGAACTTCATCTTCAGCCACGTGGTGGGCGAGAGGTCGGGAGGATTCTCATAGGTCCCGCGGTTGGTGGTCTCCTCGCCGGGCAACTCATTCCACCCCTTGCAGGCAACCTGGCAGGCACGACAGGCCATGCACTTGGTGGCATCGAACAGAATCGCTTTCTCTGCCATTCCTATCCTCCCTTACACCTTCTCTATGTTGCACAGGAATGTCTTGTACTCGGGGATCGCCGTGTTGGCGTCCCCCACGTGAGGCGTCAGGACGTTGCCGCTGTCGCCGGTGGAAAGACCGGTGTAGCCCCAGTGCCAGGGTATGCCAACGTGGTATATGTCGTTCCCGCCGACCTTGACCGGCAGCTTGTTCAGCCGCCTGGTCACAATGGCCACCGCGGTGATCTCTCCCCGCGCCGACTTCACCTTGACCCTGTCCCCGTTGGCTATCCCGATGGTGCCCGCCAGGTCCTCGCCAATCTCGACGAACATCTCCGGCATCAGCTCCACCAGCCAGGGGAGGTTTCGGGTCATCTGCCCCGCCTGCCACTCTTCGGTGACGCGGTAGGTAGTGGCCACATAGGGATAGTCACCAAAAGCCCCCGGATCGCCCCGGTCTCCGCCGAGGAAAGCGGTGGGGTCGTTGAGCTGACCGTGGCCCATCAGGTTGGCAGTCAGCGGGCTCTCCCACGGCTCGTACACTTCTGGGAGCGGCCCGTCCTTCATCGTCCGCCATCCCCAGATGTGGGCCACGCCCTCCGGCTGCATGATGAACGGCAGCACCTTGCTGCCCACGGCGGCATCGGCTATCGGCGGGGAGCCCCCGTCAGGGACGTCCCCCACCCAGCCCGAGCCGTTCCACTCTATCACCGCCCGCGGCGGGTTGTACGGGGTGCCATCCAGGGCCACCGACGACCGGTTGTAGATGATGCGGCGGTTTACCGGCCAGCACCATGCCCAGTTGGAGTACAGCCCTATCCCCCTGGGATGGTGATCAACGGGATCACGCCACTTAGCCCGGTTGCCCTCCTCCTCGGTATACATGTCGCAGTAGAGCCAGTTGCCCGAGCTGGTTGAACCGTCGTCGGCGAGCTTGGTGAAGGCGGGCACAAGCTTGCCCGTAGTATAGTCGTAGCCGTTGATCTCCCTGGCCACCTTGTCGGCATCGTCTCCGTGCTCCCAGGCCAGCTTGACGATGGCGTCGCGATTCGGTGCGTCATCGTCTATGCTGTAGAGGCCCTTCAGCTTGAGCGTCAGCTTGTCCATTATCCACAGGTCGTCCCTGGCCTCACCCGGCGGCTCTACAGCCTTGTAGCGCCACTGCGCCCACCGCCCGCTATTGGTGATGCTGCCCTCCTTCTCGTACGAGGCAGCGGCGGGAAGCAGATACACTTCGGTGGCGATGTCGCCGGTGGCTTTCGACCTGCTCGGGTTCTCCGGCTTCCAGAAGGCGGATGTCTCGGTCTCCCACAGGTCCACGCATACCAGCCAGTCCAGCTTCTCCAGGGCACGGCGCTCGAAGCCGGCCATGGGGCCACCCACCGCCGGGTTCTGGCCCCAGCACATCAGGCCTTTGACTACCTCGTCGTCTATCTTCTCAAAGAGCCGGATGTGGCTGTAGTTCTCGCCCTTTCTCACCTTTGGCAGGCGGTTGAACCACTCGTCCAGATCGGCAGCAGCCGGTGGGTCATCGCCGAGCTTGCGGTACCACGCTGTGACCAGACTGACTATGTATTTCTTGTAGTTGCTCCACCAGTTGAGGCTCTTGTCTCCATCAAGGCCGTTGGGCGTCACCATAGCCGGAGCGTGGTTGGCCACGTAGGTATCCACATCGAGATCGGCGTGGTCTATCATGGCCAGGTACCCGGGCAGGATATGCCACAGCAGACACATGTCGGTTGAGCCCTGGACGTTGGACTCGCCCCGCAGAGCGTTGATGCCACCCCCGGCCACACCCACGTTGCCCAGCAGCAACTGCAGGATGGCATAGGAGCGGATGTTCTGCGTCCCGTAAGTGTGCTGGGTAGTGCCCATAGCGTACATGATGGTCCCGGCTTTGTCGGGCTGGCCGCTCTGGGCGTAGGTGCTGTAGACAGCCTCCAGGGTAGCTTGATCGCAGCCGGTTATCTGGCTGACCTTCTCCAGCGTGTATCTGGAGTAATGGTCCCACAGCAACCGCAGTACGCACCTCTGGTTCAGGTCGGTCCACTCGGACCACCCGCTCCAGTCGGCGGTCAGCAGCTTCGCCTCCACATCCGGGGCCGACGTGTTGGCATAGTTCCAGGTTGCCCTGTCATACGCCCCGCCCGACAGCCCGCTGAACACGCCGTCATTGTCGCCGGGAAGCTCGATGCCAGCGTTGATGATGAGAGCGGCATTGGTGTACTGGCTGACGTACTCAACGTTGTAGTCCTCCGGGTGCTGCCTCATGTCCTCAAGGACGTACCTTATCATCCCGCCCATGAAGGCGATGTCGGTGCCCGACCTGATGGGAGCATAGATATCGGCCTTTGCCGAGGTGCGGGTGTAGCGGGGATCGGCGTGAATCACCTTGGCACCGTTCAACTTGGCCTCGGTGATCCACTTGAAGGAGATGGGATGGTTCTCGGCTGCGTTGGACCCGATGATCAGAACGTAGTCCGAGTTCTTGATATCGGTCCAGTGATTGGTCATTGCGCCTCTACCGAACGACTCTACCAGAGCCGCTACCGTAGAGGAATGTCATATACGGGCCTGGTGTTCGATATACACCGCCCCGAGGGCGCGGAGCATCTTCACCAGTGCGTAGCACTCTTCGTTGTCCAGCGCCGCACCGCCTAGAGAGGCAATCGCCTCAGTGCGGTTGACGGTGTAGACCGTACTGTCGATGGTCTCGGTGTCAATCCAGTTATCATCACGAGCGGCCTTTATCTTTGCGGCTATACCCGAGATGGCGTCCTCCCAGGTTATCTCCTGCCACTCGCTGGCGCCGGGAGCCCGGTACAGCGGCCGGGTCAAGCGGCGCGAGTTGACCTCGCCGTCGACCTGGTGCAACTGGGCCAGGGATTGCGCCTTGCTGCAAAGCGAACCCCGGTTGATGGGATGGTCGGGGTCGCCCTCGACTTTGAGGATGCCGTCAGCGTAGGTCGATACAATGGCCCCGCAGCCACCAGCGCAGTAAGCGCACATGGTGGTAGTCTCCTTGACCTTGGTCACCAGCGGGAAGGTCTGGGATGGGGCAGCATGGGCATCCCCTGCCGCCAGCGCCTGGTAGATCAGCAATCCACCGGCGCTAGCACCGGACAGCTTCAGAAAGTCCCTTCGAGTTATCTCCACAAGCGGTCCCCTCCTTTCGGCTTGATTCCTGCTCCTTCCGTTTGACCCGCGGTGCCCGGCGGGTTCTGACTGAGCCACCTCCTTCGCGCCAACAAAAAAAGGTAGTCAGCCCCCGCTGAAGGGGTGACTACCCTCTACTACTGACTTCTTCGGTTGCTTCAGCCCGGCGCACGGCGCGGCTACGCCAGCGCCAGCAGGTGCTGGATACGATTATCGTGCTCCGCTCTTATCCGGCCACCCACCCCCCAGATGCCGGCACGCCCATCAAAAGCCGCGATACCGCACTCTGAGTAAAAAAGCGGCCTAGTCCCTACAAGTCAGGATTATACTATGCCCAGAATTGTCTTGGCAAGCGCTCACAGGCCAGAATGTACCAAAGTCCAGTCTCCACGGCCCGATGGCCGCTCCCCAGGCCAGCGACCGCATCCAACGGCCCGCCCGGTTTGCCAGAAAGCGAACCCGTCGAGGCTCCAGCGGCGTCCGCCACGTTCAGCATCCACTCGACATGGCAGCTTACGACTGCCTGGCCGCAGACCGCTCACATGGGAAATGAATAGAGGACGACACAGTTGGGCGTGGCTGACTGGAGTTGAGAACGCCCCGAATCAGTGGTAAAATACAGTTCTGGGAAGGGAGCTATTTGATTGCAGGCTCAATCAGAAGACCGCATGGCGGAAATCCTCGCCCCCTACGCAGGTGAGCGAGGAGCCATCATCCCTGTTTTGCAGAAAGTCCAAGAGAATTTGGGCTACCTCTCACAAGAGGCCATTTCTCAAGTAGCCAGCTTTTTCAGAGTTTCGGAGAGTCAGGTCTTTGGGGTAGCCTCTTTTTATGCCCAGTTTCGCTTCACCCGCCCTGCAGAGCACTGCATAAAGGTCTGCCTGGGCACTGCCTGTCACGTTCGGGGCGGAGAGCAGATAATGGACGCTGTAAAGAGAGACCTGCACATCGATTCCGGAGATACTACCGACGACAACAAGTTCGGCGTGGAACGCGTGGCCTGCTTCGGCTGTTGCGCCCTCGCCCCGGTAACGGTTGTTGACGACAAGGTCTACGGCAGGCTCAGCCCCACCAAGATCAGGGAGATCCTGAGCCGATATCGGTAACCCAGGCAGCAACGAAGTCCATGAAGTTCGACGAGATACGCAGGCAGGCAATAGCCGACTGGGAGATGCTGGAGCACAACCAGAAGCCTCGCATTCTCGTCGGAACAGCCACCTGCGGCCTGGCGGCTGGCGCCGAGGCAGTACTCGAAGCCATCAACGAAGAGCTGGCGAAGCGGGCTATCGAAGCCGCCATCACACAGGTGGGCTGCATCGGCCTGTGTTATGCCGAGCCGATGGTGGACATAATCAAGCCCAAGCAGCCGCGTATTTGCTACGGCAATGTAACCCCTGAAATCGTCCCACAGCTTATCAGGGACTACCTCGTCGACGGCAACCCTCACCCTGAGCTGGCCCTTGGAACCGTGGGAGGCGGCGGCACCATCGATGGCATCCCCAACATCTACGATCTGCCAGTGCTCAAACCCCAGGTGCGCATGGTGCTGCGCAATTGCGGCTTCATAGATCCCGAGAACATAAATCACTACATCGCCAACGGGGGCTACAGCGGCCTCGCCAAGGCCCTGACCATGAAGCCTGAAGAGATAATCGACGAGGTGAAAAGGTCGGGGCTAAGGGGCAGGGGGGGAGCCGGATTCCCAACGGGGCAGAAATGGGAGTTCTGCCGTTCCTCACCGGGCAAGGAGAAATACATCATCTGCAACGCCGACGAGGGAGACCCCGGCGCTTTCATGAACAGGTCGGTGCTCGAAGGCGACCCGCACGCCATCCTCGAGGGAATGCTCATCGGTGCGTACGCCATAGGGGCCACCGAGGGCTATATCTACTGTCGGGCCGAGTATCCCCTTGCCCTGAAACGGCTGAGAATCGCCATGCACCAGATGGAGGAATATGGCCTTCTGGGGGACAATATCCTCCAATCAGGGTTCGGCTTCCACCTCAAGATAAAGGAGGGGGCCGGGGCCTTTGTCTGCGGCGAAGAGACCGCCCTGATGGCCTCCATAGAAGGCAAGCGAGGCATGCCCAGAAGTCGCCCCCCATTTCCGGCCGTGTCCGGCCTGTGGGGCAAACCCACCAACATCAACAACGTGGAGAGCTGGGCAAACGTGGCCGCCATCATGCAGCACGGGGCTGACTGGTTCTCAGCCGCCGGGACAGACACAAGCAAGGGGAGCAAGACCTTTGCCCTGGTGGGCAAGGTGAAGCGCACCGGCCTGGTTGAAGTGCCGCTGGGCATTACTTTGTCTGAGATCATCTACGGCATCGGCGGCGGAATACTGGACGACAAGGCCTTCAAGGCCGTGCAGACCGGCGGCCCGTCGGGTGGCTGTCTCTCCGCGGACTTTCTCGACTCCCCCGTCGACTACGAGACCCTGGCCAAGGCTGGCTCCATCGTTGGCTCGGGGGGCATGATAGTCCTCGACGAGGAGACCTGCATAGTCGATCTGGCACGCTATTTTCTCACCTTTACCCAGAACGAGTCCTGCGGCAAGTGCGTTCCGTGCCGCGTTGGCACCCGGCAGATGCTCAGCATCCTCGAGCGCATAACCCGGGGACAGGGTGTACCCGATGACATCGATCGACTCCAGAAGCTTGCGGAGACAGTCAGGGATGGTTCACTCTGTGCACTGGGAGGCACGGCACCTAACCCTGTCCTGACCACCCTGCGTTATTTCCGCAGTGAGTACGAGGCCCATATCAACGAGAAGCGGTGCCCGGCACGCAATTGCAGGGAACTGATCAGATTCTACATTCTGCCCGACAAATGTGAGGGATGCGGGATTTGCGTCCGGAATTGCCCCACCGAAGGAATTCTGGGCGGTAAGAGGGTTGTCCATGTGATCCAGCAGGACAAGTGCACCAAGTGTGGCTCCTGTTTGGACGTATGTCCACCCAGGTTCTCTGCCGTGGTGAAAGTCTCTGGGGAAGAAATCGACGTCCCCAGGGAACCCATCCCGGTGCTGGCCAGAAAGCAGGAGTAGTCCAGCAACACAGCGGACATAAAGGGAGCCGGAGTCGATAAGAGCTAGGAAATGGATACTGTTGCGCTCACCATAAACGACAAGGAAGTCAGCGTCGGAAAAGGTCAGACGGTACTCCAGGCTGCCGAGGTCGCCGGAGTCTACATCCCAACTCTGTGCTACTACCCTGGCCTGCCGCCTCATGGCGGTTGCCGCATGTGTCTGGTGGAGGTAGAAGACATGCGGCGCTTGACCACCGCCTGCACCACGCCAGTCGCCGACGGCATGATAGTTCGCACTGATACGCCGCAAATCGATCAACTCAGGCGCGATGTCCTGGAGCTCATACTGACCGAACATCCACACGCCTGCTTCAGTTGTGACCGCAGGGAACGCTGCAGCCCTCTGGACATATGTCTGCGCAACGTGGCACTGACCCAGCGCTGTGTCACCTGCCCCAAGAACGGGCATTGCGAGTTGCAGAAGGTAGTGGACTACGTCGGGGTCCGGGAGATAAGTCTTCCGTACGCGTATAAGGACTTGCCTGTAGCCAAGGACAATCCCTTCTTTGACCGAGACTACAACCTGTGTATTCTCTGCGGACGCTGCGTCAGAGTCTGCCAGGAGATAAGGCTGACGGGGGCGATCGCTTTCACCTATCGGGGAAGCAAGGCCCTGATAGGTACCGCATTCAACGCTCCCCTTGAAGAAGCGGACTGCCAGTTTTGCGGAGCTTGTGTTGACGTGTGCCCCACCGGGGCCCTGGTAGAGCGCTCCAACAAGTGGGCCGGCCTGCCTGACTACACCACGACTACCACCTGTCCCTATTGCGGCGTCGGTTGCCAACTGAACCTGGAGGTGCGAAAAGGCAAGATCAACAATGTGACTCCCAGCGCAGAGAACTCGGCCAACCAGGGGCAGGCCTGTGTCAAAGGCCGCTTTGGTATTGGCGAGTTTGTGCATCATGGGGAGCGGTTGACGTCGCCGCTGGTGAAGCGGGGAGGGGAGTTCATGGAGGTGACGTGGATGGAGGCGCTGGAGCTGGTAGCCGACAATCTGCTGAAGTACAAAGGTGACCAGTTTGCCGCCATATCCTCGGCCAAGTGCACCAACGAGGACAACTACGTCATACAGAAGTTCGCCCGGGCGGTGATGGGCACCAATAACATCGATCACTGTGCCCGCCTGTGCCACGCCCCCACGGTGGCCGGCCTGGCCCAGTGTTTCGGCAGCGGTGCCATGACCAACTCCATCAATGAAATCGGTGATGCCGGCTGTATCCTGTCCATCGGCAGCAACACCACCTCAGCCCATCCCATCGTCGGACTGGAGGTAAAGAAGGCCGTCAGCCGCGGCGCCAAGCTCATCGTGGCCAACCCCAGGGAGATAGACCTGTGCCGCTCCGCCGACCTGTGGCTGCAGCACCGCCCCGGCAGCGACGTGGCCCTGCTGATGGGCATGATGCGCTTCATCGTGGATGAAGGGCTGGCTGACCAGACCTTCATCAGGAGTCGCTGTGAGAACTACGAGGCCTTCCTGGACTCGCTGAGCGACTTCGGCATGGACTTCGTGGAGAAGATTACCGGAGTCCCCCGGGACAAAATAGCCCAGGCGGCCAGAATATATGCTACCCAGAAACCCTCCACCATCCTGTATGCCATGGGCATCACCCAGCACAGCCACGGGACCGACAATGTAATTGCCACCGCCAACCTGGCCATGCTCACCGGCAACGTGGGCAAGCCGTCGACAGGGGTAAACCCGCTCAGGGGTCAGAACAATGTCCAGGGTGCCTGTGATATGGGCGCCCTGCCAACGGTCTACCCCGGCTACCAGGCGGTCACCGACCCCAACCTGAGACAGAAGTTCGAGGATGCCTGGGGCGTATCCTTGAGCCCGACGGCCGGGCTGGCACTGACCGAGATCTTCCCCGCAGTGCTGGAAGGAAACATAAAGGCCATGTACCTGGTCGGGGAGAACCCCGTGCTCAGTGACCCCGACTCCAAGCATGTCCGTGAGGCACTGGACAAGCTCGACTTCCTGGTGGTGCAGGACATCTTCCTCACCGAGACCGCCCGCCTGGCCGACGTGGTGCTGCCGGCAGCCAGCTTTGCCGAGAAAGACGGCACCTTCACCAATACCGAGCGCCGGGTGCAGCGGGTGCGCCAGGCAATAGAGCCCATCGGTGACTCCAGGCCGGACTGGTGGATCACCTGTCAGATAGCCGAGAGGATGGGTGGCAAGGGCTTTGACTTCGAAGACCCGTCACACATCATGCAGGAGATTACCAGCCTCACTCCCAGCTATGGCGGCATCTCCCACCAGCGACTGGAGAAGGGAGGCCTGCAGTGGCCCTGCCCCACTGAGGACTATCCGGGGACACCCATCCTGCACGAGCACACCTTTGCCCGGGGCAAGGGCAAGTTTATGCCCCTGAAGTACACACCTCCGGCAGAAGAGCCCGATGATAAATACCCCTTTATCCTCACTACAGAGCGCAGCCTGTACCACTTCCACACCAGCACCATGACCCGCAAGGTCAGGGGACTGACCAAACTGCGCCCCGAGGAAACGGTAGAAATAAACCCGGCAGACGCCGAAGCACTGGGTATCTCGGACGGCCAGACTGTCAAAGTGGCGTCACGTCGGGGCGAGATAACAGCCAAAGCCAAGGTGACACCGGCTTCACCGCCCGGAGTGGTTACCATGTCCTTCCACTTCGCCGAAAGCCCCACTAACCTCATCACCAGCCCCGCCCTCGACCCAGTCGCTAAAATCCCCGAACTTAAAGTCTGCGCCGTCAACCTGGAGGCCCAATCCCGATAACGCATGTCCTGTGTCACCTAGCCTCTCAAGACACTAACCATACCAGCTAGAGGGAAACTATGCCTGATGTTACCTTGACCATAAACCAGCAGAAAGTCACAGCCAGCGAGGGGGCAAGCATTCTCGAAGCCGCCGAAGGGGCTGGAATCTACATTCCAGCCCTCTGTGCATATCCTGGTCTGAGGCCGCTGCCCGAAGAAGAGCCCGACAGGGCCTGCCAGCTCTGTCTGGCAGAGGTGACTGGCGAGGTTGTCCTTTCATGCATGACCCCGGTCTCCGAAGGCATGGTGGTCCAGACCGAGACGCGCAGAGTGCGGCAACTGCGGCGGGTCAACCTGGCGGCTATCCTGCGCCGACATCCCAACGCATGCCTGACATGTCACCGGCGCGAGCGCTGCGGCCCCTTTGACATCTGCCTCCGTCAGGTGGCCGTCGAGGACCGATGCGTCATTTGTCCCAGAAATCGTAACTGCGAACTGCAGAAGGCAGTAGACCAAATCGGTGTGGATGAACTGACGCCCTACATCCCCAAGAAACTGCCTGTTCGGAACGACAGCCCGTTCTTCGTCCGTGACCACAACCTGTGCATACTCTGCGAGCGATGCGTTCGCGTTTGCCAAGACATACGAGGGGTGAAAGCCATAGACTTCGCCTATCCCTGTCATGAGGCTTGCCCTGCCGGCATAGACATTCCTCGCTACGTTCGCCTCATCGCCCGTGGCAGACCGGATGCCGCCCTGGCCGTCATCAGAGAGAAGGTCCCCTTCCCCGGTTCGCTGGGGCGGGTGTGCATTCATCCCTGCGAGACTGCCTGTCAGCGCGGTCTTGCGGTGGACCAGCCGATATGCATACGGATGCTGAAGCGCTTTGCCGACGACAACAGTGACGACGGCTGGAAAAAGCGGAGCAAGAAGCTTCCGCCGACCGGGAAGCGCGTGGCAGTTGTGGGAGCCGGTCCGGCGGGGCTCACTGCCGCCTACTACCTGGCCAAGCTGGGGCACAACGTAACCGTGCTCGAATCGCTCCCCGAACCGGGCGGAATGATGCGGGTAGGCATCCCCGAGTATCGCCTGCCTCGAAACGTCCTGGCCGGCGAGATCGAGAACATCAAGGGCGCCGGGGTGGACATCAAACTCAACACCCGCGTTGACGCCCTCGATCCGCTGTTCGAAGAGGGCTACGACGCCATCTTCCTTGCAGTCGGCGCCCATCAAGGCATGCGCCTGGGCGTCGAGGGAGAGACCGTGCCCGGAGTCATCGAGTCGGCAGACTTCCTCTACCGCGCCAACCTGGGAGAGAACGTGGACGTAGGCCAGGACGTAGTGGTCATCGGAGGCGGAAACGTGGCCATTGACGCCGCCCGCATCTCCCTGCGACTGGGTGCAAAGAAGGTGACCATTCTCTACCGCCGAACACGGGCAGAGATGCCTGCCAGCCCCGAGGAGGTGGACGCCGCCCTGGAAGAAGGCATCGACATCCAGTATCTGGCTGCTCCGTCCAGGGTGAGCCGAGACAACGGGCGCCTGAAACTGGAGTCACTGCGCATGGAATTAGGCGAACCGGATGAGAGCGGCAGGCGCCGCCCCGTGCCCATCAAAGGCAGCGAGTTCGTCACCGAGATGGATACCCTGATTGCTGCCATCGGGCAGCGTCCGGAAGTACCGGAGGACTTCAGTGTCCAGGTAGGACGGGGCAACGTGCTGACGGTGGATGGCAACATGATGACAAGCCGCCAGGGCGTGTTCTCAGGCGGCGACTGCGTTAGCGGGCCAGCCTCGGTTATCCAGGCCATAGCAGCCGGCCGAAAGGCAGCCGAGGCGATTGATCGGTACCTCGGCGGCAAGGGAGACATCTCGGAAGCGCTCGTCGCCCCAGATGAGGCCACCTTCTGGCTGAACGGATATTTCCCGCAGGAGAAGCTGGCCACCTTTACGCACCTTTCACCCGAGGCCAGCATCAACAGCTTCGACGAAGTTGAGGCCGAACTCGACAGGGATATGGCCATTGCGGAGGCCATGCGTTGCCTCCAGTGTCACGTAATCACTCCCCCGGACGAACTCCTGCTGCAGGATGCGAACTGCCAGTTCTGCGGTGCCTGCGTAGATGCATGTCCCACCGGCGCGCTGACGGAGCTCAGCAGCCGCTGGACTGCAGCGCCTGATCGCCAGGTGACCACCACCTGTCCATATTGTGGTGTCGGCTGTCAACTCAACCTGGAAGTGAAAGACCGTAAGGTTATCAGGGTTACGCCGGGGCGAAACGGCTCCGTGAACAGTGGCCAGGCTTGCGTGAAGGGCAAGTTTGGCCTGGAGTTTGTGCATCATGGGGAGCGGTTGACGTCGCCGCTGGTGAAGCGGGGAGGGGAGTTCATGGAGGTGACGTGGATGGAGGCGCTGGAGCTGGTAGCCGACAATCTGCTGAAGTACAAAGGTGACCAGTTTGCCGCCATATCCTCGGCCAAGTGCACCAACGAGGACAACTACGTCATACAGAAGTTCGCCCGGGCGGTGATGGGCACCAATAACATCGATCACTGTGCCCGCCTGTGCCACGCCCCCACGGTGGCCGGCCTGGCCCAGTGTTTCGGCAGCGGTGCCATGACCAACTCCATCAATGAAATCGGTGATGCCGGCTGTATCCTGTCCATCGGCAGCAACACCACCTCAGCCCATCCCATCGTCGGACTGGAGGTAAAGAAGGCCGTCAGCCGCGGCGCCAAGCTCATCGTGGCCAACCCCAGGGAGATAGACCTGTGCCGCTCCGCCGACCTGTGGCTGCAGCACCGCCCCGGCAGCGACGTGGCCCTGCTGATGGGCATGATGCGCTTCATCGTGGATGAAGGGCTGGCTGACCAGACCTTCATCAGGAGTCGCTGTGAGAACTACGAGGCCTTCCTGGACTCGCTGAGCGACTTCGGCATGGACTTCGTGGAGAAGATTACCGGAGTCCCCCGGGACAAAATAGCCCAGGCGGCCAGAATATATGCTACCCAGAAACCCTCCACCATCCTGTATGCCATGGGCATCACCCAGCACAGCCACGGGACCGACAATGTAATTGCCACCGCCAACCTGGCCATGCTCACCGGCAACGTGGGCAAGCCGTCGACAGGGGTAAACCCGCTCAGGGGTCAGAACAATGTCCAGGGTGCCTGTGATATGGGCGCCCTGCCAACGGTCTACCCCGGCTACCAGGCGGTCACCGACCCCAACCTGAGACAGAAGTTCGAGGATGCCTGGGGCGTATCCTTGAGCCCGACGGCCGGGCTGGCACTGACCGAGATCTTCCCCGCAGTGCTGGAAGGAAACATAAAGGCCATGTACCTGGTCGGGGAGAACCCCGTGCTCAGTGACCCCGACTCCAAGCATGTCCGTGAGGCACTGGACAAGCTCGACTTCCTGGTGGTGCAGGACATCTTCCTCACCGAGACCGCCCGCCTGGCCGACGTGGTGCTGCCGGCAGCCAGCTTTGCCGAGAAAGACGGCACCTTCACCAATACCGAGCGCCGGGTGCAGCGGGTGCGCCAGGCAATAGAGCCCATCGGTGACTCCAGGCCGGACTGGTGGATCACCTGTCAGATAGCCGAGAGGATGGGTGGCAAGGGCTTTGACTTCGAAGACCCGTCACACATCATGCAGGAGATTACCAGCCTCACTCCCAGCTATGGCGGCATCTCCCACCAGCGACTGGAGAAGGGAGGCCTGCAGTGGCCCTGCCCCACTGAGGACTATCCGGGGACACCCATCCTGCACGAGCACACCTTTGCCCGGGGCAAGGGCAAGTTTATGCCCCTGAAGTACACACCTCCGGCAGAAGAGCCCGATGATAAATACCCCTTTATCCTCACTACAGAGCGCAGCCTGTACCACTTCCACACCAGCACCATGACCCGCAAGGTCAGGGGACTGACCAAACTGCGCCCCGAGGAAACGGTAGAAATAAACCCGGCAGACGCCGAAGCACTGGGTATCTCGGACGGCCAGACTGTCAAAGTGGCGTCACGTCGGGGCGAGATAACAGCCAAAGCCAAGGTGACACCGGCTTCACCGCCCGGAGTGGTTACCATGTCCTTCCACTTCGCCGAAAGCCCCACTAACCTCATCACCAGCCCCGCCCTCGACCCAGTCGCTAAAATCCCCGAACTTAAAGTCTGCGCCGTCAACCTGGAGGCCCAGGGACCCAAGAGCTGACGGCGGGCAGACAGAGGACGTTGCTCGTTCCACTGAGAGAGGACCCTCGCCGGGAAGCGAGGGTCTATAATCTGCGATCCCACACCGACCTCAGGCAACGGCTCTGGCCAGCCTGCAGACTTGCTCCGCATTCGCTCCCATATAGTACAATATGACAACGGCGGGATGAAGTTGACTCCCATACGACAACAGTACCTCAGGATAAAACAGAAGTACCCTGACACCATAGTGCTCTTTCGCCTGGGTGACTTCTATGAGACGTTCGATGACGATGCAGTGCTCGTCTCCCGGGTGCTGGAGATCACCCTCACCTCCAGAGGGATGGGTAAGGGACACAAGGTCCCCATGGCCGGCATACCCCATCACGCCCTCAACAACTACCTGGGCAAACTCATCAACCGCGGACATAAGGTGGCGATCTGCGAGCAATTGACTCCCGCTGGAAAAGGGCTGGTGGAAAGGGATGTTGTGCGGGTGGTAACACCGGGGACCATAATCGAGCCCAGCCTCCTCGACGGCAGCACCAACAACTATCTGGCCAGCGTAGTCGTAGAGCATGAGCGCGCAGGGCTGGCTTACGTTGACATCACCACCTCTGAGTTCGCTACCACTGAGCTACCTGTTGACGGTCTCATCCCCGAGTTGGAACGGCTCCAGCCTTCCGAAGTCCTTCTGCCCCGCGGCCTTGACCTCGATGACGCGGCCCAGTTGGCGTCAATGACTCCAGTGGATGAATGGTGGTTTGAGTTTGAGACGGCCAACAAGACCCTGCTGGACCACTTCGGCGTGGCCACGCTTGAGGGCTATGGCTGCGCCCATCTGCCTCTGGCCATCCGGGCAGCCGGAGCCACGGTCCGCTACCTGCAAGAGAACCAGAAAGGGGCCCTGAACCTGCTGACTCACCTGGCTACCTACTCCACAGAGAAGCATATGGTGCTCGATGCACAAACGCGTCGCAACCTGGAGTTGTTTCAAAGCAGCCGCCTCGGGACCAGCGCCGGCTCGCTGCTCTCGGTCATCGACCTGACGCAGACATCTATGGGGCGCAGGCTGCTCAGGAAATGGCTGGGGCACCCGCTCCTTGACCTGGACCAACTGGTGGAAAGGCAGGATGGCGTAGAGACGTTCCACAAAGACAACATCGCTCGCGGCAGGACAAGCGCTCTGCTCCGTCAGATAGCCGACCTTGAGCGGCTGGTGAACAGGGTCGGTGGGGGTCACGCCACACCAAAGGAGCTGGTAGCGCTGCGGCACAGCCTCGAACTGGTCCCCAGGGTGAAGACAGTCCTGGAAGAGGGCAGGGCACCTGAGCGGCTGACAGCCGGCCTCCAGCCCTGCGACGAGGTGGTGACATTGATTTCGCAGGCAATTGTCGATGAACCCCCGATGAGCCTGGACGAGGGCGAGGTGATCAGGCAGGGCTTCTCGCCAGAACTCGACCAGCTTCGTAGCGCCTCCAGGGATGCCAAGCAGTACCTGGCCAACCTGGAGCGAAAGGAAAGGGAGCGCACCGGTATCAAGTCCCTCAAGGTGGGATACAACAAGGTCTTCGGCTACTACATCGAAGTCAGCAACGCCAACCTGCCTCATGTGCCAGACGACTACATTCGCAAGCAGACGCTGGTGGGAGCCGAGCGCTTCTTCACCATGGAACTCAAGGAATATGAGTCGCGCATTCTGACAGCCCACGACAGGATATCCGAGCTGGAGTCCAGCATCTTCCGCCAGGTATGCCAGCAGGTAGCCGCCTGGAGACAGCGCATCCTCGAAACAGCCGACAACGTGGCGCACCTGGATGTTCTTTCCAGCCTCGGCGAGGTGGCGGTAAGGCATAACTACAACCGTCCCAGGCTGACCGACGATGACATCGTCGCCATCAACGGCGGGCGTCATCCCGTAGTGGAGCAAAGCCTCGACGACGAGGCGTTCATATCGAACGACACCTACCTGTGCAACAAAGAGTCGCAACTCATCATCCTCACCGGACCCAATATGTCCGGCAAGTCCACTTACCTCCGCCAGGTAGCCCTGATCGTACTCCTGGCCCAGATCGGCAGCTTCGTGCCTGCCGATTCAGCCACCATCGGCCTGGTCGACCGCATCTTCACCAGGATTGGAGCCCAGGAAGACCTGGCCGCCGGCCAGTCCACATTCATGGTAGAGATGGTGGAGACAGCCAACATCCTCAACAATGCGACGGCGCGCTCGCTGATTATCCTTGACGAGATCGGACGGGGCACCAGTACGTACGATGGACTGTCAATCGCCTGCGCCGTTGCCGAGTACGTCCACAACAATCCCAGGCTGGGGGCAAAGACCCTGTTCGCCACCCACTACCACGAACTGGTGGAACTGGCCAATTTCCTGCCAAGAGTGAAGAACTTCAACGTGGCGGTGACCGAAGAAGGCGGAAAGGTAGTCTTCTTGCGCAAGGTTATCCCCGGCGGGGCCGACAAGAGCTACGGCATCCACGTGGCCCAACTGGCGGGCCTGCCGAAGGCGGTGCTGCATCGGGCCGACGAGATACTGGCCGACCTGGAGGGCGACCACCAGCGGCGTGCACCCGGCAAGCGAAAAGGCCGGCAGCGCCTGGCGCCTCAACCGGACGCCCAGCAACTCGCCTTATTCGGGCGGAGGCCCCCGACGCTGGACGAGCTGCTGGCACTCGATCTGGACTCGCTTACCCCTATTGAGGCCCTGAATAAGCTGTACCATTTGCAGAAGCAGGCCAGACAGGAGTGAGAGCCGACCAGGTCTGTGCCGGGCGCAAACGTGGCCGGTCGGGTCTAAGGAATGTCCCGGCGCTCACCCTGGACTATCCTGTACCGCCCAAGGTAGCCTGCCTGAATGAAGGTCTGAGCGAAGCCGGGCGCCGTGCCCAATGCTACGTAGCGGACCCGGGAGGCCACCGCCTGGGCCTGAGCCCTCTCACTGACCGACAGCAGGGCCAACCTGGCACCGGCGCCGGCTGCGTTGCCCACCTGCCGAAAGCGGTCCAGCGGTATCGAGGGCAACATGCCAATGGCCACTGCACTGGACATATCGATGTAGCTGCCAAAGGCGCCTGCAACTATGACCTGCTTGATCCCCTCTTCAGAGCAACCGCCGGCTTCCAGGAGCACCTGTATGCCAGTCCGAATGGCCGCCTTGGCCAGCTGCAGCTGGCGCACGTCCTTCTGCGTAAGGACGATGGGTAGACCACCCTGTCCTCCTTCACCGCTGACCAGCACAAACTCGCGTCGCTTCTGACGGGTGCGGACGCAAGGGTGACCGTCGTTCATCCTGCCACTCTCGTCAACGACGCCGGTGAGATAGAGCTGGGCCAGGGCATCCACCATACCTGACCCGCAAATGCCAACAGGCAGCGCTCCATCAATAGTCTGGTACCAGACTTCGTCACCTACTATGCGGACCCTTTCGATTGCCCCGGTGACGGCCCGGGCACCATGCTTTATGTGGTAGCCCTCGAAGGCAGGCCCGGAGGCACAGGATACCGACCTGATCTCTCCGTCTGTAACCAGCGAGACCTCAGTATTGGTTCCAATGTCCAGGGCCAGCACCGGGCCGTCAGTCTGCCACACCTTCGTAGCCAGCAGCATTGCCACGTGGTCGCCGCCCACGAAGCCAGCGATGTTCGGCAGCAGATGGACGTACGCCCCCGGGGCAATGCGCAAGCCCACATCCCGGGCCTTGACATCAAGCGCCGTGCTGACAACGGGTACAAACGGTGACGCAGCAAGCTGACCTACCGGCAGGCCCAGGAACAGGTGATGCATGGCAGTGTTGCCTACCACAACTGCCTCCAGTATCTCCTCCGTCCTGGAGCCGGCATCCTCACACAGGTCAACGGCCAGTCCGTTGAGCGCCCCAACGGCCAGCTTCTGTAGCCGCGCACCCTCGGCCGGCGAGTCTGCGGCCCTGTCGATGCGGCTGATGATATCTCCACCGCGCGTCATCTGAGGATTCACGATCCCTTTCGCACCCAATCTCCGGCCGGTGCTCAAATCGACCAGGTAGCCGGCAATCTTGGTGGTGCCCAGGTCGATGGCCAACCCCAACTGGGCGCTCCGCGGCGGCCCGACCGCCACCACCTCGCCGTGGCGGACTGCAGCCTGGCACCGACCTCCCCTGAACCCCGCCAGGGAGGATTGGCTGCGGAGAACCTCGACATCAACTGCGCGGCACTGGAGCCGCTGATCACGGTTGAGTGCGTCGA
>CAZTYW010000032.1:0-20783 GCA_964617695.1 uncultured Dehalococcoidia bacterium
TACAGGCCGGTGATGCTGTCCACTTCACCGTAGCACAGGAGCCGGTCCCCCGGTGAAAGCTGTTCCTCTGCCGCCGGGAAAGGTATCACCGCACCCTTCCGCTCCACAGCCAGGACTGCGACCCCCGTGCGGTGTAGCGCGGTGTCGCCCACGGTCACTCTCCGTTCTGCCGCCTCCGTGCCCACCGAAAGCCGCACCACGCCGTATGGGCCTGCCCGGTGCACCACTTCCTCGCCCATGAGCAGCGGCCGGCCGGGTGGCCTGCGGACCAGGCCGAGTACCAGGTTGTTGATGCGACCCAGGACCCCCGACAGGTTGACCAGTACGATGAACGCAACCAGACCGGCCAGGATGCCGATGGATTGAGGTGACGGTTTGCCCAGACCCCGCCCTATGGCCACAATCAGCGCAATGAGAAAGCCCAGCATTCCGGTGCTGCCGAGCAGTATCAGCCAGGACACGATTCTCCGCCGCCCTGGGTGGTTCACCACGGACTCTGTCTCTCCCGTGGTGAAGCCCGTACCCGTGATGGCTGACAGGGCCTGAAAACGGGCCTTGCGCCGTTCCAACCCGCTTGCCTCCAGGGCGAGGGAGCCAAGCCAGTATACAAGCAGCCACGCTGCAATTGGTCCCACGATCAGCCAGATTCCCATGTTTGCCTCCTCTTCCACTGAAGCGTGCGCATCGGCCCCGGCACCGCCGCGTCTGAAACCGGAACCGTCGCCAGGCCCGGCGCACGCGGTTCGCCTTCTGCTTGCGGCAGGCAAATATCCACCCTAGCCGTTTGGGCTTGGCGAAGTCATATAATCTCTCGGCGAATTGTCAAAAAGTTGTGACATTTCGTGGTTGCCGGTCCGGCTTCCTGGAACCTGCCACATTGCCCGCACTCTGGCGATGGACCGGACCCTTCGCCGTCCCGGATGAGGTTCCGTATCGTGGCGCCTTGTCGGGCAACCGGCTGCAACCATGCCCACCGTGACAGGCGAGTGTCCCTCTGTGGGCCTGAGACCTTTCTGCAACTGCCGGAAACCAGTTCTTAACCTCTGGGCTGCTATTCTGGTCTGGCCCTCCCGCGTGTTCGCGCCGCGAGCCGGAGCCTGCTACGAAAGGAGTGACTGCAATGGAGACCTCAAAGCAGCACAACAAGCCGACTATCGAGCCCACGCCGAATGGACCTTACCTGGTCAGGAACCTGAGCGATTTCAAGAACTCCAGAGGAGAGGCAATCCAAACGAGACCGGAAATGTATCTCTGCCGGTGCGGTGGTTCGGCCAACAAACCTTTTTGCGACGGGACGCATGCGCGAATCGGCTTTCGCAGTGCCAAGCTTGATGATAGAGTGCCCGACAGACTGGACCATTATGAGGGCCGGCGGATTACCATTCATGACAACCGGGGTGTTTGCGCTCACTCGGGGTACTGTACCGACAATCTACCGTCCGTTTTTGTCATGGGGAAGGAGCCGTGGATAGAACCCGACTCGGCCAGCCCCGAAGAGATAGCAGCCACAGTCAGGTTGTGTCCATCCGGCGCGCTGAGCTACTCGATGGACGGTGTCCTGCACAAGGACCAGGAGCGTGAACCGTCGATCACAGTCTCCAGGGACGGACCACATCGTGTTGTAGGGGGCCCTGAACTCAAGGACCCCGAGGGCTACCAGCCCGAGTCGAAGGAGCACTATACGCTGTGCAGGTGTGGAGGGTCGGCCAACAA
The DNA here is from genome assembly GCA_964617695.1 of uncultured Dehalococcoidia bacterium. Taxonomy (GTDB): domain Bacteria; phylum Chloroflexota; class Dehalococcoidia; order UBA2247; family RBG-13-53-26; genus CAZTYW01. Next base: position 1,714 of record CAZTYW010000032.1, read on the forward strand.
GCCGTTCTGCAACGGAACACACTGGTACATCAACTTCAAGGACGACAAGAACTAGCCCTCGAGGCTGGTTCTGACTCAGACTCTGAGGGACCTAGACGTACTTCTTGACCGCCTGGTCAATACCGGGTCCGGCCTTCATCAAGTCCTCGGGTGACATTGCCGGGTGCAGTTCGACCTGGGCATTGAATGCCAGAAACCAAGGCTCGGCCACCGCCGGTATTTGTGAGGGGTCCTGCAGGTCGACGACGATGAAAGCCGTCCTCTTCCCGTCCTCTTCGGCAAAGTAGGCCGCTTCGGGCTTCTGGTCGGCCAGGATCGACTGGACTATTTTGGGGAAGCTGCCGTCCTTCATGCGCGCATTGGCGACCTCAACGGGCATGCTGATTTTGAGCAGAATCCGCATGGTGCTACCTCCTTTCCGTACACGATGTGCATCCCGCTGGTGTTAGCCTACCACCTGGGGGGTTGAGTGGCGGGTAAGGAGGGTGAAGAAAGGGTCTCGAAACAGTCTCATCTCGGCGAGCGGGGCCGGATCAACTTCGCCGACGTGGCGATGTTGTCGGCGTTTGCCCGCCCCAATCCCTGACAGGCAGGTTGACATAACGGTACCACCGGATACGAAGGCGTCGCTTGACGCGTGACGGCGCCGGACTGTATGCTATCTGACGTCGCCGACCATACCCCGCTCAGGAGCCGCAAACCAGTGTGAATCTGACCCCCGGCTCGAGAAAGGAATTCGCATGAGCAAGCTGATGGAGCAACTGCGACACATCTACGAGAATACAGTCCAGCCCATGGGTTTTCGGGCGGCGCGTGAAGAGCGTCCGAAGCAGATGCTGGTTATCGCCTGTCTGCCCCAGGGTGACAGGGGCCGGATAGAGCAGCTTGCTGGCGGTGGAGTCGATGCCATTCTGCAGCGCGGCAAGCGCCTGGAAGAGGAGACTCTGGGCCAGATTGCCGAGGCTGTTGGGGATATGCCCTGGGGCGTGTGGCCGGACGCAATCAGCGAAGGGTACGTGGAGCGGCTGGGGGAGGCCGGTGGAGATTTCGTCGTCTTGGAAGCGTCCACAGCACCGGCAGGGCTGCTCCTGGAGGATGAGGAGGTAGGCAAGGTACTGAAGGTCGACCCGGGCGAAGAAGAGGGTCTGGTGTGCGCCATCAGCCAGCTTTCGGTGGAAGCGGTGTTACTCGATCTCCGCGGTGAAGGCAAGTACCTGACGGTGGCGGAGATGATGCAATGCCATCGGCTGGCAGGCGCCGTGGACAGGCCGCTGCTGGTATCGACGCAGAAGGAACTGGGAGACAAGGAGATTCAGTCGCTCTGGGAGGCCGGGGTTAGAGGGCTGGTGCTCGAACTCAAGGGCGACCAGCTTCAGAAGATTCTGCCGGGGCTGACTGAGGCAATAAAGGCTCTGCCTGCCAAAGCCAAGAAGGGGGGCGAAAGGTCGGCATTGCTGCCCCGCCTGGAGTACAGCCCCGAGGCAGATGAGGACGAGTGAGGTCCGGCCCCCCACGGCCGGATGAACGGCGCATGCACTTCGCCGAAGTGATGCCGCAACTCCGGTGCTGACTTCGTTCCACGGCCCCTGTCTTCCGCGGCTGGCGGCGCCATGCCCTCCAATCGGGTGCCCCTCTCCAGATTTGAAATCCAAATTGCCCATACTGTATAATCCTTACCGAACGGGCACCGTGATTCCCGCCTGGAGAACGGCGTGCTAGACAAGAGGTTGGTCCCCCAGCAGGCAATCGCTCAGATTCATGACGGGGATACTGTCGTTATCGGGGGCTGGGGGGCATCGAGACGGCCCATGGCCCTGGTAAGAGAGATCGCTCGGTCCAGGCTCAGGGACCTGACCGTAGTCTCCTTCGCCGGCATAGACGTCGACCTTCTCATCGGGGCGGGCAAGATACGGAAGCTCATATGCCCCTTCGTCTCCTTTGAGGGCGCTCCGGGCCAACCCGGCAACTACCGCAGGGCCCGTCTGAATGCCGCCATACAGATGATGGAGCTTTCAGAGCAGCTATGCCGCCTCGGGATAAAGGCTGCTGCGGAAAGACTGCCTTTTTACCCTACCCGGTGCGGTCTCGGTACCGATCTGCTCAAGGTGAACCCCGAAATGGTCACCTTTGAGGCGCCTTATACGGGAGAAAAGCTGGTGGCCATGCCGGCCCTGAAGGCAGACGTTGCCCTCATCCACGTCAACGTGGCCGACCCGAGCGGCTACGGACTGATACTGGGTGAGCCCTATTTTGATCCTCTGATCGCCAGGGCGGCCGACAGGACATTCCTCTCTGCGGAGAGGGTGGTCCCCCTGGCCGAACTCAAGGCAGACCCCTGTGGCGCCCAGATCGGCAGGTTGTGGGTTAACGGCGTGGTGCAGGCACCCTATGGCGCCCACCCCGGGGACTGTTATCCCGACTACGACTGGGACGGTACTCACCTGGCTGAATACTCCCAGGCTGCCGCCGATGAGAAGACCTTCAAGGAGTACCTGGCCAGGTACGTTGACGGTGCTCGAGACCAGGCGGCGTATGTCAAGCTGATAGGAAAGGCGACTTAGCTTATATCGGGAATCCAGTGGCAAAAGAGGCTGAGAGCTACACACTAGAAGAGCAGATAGTTAGCCAGATAGCCAGGGCGTTCGGCCCTGAGGACGGGATAGCTATCATGAGCATCACTAACTGCTCTCTGGTGGCAGTTGCACTGGCCCAAAGGCTATACGCACCCGACCTGGCGATTGCCCAGCAGGTCAAGGGCAGGAAGGGTTGGGTGTGGTTATCAGACCTCAGGTTCCCGTTTCCACCTGACCAGCCCCCTGAGGAATGTACCGAGATTCCCTTCTACGCGGAGGAAGTATTCGATCTCCAGTTGAGGGGCAAGCTGAACGTCCTCATGACGCCGGCCCAGATCGACGGGTCCGGCAACATGAACATCTCGGTCATCGGCGACTGGCACAAGCCGACGGCTGTTCTGGCCGCAGCCAGGGGGGTGCCCGACAACACCACAAACGGGAGCCGCGTCTACTATGTGGTCAACAACCACAGCACCCGCGTGTTTGTGGAGAAGGTGGATTTCATCTGTGGATACGGGCACGGCCCGGAGAGAAAGGGCGGTGGCATAAGGTATGGCGGGGTGGAAAAGGTCTTCTCCAACCTGGGCGTGCTTGACTTTGAGGAGGAGACGGGACGGATGCGGCTGAAGTCGGTGCACACCGGGGTCACACCCGGGCAGGTGGCGCAGAACACCGGATTCGAGCTGGTTATGCCCGGTCCCGTACCCAATACCCCGCCACCTACGGAAGAGGAGCTGCATCTCATCAGGGAAGTGATAGACCCGCGTGGCATCAGGCGGCTGGACTTTCTCAAAGGTGACGCCTACAAGCAAGCTATGAAGGAGATAAGTGCCGGGCATTGATGCTCCCAAGTGCTCTATGGCGAACAAGAGAAACATAAAGGAGGGAAAATGGTAGGTATCTGTTCGTATGGTGCGTATGTACCCCTTTATAGACTTACCCGGGCAGAAATGGGTAAGTTGCTTAACCAGAGGGGTGCAGGAGAGCGGTCGGTAGCAGGTGCAGACGAAGATGCTCTCACTATGGCAGTGGATGCCATCCTTGACTGTACTAAGGGAACGGACCGCGAGTCAATCGGCGGGCTGATAAACGCATCCTGTAGCTCGCCTTTTGCCGAGAAGCAGTTGGCCGCGGTGGCTGCCTCAGCTCTCGATTTTGGCGATAACACCTTCACGACAGATGTGGCAGCGTCCTTGAGAGGCGGAACGAGCGCACTGATGATGGCCGCGGACGCCATTAAAGCCGGCTCGGCCAAGAAAGTCCTGGTGTCGGCCTCTGAGTGCAGGCTGGGGTCTCCACTGTCGCCGCAGGAATCAAGTATGGGTGACGGGGCGGCTGCGCTCCTGATGGAGGATGCCAATGTAATTGCCACTCTGGAAGGTACATATACTCAGACCAGTGACTTCACCGACCTGTGGCGGCCGGCAAGCGACATCTTCGTCCATAGCTGGAGCGACAGGTTTTCTCTGGCCGAAGGGTACCAGCCCATGATGCAGAAGGCCATCAGTGCTGCCATGAAGAAGTTCGGGCTGGAGCCTGGCGGCATCTCCAAGCTGGTCCATAACGCTCCGGATGCGAGGTCACATGGCGCCGTGGCTACCTCTCTGAAGTTTGACGCCAAGACCCAGGTGCAGGACTCACTGTTCAACCAGATGGGCAATACCGGCGCCGCCTTCCCGCTGATGCTGCTGGTGGCTGCACTCGAGCAGGCCAAGGCGGGGGACACCCTACTGGTAGCTGGCTACGGCGATGGCGTTGACGTGCTGCTTTTCAAGGTGACTGACGAGATAGAGAAGGTCAGAGACCGTCACGGTGTGCTTGGCTATCTGGCGTCGAAGAAGGAACTTCCGAGCTACCTCAAGTACTTGAGACTGCGTCACCTCTTCCACGTGGAGCCGACCCGAATTACTCCGATCGTCCCCGGTCTGGCGCAGTTGTGGAGGGAGCGGAACTCCATGTTCAAGCTCCATGCCAGCAAGTGCAACCAGTGCGGCTGGATCGAGTTCCCCATCAGGAGGATATGCCCCAAGTGCTATTCCAAGGACGACTACCAGCAGGTGAGGCTTCTTGACCAGAAGGTCACCGTATACAGCTTCAGTGCAGACACGATACCCACTATTCCTGAGGTCACTGACCCACCACTGGGCAGAGCGATCATCGACTTCGAGGGCGGTGCCCGAATGGAGCTCGAGATGACGGACTTCGGCAATATCGAAGACATGAAGGTTGGGCAACCGATGGAGATGACCTTCAGGAAGCTGGAGCGGCAGGGTGATGTCTCTGCCTATGCCTGGAAGGTCAAACCAGTCCGATAAGAAGGAGGAGAAAATGGGTGACATAAAGGACAAAGTTGCCATAATCGGTATGGGTTGTACCCGCTACGGGGACCTGTGGAACATGGGGGTTCCTGATTTGATCATCGAGAGCTGCTATGAGGCGTATGAGGACGCCGGGGTGGGCCCCAAGGACATAGAGGCGGTATTCGTGGGGAATGTCTCCTCCAGTATGTGGACCGGCGCCACGGTGACCGAGGCGCTTCAGCTCGACAGGATCCCGGCTACCCGGGTGGAGAACAACTGCGCCACCGCGGCGGAGGCGCTCAGGGTGGGTGCTTTCTCTGTGGCCTCGGGCATGTATGACACAGTGCTCTGCGTGGGCTTTGAAAAGCTGAAGGACTACGGCAGCGGGGCTCTGGAGATGCCGGGTTCGATGCACCCGATTTCCGTGGTCGGCTCGGCGCCTGCCTCCTTTGCCAAGTCGGCGGTGCAGTACTTTGAGAAGTACAAGATCCCGTTTGACAAGGGCAAGGAAACCATAGCCAAGATCGCCGTCAAGAACCATGCCAACGGCGCGTTGCATCCCAAGGCCCATTTCAGGAGGGCCATAGCCCTGGAGACGGCTATCAATGCCCCCATGATTGCATGGCCGCTGGGACTGTTCGACTGCTGTCCGGTTACCGACGGGGCGTCGGCAGCCGTAATCACCCGTGCGGACAGGGCCAAGAGCTATACCAAGGACTACGTGATGATCAAGGGCGTCGGCCTGGCGGTCGGCCGCATCGACCCGTTCAAGGGGAAGTTCCGGCCTGACGTTGACATCACCTTCTGGGATGAGACCTGGGTGGCAGCCCAGCAGGCCTATGACCAGATGGGCATAAAGGACCCACGCAAGGAGATAGGCTCCGCTGAGGTCCACGACTGCTTTACCATTACAGAGCTGATAATATACGAGTCGCTGGGATTCTGTGAGCGTGGCAAGGGGCCAGAAGAGGTGGAGAAGGAGTCCTTCACTCTGACGGGAGACCTGCCGGTCAACACGGACGGCGGGCTGAAGTCCTTTGGCCATCCGGTCGGTGCCAGCGGACTCAGGATGATATACGAGCTCTATAACCAGCAGTTGGGGCGGGCTGGTGACCGCCAGCTCAAGAACCCGAAGTACGGCCTGGCCCATTCCCAGGGTGGCACACCTGGCATGTTCCAGGCTTCCGTGACCATCGTTGGTCCTGCTTCATAGCGAGTTGCCGGACCTGGGTTGCCGGTCCGTGCTGTTCGTGAGGCCGGGTCAGCGGTAGCTCATCAACGACTTAGACGCATGGGCAGGTCAAGAGGCCTGCCCATGCGGGATGTGATTTCGGCAGCAGTATCAGTCTTCTCTGAGACATTCGGGGTGGCGAGAAATGTCCCCAAGGAGGGCAAATGGAGTTTGGCTTCACCAAAGAGCAACAGGCGTGGCAGCAAGAGATTAAGGAGTTCCTCAAAGACAATCCCCCTGACAAGTTCCCTACCCAAAGCGGCGAAGACTCCTGGGGGCACGGTGCTTTCTCCTTTGAGTTTGTTCGCCTTCTGGGCAGCAAGGGCTGGATAGGCTTGACCTGGCCGAAGAAATACGGCGGTCAGGAGCGCCCCTGGATGGACCTTCTGATCCTCTTCGAAGAGTTGGCGTATGCCAGGGTGCCATGGGCAGCGGCTGCCATATGCTGGTCGATGAGCAACACCGTCCTGGACCTGGGCAGCGGGGAATTGAAGCAGGAATTCCTGCCTGGCATTGGCAGGGGCGAGACGCTGCTCTGGCTGGCCATGAGCGAGCCGGACGCCGGCTCCGACCTGCTGGCGCTGCGGACGACGGCCGTAGAGCAGGACGATTGCTTCGTGGTCAACGGTCAGAAGGTCTGGAGCGCCCTGGCGCACCTGTCGGACTACGGCTTCCTGTTTGTCAGGACTGAGACCGATCCAAACGTGCCCAAGTATGCGTCCATAAGCCTGCTGCTTCTCGACAAGAGTCTGCCCGGCGTAACGGTGCAGCCGATGACCAGCATGTTGGGAGACATCTTCCACAGCGAGGTATTCATGGACAACGTGCGCATCCCTAAGAAGTACCTCCTGGGGGAGAAGAACCAGGGAGTGATTCACCTGGCCAAGACGCTGGAGTTTGACAGGTTCTGGGCCCGTTTCCCCAAGCCGGCCTTCTGCAAGAAGATCACCGAAGAGTTGGCGGAATATGCCAGGGAGACTCGCGTCAACGGCAAGCTGCTGTCCGAAGACCCCTCGGTCAGGGCCAAGCTGGTTGACAGTGCCATTGAGATCGAGGCCTGCCGTCAGGTCTTCTGGAACGTCGGCTGGAAGATAGACAGGGGAATGCCGCTTACCTACGAGGCTTCTGCAGCCAAGGTGCTGGCCGATGACATGGGCATGCGCTTCTTCGACAGGGGCATGCAGGTAATGGGTCCTTATGCTTATTGGGGGGAGGCCGACAGGTGGGCCAGGCTGCGGGCGAATATGCGGCGCTGGTATCTCTGGACTGCGGGTGACAGCCTGGCGGGTGGTACGTCCGAGATTGCCAGGAATACCATGGCCACCACCGGGCTGGGTCTGCCCAGGAAATAACCCCGCTTTCGGGACCGGAAGGAGTACGGAATGGACTTCAGTCTGAGCGAACAACAGGAGATGCTGAGAAAGAGTGCCAGGGATTTCTTCACCAACGAATTGCCCAAGACGCTTGTCAAGGAGATCGCCGAAGACGAGAAGGGCTATCCGCCAGAGCTGTGGAAGAAGATGGCTGATCTGGGCTGGATGGGACTGGTACTGCCGGAGAAATACGGTGGCTCCGAAGCAAGCTTCATGGACCTGGCCATCCTGTTGCAGGAGATGGGGCGGGCGTGTCTGCCGGGGCCTTTCTTCTCTACCGTAGTGCTTGGTGCTTATACCATTCTGGATGCCGGGAGCGAGGAGCAGAAGCAGCGGCTGCTGCCCGGACTGGCCAGGGGCGAGCTCATCGTTACTCTAGCCCTGGCTGAGCCGCAGGCCACGTATTCTCCTGATTTCATTGAGGCGAAGGCTAAGGATGCAGGGGATGGCTACGTCATTAGCGGCACCAAGCTCTTTGTCTCGGATGCTCACGTTGCCGACTACTTGATATGTGCGGCCAAGACCGGGGCAGGCGTCACTCTTTTCCTGATTGATGCCAGGAGCCCAGGGGTGAGCTGCAGTCTTCTCCCGGCGCTGGGTGGAGAGAGGCAGTGCGAGGTGAAGTTCAGCGAGGTCAGGGTGGCCAAAGGGGATGTTCTGGGTGAGCTAGACCGGGGGCAGGACTACATACACAAAGCTATGAACCGGGCGGCTGCAGCCAAATGCGCTGAGATGCTGGGGGGGGCCGAGCAGGTCATGGAGATGACTGTTTCTTATGCAAAGGAGAGAGTGGCCTTCGGGCGGGCCATAGGCGCCTTTCAGGCTATCCAGCACCATTGCGCCAACATGCTCAACGACCTGGACGCATGCCGCAACATGACCTACAGGGCAGCCTGGATGGTCAGCGAGCACCTGCCGTGTGCCATGGAAGTGTCTTTGGCCAAAGCCTGGGTGAACCAGGCATACAAGCGGATGACGTCTTTGGGCCATGAGATACACGGTGCCATAGCATTTCAGCACGATCACGACATGCATTTGTACTTCAAGCAGGCCAAGCTGGGGGAGGTGGCCTTTGGGGATACCGCATATCATTCCGAGGTGGTGGCGAAGGGTTTGGGACTCTAGAGCCAACGTCGCTGGAAAGGAGAGGTTATGGATTTTCGCTTTACCGATGAGGAAGAGGCATTCCGAAAAGAGGTAAAGGAGTTCCTCGACAAGGAATTGCCGTCCGACTGGCCGGGCGTAGACCCAGACATGTACCACGAGGATGCCTTCGATGAGATCCACGACGTCAGCCAGGACATGCAGAAGAAGCTGGCAGCCAAGGGCTGGCTGGGACTGACCTGGCCCAAGAAGTACGGAGGCCAGGAACAGCCCCTGTGGAAGCAGATGATCCTGGAACAGGAGATAACCTATCGCGGGGCACCGGGACTGGATGCGTACCAGTTCATCGGTGGTATGGGGGACCTGATCCTGGGGTTCGGCACCGAAGAGCAGAAGCAGAAGTACATACCGATGATGGTACGTGGAGAGGTCAAGGGGGCCACAGGCATGAGCGAGCCCAATGCCGGCTCAGACCTGGCCAACCTCCAGTTGAAGGCGGAACTGCAGGGCGATTACTTCATACTCAACGGGCAGAAGACCTGGCAGAGTGCCGCCCACCGGGCCGACTTGGCTCCCGTGTACGTCAGGACGGACCCGGAGCTTGCCAGACACAGGGGGATCAGCATACTCCTGGTCGACTACAAGAACACTCCGGGGATTACCATGAGGCGTCTGACCATGATGACTGGTTTGGGGGCTTTCAACGAGGTGTTCTACGACAACGCCAAGGTCCCCAAGGAGAACCTGCTGGGAGAGATAAACGGCGGCTGGAAGATAACCATGGCCGCGCTCAGCCACGAGCGAAGCTACGGCGTCATGCTCCTGATCAACATCAAGCGAGACCTTGACCTGCTGGTGCAGTACTGCAAGGAGACCGAAGTAAACGGGGTGCCGCTGTCCAAGAACAAGCTGATTCGGAACAGGCTGGCTGACCTCGTTATTCAGCAGGAAGTCGCTCGCAATATGGGCTACAAACTGAACTATCTGGCGCTTACAGGCGGCGACGTAGTGGCCACTGCCAATTACATAAAAGTGCTTGGTGGAATCATAACCCAGCGCGTGGCCCAGCTTGGAATGCAAATCATGGGTCACTACAGTCAACTGGGTTCGGTTGGGGGCAACTGGAGACAGATGGACCCCGAGAAGGACAAGTGGACCAAGCTGGGAGGCAGGTTCAAGCATTTGTACCTGAGCACCATCTGCAACACCATCGCTGCTGGCACCACTGAGGTGGCCCGCAATGCCATCGCCATGGGATTGGGGCTTCCCAGGGAACCCAGGCCGGCGCCAAAGAAGTAAATCAGGAGAAGGGGGACAACAAATGGACCTATCATACAGTGAAGAGCAGGAGATGTTGTGGAAGTCTGCGCGGGACTTTCTGGCGAACAGGTGTCCGAAGACGCTGGTGCGAGAGATGGAGGAAGAGGAGAAGGGGTATGTAGCGGAGCTATGGAAGGAGATGGCGGACCTGGGGTGGGTGGGGCTTCCGTTCCCTGAGCAGTATGGAGGGGGAGGGTTCAGCTTTCTTGACCTGGTGGTGTTGTTAGAGGAGATGGGTCGGGCGTGTTTACCTGGGCCGTTCGTATCGACGGTGGTGCTTGGGGGCATGCCGGTGGCGAAGTGGGGTACGGAGGAGCAGAAGAAGGAGATACTGCCGAAGCTATGCGGTGGCGAGTTGATAATGACGATGGCGCTGACGGAGCCGAGTGCGAGGTATGAGGCGAAGGCGGTGCAGGTGAAGGCGACGGCAGAGGGTGATGGATACGTCATAAGCGGGACGAAGCTATTTGTGAATGACGCTAACGTAGCGGACAAGATGATAGTTGTAGCCAGGACGGCGGAGAAGGCTGATGCTGAGGAAGGGATCACGCTGTTTGTGGTGGATGCGAAGAGTGCAGGGATAAGCATGCAGTTGCTGAGTACGATGGCAGGGGACAAGCAGTGTGAGGTGACGTTTGACAGGGTGAAGGTGTCGAAGGCTGACGTACTGGGAGAGGTAGACAAGGGGTGGGGGCTGGTGAAGGAGGTGATGGGGTGGGCGGCGCTGGCGAAGTGTGCTGAGATGATGGGTGGAGCGCAGCAGGTATTGGAGATGACGATAGATTATGCCAAGGAGAGGGTACAGTTTGACCGGCCGATAGGGAGTTTTCAGATAATCCAGCACTATCTGGCAGACATGTCGATAGACGTAGATAGTTCGAGGGTAAGTCTGCACAAGGCGGCGTGGATGCTGAGTGAGGGGATAGGGTGCACCAAGGAGATATCGGTGATCAAGGGGTGGCTGAGCGAGGCATACCGTCGGGTGGCGGCGCAGTCGCACCAGATACATGGTGCCATAGGGTTCACCAAGGACCATGATCTGGAGCTGTATTTCAGGCGTGCCAAGGCTGGTGAGCTTTACTTTGGTGATGCGGACTACCATCGTGAAATCGTAGCTCAGGAACTGGGACTCTAGCTCGCCAACGGGGGAAAGGAGAGCAATGGACTTTCGCTACACTGAAGAGGAAGAGGCTTTCCGCAAAGAGGTGATTGAGTTCCTCGAGAAGGAGCTGCCGGCTGGTTGGCTGGGTGTGGATCCTGGGCCCGAGGAAGAATCAAGAGAGGACGTGTATCCGGTTGCGCTGGACATGTGGCGCAAGCTGGGAGAGAAGAACTGGATAGGTCTGACCTGGCCCAAGGCGTGGGGTGGTCAGGAGGCAACTTTGTGGAAAGAGATGGTGCTGCTGCAGGAGCTGGCCTATCGTGGCTCACCAGGAATGGACCTGGCCATAGCGCAGGCTGACCTGCTGCTGCATTTCGGTACTGAGGAGCAGAAGCAAAGGTTCATCCCGCCCATAACCCGGGGCGAGGTGAAGTGGGCCATAGGAATGAGCGAGCCCAATGCCGGTACCGATACTTTCAACGTGCAGTTGAAGGCCGTTAAGGAGGACGACTGCTACGTCCTCAACGGCCAGAAGACCTGGTCCAGCGGCGGTCATCATGCGAAGTACGAGGCGGTCTACGCAAGGACTGCCCCTGACAAGCACCTGGGTGTCAGCGTGTTCATAGTTGACCTGGAGAGTGCCGGAGTCAGCATGCGGCAGATAGAGCAGTGTACGGGCATCCCGGCATTCTGCGAGGTCTTCTTTGACAACGTCAGGGTACCCAAAGAGAACCTGATTGGGGAAGAGAACGGCGGATGGCAGATACTGTTGCACGCCTTCCAGGCTGAGAGGACTTACGGGCTGTTCATAATATACAACACGAAGCGGTATCTGGAGCAGTTGGTCGAGTATTGCCGGCAGACCAGGGTTGATGGCCGGCCGCTATCGGAAGACCCCATCATACGCAACAGACTGGCGCAGGCCGCTATCGAGATTGAGGTCGGCATGAACCTGGGCCATGAACTGAAGTGGATGGCAACGCAGGGTATTCAGACCATTAAGCCGAGCTGCCAGATCAAGGTGCATGGTGGAGCGCTGGCCCAGCGGTTCGCCAACCTTGCTCAGCAGGTTCTTGGACTGTACGGGCCGCTGAACGAGGACTCCAAGTGGGTTCAGATTGGGGGCAGGATGAGGCACACTTACCTCAGTTCGCTGTCATTCACCATGGCCGGCGGCACCACCGAGACTTCCAAGAACCACATTGCAGGCAGATTCGGACTGGGTTTGCCCAAGCAGGTCTAGAAGCGCCCGTTCGGGTGTGGCTCATACCTGAAAGGCAGCACCCGGCGGGGTGCCGGCCTCTATGATCAGGAGGATTGGGGCTTGCGGGGGACTGGGGTTGGGTGACCTGTCCCCGGGATGGATTCGCGGCCGCCAACATCACGCTACAGCCCGGCAGTCGGACTTCAGGTCTTGAAACGGAAAGGAGCGCAATGGACTTCCGTTTTACCGGTGAGGAAGAGGCGTTTCGGAAGCAAGTACAGGACTTCCTGGATGAGGTGTTGCCAGAGGGCTGGCTGGGCGTGGATCCTGACGGGCACAACGAGCAAGCTGATGAGGAGTTGCACCAGTTTGACCTTGAGTTGAGGCGCAAACTGGCGGCTGAAGGCTGGCTTGGACTGCAGTGGCCCAAGCAGTATGGCGGTCAAGAGGCTCCGATGATGAAGCGTTTCATTCTGGAGCAGGAGTTGATCTACAGAGGGGCACCTTACTGGGCGGTGTCTGCTGCTCTGATGACCGGGGACATGATCCTGCAGTTTGGCACAGAAGAGCAGAAGCAGAAGTTCCTTCCGCCTATCGCCCGTGGAGAGGTGCAGTGGGACGTTGGAATGAGCGAGCCCAATGCCGGCTCAGACCTGGCCAACCTGCAGTTGAGGGCTGTGGAGGACGGTGACCAGTTTGTTCTCAACGGCCAGAAGACGTGGCAGACCGGTGCCCACTATGCCGATTGGGCAATAGTCTACGCCCGGACTGATCCGGCCGCCGTTAAGAAGCAGAAAGGTATCACCACCTTCCTGGTCGACCTGAAGAGCCCCGGCATCAGCATGCGCCGCATACCACAGATGACCGGACATCCCGCATTCTGTGAGGTCTTCTATGACAACGTCAGGGTTCCCAAGGAGAACGTGCTCGGGGCGGTGAATGGGGGGTGGGGTGTAGCGCTTTTCGGCGTTGCCACTGAGAAAAGCTTTGGCTTCTGGCTGATAAACAGTGGTAGGCGGGACCTGGAGATGCTGATCGAGTATTGCAGGGAGACCGAGGTCGACGGCCAGCCGCTGGGTAAGGACCCGCTCATTCGCAGCAGGTTGGCCCAGATGGCTACGGAGTTTGAGGTGGGACGGAACCTGGGGCTGAGATTGAACTGGATGGCAACCCAGGGCATGCCCATTGTGTCTGAAGCCTGCCAGATGAGGCCTTTTGGTGGAAATTTGCTGCAGCGCCTTGGTCATCTTGGCGTGCAGGTCCTGGGACTGTACGGGCCGCTGGATGAGAAATCCAAGTGGGTCAGGCTGAGAGGCAGGATGAAGTACCTTTACCTGGCCGCCATAGCCATGACGATCGAGGGAGGCACCAACGAGGCCTCCCGGAACACGGTGGCTACGGTGGGGCTGGGCTTGCCCAGAGGCTAGAGACTATCAGGGAAGGAGCTACAAATGGACCTATCATACAGTGAAGAGCAGGAGATGTTGTGGAAGTCTGCGCGGGACTTTCTGGCGAACAGGTGTCCGAAGACGCTGGTGCGAGAGATGGAGGAAGAGGAGAAGGGGTATGTAGCGGAGCTATGGAAGGAGATGGCGGACCTGGGGTGGGTGGGGCTTCCGTTCCCTGAGCAGTATGGAGGGGGAGGGTTCAGCTTTCTTGACCTGGTGGTGTTGTTAGAGGAGATGGGTCGGGCGTGTTTACCTGGGCCGTTCGTATCGACGGTGGTGCTTGGGGGCATGCCGGTGGCGAAGTGGGGTACGGAGGAGCAGAAGAAGGAGATACTGCCGAAGCTATGCGGTGGCGAGTTGATAATGACGATGGCGCTGACGGAGCCGAGTGCGAGGTATGAGGCGAAGGCGGTGCAGGTGAAGGCGACGGCAGAGGGTGATGGATACGTCATAAGCGGGACGAAGCTATTTGTGAATGACGCTAACGTAGCGGACAAGATGATAGTTGTAGCCAGGACGGCGGAGAAGGCTGATGCTGAGGAAGGGATCACGCTGTTTGTGGTGGATGCGAAGAGTGCAGGGATAAGCATGCAGTTGCTGAGTACGATGGCAGGGGACAAGCAGTGTGAGGTGACGTTTGACAGGGTGAAGGTGTCGAAGGCTGACGTACTGGGAGAGGTAGACAAGGGGTGGGGGCTGGTGAAGGAGGTGATGGGGTGGGCGGCGCTGGCGAAGTGTGCTGAGATGATGGGTGGAGCGCAGCAGGTATTGGAGATGACGATAGATTATGCCAAGGAGAGGGTACAGTTTGACCGGCCGATAGGGAGTTTTCAGATAATCCAGCACTATCTGGCAGACATGTCGATAGACGTAGATAGTTCGAGGGTAAGTCTGCACAAGGCGGCGTGGATGCTGAGTGAGGGGATAGGGTGCACCAAGGAGATATCGGTGATCAAGGGGTGGCTGAGCGAGGCATACCGTCGGGTGGCGGCGCAGTCGCACCAGATACATGGTGCCATAGGGTTCACCAAGGACCATGATCTGGAGCTGTATTTCAGGCGTGCCAAGGCTGGTGAGCTTTACTTTGGTGATGCGGACTACCATCGTGAAATCGTAGCTCAGGAACTGGGACTCTAGCCAAACATACTTGGGTTGACTGGCGCTTGCGCAAAGCAGGGCATTGAACTGCCGGGCAAGTTAGATTCCCGGTCTTGATAAAGAGGAAAGTCCAATTAGAAGGAGGTCAAAACAGTGATTGACTACAGCGGGTACAAGTTCGTTAAGGTGGAAAAGAAAGAGAAGGTGGCAATTCTCACCCTGAACAACCCGGATGCAATGAATGCCATAGGTAAGGAAGAGCATGCCGAACTGGAGCACATATTCGAGGCGGTGAACGACGACCGGGACATCAACGCCATTATCCTGACCGGTGCCGGGCGTGCCTTTTCGGCTGGTGGAGACATCAACCTGATGATATCCGGGTACACAGACCACTCCATCCGCATACCCAGCACCAGCGTCAAGAGGATCATTCTGAATCTACTTTCCATCCGCAAACCGGTCATCGCCGCGCTCAACGGTGCGTGCGCCGGACTGGGTGCCACCATCGCCTTGCAGTGCGATGTTGTCATCGCATCGGAAAAGGCCCGAATAGGCGATCCCCACATCGGAGTTGGTATCCTTCCGGGCGACGGCGGTTGCCTGATCTGGCCTCTGTTGGTGGGCATGTGCAAGGCCAAGCAGTACCTGATGACCGGCGACATGGTCAGCGCCACCGAGGCTGAGCGCATCGGCCTTATAACCAAGGTTGTCCCGCCGGAGCAGTTGATGGATGAGGCATGGGCGTGGGCCAAGAAGTTTGCCACCGGGCCAGCGCTGGCCCTGAGCCTGACAAAGATGAGCCTCAACAAGATATTGATGGACAGGGTCAACCTGCTCTTTGACACCACCATAGCCTATGAGTACCATACTCTCAACTCGGCCGACCATCTTGAGGCAGCCAAGAGTTTCCTCGAAAAGAGGACCCCGGTGTTCAAGAGCGGCGAGGGCGATCCGTTTGTGTTCTAGGCAACCCGAGGCGACGACGCCGGCTTCATTCGGGCACTTCTGAAGCAACATTCAGCATTGGGTCAAAAGGAGGCACCAAAGTGGATCTGGGTTACAAAGGAAAGACGGTGATTGTGACTGGCGGGAGCTCCAACATCAACCGGGCCAATGTGCTGACTTTCGCTCGCGAGGGTGCAAACGTCGTAAATGCCGACATCGATGACAAGATGGGACCCAGGGTGGTTGAGGAGGCGAATGCCCAGGGCGGCGGTGGGAAGACCATCTACATAAAGACCGACGTGACCGACTGGGACTCGGTCCAGGCCATGGTGAAAAAGACCCTCGACGAGTTTGGCCAGATAGACGTGCTGGTCAATGGCGTTGGCTGGGTGGATACGCCGTGGGGACTGTTCATGGAACAGACGCGCCAGACCTGGGAGAAGATGGTGAACCTGAATTTCTGGGGTACCATCAACTGCACCAGAGCAGTGCTTGAGCACATGATAGGGCGCAAGTACGGGAAGATCATCAACATAGGCTCTGAGGCCGGCAGGATAGGGGAATTCAGGCAGGTAATGTATTCTGCCACCAAGGGCGGGGTCATCAGTCTGACCAAGGCCATAGCCAAAGAAGTGGGCCGCTACAGTATCAATGTCAACTGTCTCTGCCCTGCGGGCGTCATCCCCGAGAAGGCTGAGCACGTGTCAGAGTTCAGCATGACTCAGGGGGTCACTCAGGAGAACATGCCCGAAGAATTGAAGGCCAGGCAGGTAAAGATGTACCCCATAGGTCGCGTAGCTGTACCCCAGGACGTGGCCAACGCGGCCGTGTTTCTGGGATCGGACGTAGCTTCCTTCATTCACGGGCAGACTATCAGCATCAATGGCGGGTACAGCACGCTGTAGCTGAGGCAGATTACCCGGACTAGCGTGCGAGGCCACAACCTAAAGGCGAAGAACAGCAGGAAAGCAGTTGCCTGCTTTCCTGCTCTTCGGTATTGGAGGTGGGCGTGGGAGAGATAAAGAGCGCCTGGGAACTGGCCATGGAGAGGGCGGAGAAGTTGGGTAAGCTCTCTCCGGAGGAACTGAAAAGGCAGAAGGAAGACAGGTACGGCTCGATAGGGCAGGCGCTGGCCGACAAGTGTCTCGGCGGTCTGGCTCCCTGGCAACTCGACGTGGAGCTGCAGAAGTACCAGTCCGATGAGAGAGAGTTGGTCAGAACAGCCCTCGTATCGAGACTGGTTCAGGCTATTGAATTGGGGAATCATGGAAGGCTGCAGAGAGTAGCCGAGGTGATCTCCCAGCTAAAACAGGACAAGCGGGCTGTTGATGAAATCAAGGGCGACATTGAAGAGCTGTTTGGCGAATACGAGCAGGCTGCGCAACAGCACACTGCGGAAGCAGACAAATCAGCCAGGGCGGTGTTGCACCAGTTGAGGATTTCGGGGAGTGCCATTGAGGCAATCAACCCCAAAGCCATACCTGAGGGACGAGACAACCTCAATGCCGCTGCCGGACCTTATCAGGAAAGGCTGGAGCAGCTCGAACAAAGACTCACCAGTCTCCCTTGAGGAACTTGAATACTGGTCGCCAATCACGACGGCAGGAGGTACGATGGAAATCAAGAAAGTCGGCGTTGTGGGATGCGGACTAATGGGCTCGGGTATTGTGGAGGTCTGTGCCCGTTCCGGGTATTCGGTGGTCGTGCTGGAGGTCAACCAGGAGTTCCTGGATAAGGGCATGGCTTCGATCAAGTCTTCTCTGGACAAGGCGGTTAGCCGGGGCAAGCTGACAGAACAGGAGAAGGACGCAACCCTGGGGCGTCTCAAGGGCACCATCAAGGCGGAGGATTTCAGCGATTGTGATCTGGTGATAGAGGCCGTGATCGAGAACATGGATGAAAAGAAGAGAGTGTTTGCTTCGCTGGACAAGGTCTGCCCTGCACACGCCATTCTGGCCAGCAACACGTCTTGCCTATCTATCCTGCAAATGGCTACGGCGACTGAGAGGCCATCTCAGGTCATCGGGATGCATTTCTTCCAGCCCGTCCCTGTGATGAACCTGGTCGAGATCATAAAGACGATCGTGTGCTCGGATGAGACGGTAAACGCGGCGCAGGCTTTCAGCGTCTCTCTTGGCAAGGAAGTGATCTTTGCCAAGGACACGCCCGGTTTCCTGGTAAACCGCCTCGGCTTCCCCTTCATGATGAACGCCATTCGCATACTGGACGAAGGGTGGACGACTGTGGAGCAGCTCGATAGGGCCTGGATGCTGGGCACAAACTCCCCCATGGGTCCCTTTACGCTGATGGACTTCGCCGGGCTCGACACCATGTACTCCATGGCCTGTGCCATGTATGATGAATTCAAAGACCGGCTGTATGCCCCGCCGCCGCTTCTGAAGGCAATGGTTACCGCTGGCCGTCTGGGGAGGAAGAGCGGCAGGGGTTTCTACGACTACAGCAAGGGCTCCTAGTCAGGCTCAAGCGCCTGAACCAGAGGCTACTGCGCTTTGTGACCGGGCTTGTCCGTCCGTGGTAATGGAGCGGAGCAAGTGGGGCCGGCTCTTGGCAATGGCAGCCGGCCGAAATCGAGAATGAAGATACTGCTTACGAACGACGATGGCATTCACGCACCCGGCCTGTGGGCGCTGGCTGCAGAGCTCAGCAGGGTGGGCGAGGTTTTCCTGTTTGCACCTCACCGGGAGCAGAGCGGCATCGGTACGGCCATTACCCTGCGCCAGCCGGTGCGGTTTGCCGAGGTGGAGCCGGCTGTATCCGGGGTGAAGGCCTATGCGGTTGAAGGGACCCCGGCGGATAGCGTCATCCTGGGGCTGCAAATTGTGAAGGATGCGGACGCCGTCTTCTCCGGCATCAATGCAGGGGCAAACATGGCCAATGACGTGCTGCTCTCAGGCACGGTGGGCGGAGCTTTGCAGGGGCATATGCACGGGCTGCCCTCCGTGGCCCTCTCTGTGGAGGTTGGGGCGGAGATGCATTTTGAGGCCGCTGCCAGGCTGGGGCGGTTGCTGGCTGGCAAGCTCGCCGGGGTCAATTCGAGGGATGTGCTGCTGAACGTCAACCTGCCCAATCTGCCTCTGCAGATGATAAGGGGGGTGGCTCTAACCAGGCTGGGGCGGGGGGGTTACAGCGGTGCAATCAGAATGGGCCATGATGGCCAGAAGAGCAACTACAGGATCGACATAGGTGAGCCATATTGGGTTGCCGAAGAAGGAACAGATGTAGGCGCTTTGCGGGAGAGTAAGGCCTCCATTACGCCTCTCAAAGGGACCTTGAGCGCCGCCGAGGGCGCCACCCCGCTTGACGGTCATCTATCGGCTCTTTTCCAGGAGCTGATAGCCTAGCGCCTCG
>CAZTYW010000033.1:0-20655 GCA_964617695.1 uncultured Dehalococcoidia bacterium
GGGGATGTGGCCGGGGACCTGGAGGGGAGGGGGCTGCTGGGTGGCGGGGGCCCGTGAGGGCCTGTTCTTGCGGACGTAGAGGGGCCGCCCCGCCCCGGGGTTGCCACGGTCGCCTGCGGCGACCTGGCAATGACATAGGGGTGGGTTTGTCATGCCTGCGGCGACCTGGCAATGACATGAAGAGGGCCAACCTGGAAGGAGACCGATTGTGGCAGAGCTGAGCGACTACAGTGGAGAATTCGATCCGTCAATCACCTATGCAGACTTTTCCAGGGAGTTCCTGCTGGAGGCACTGAGCGCCTACGCGGCCTACATCAGGAAGCTGGACGGCACCTGGTACCTCAAGGTGGAAGACCAGGCGGGCGACGACGTGGCCTTTGCGTGCGACAGGCAGGTGTGGGACATCATGGAGGTCCACGACGTCCAGATGACCTGCAAGCTGTTCAGGATCGACAGCCACGACGTAGCTGCCCTGCTGAAGGCCCTGCAGATGAGTCCCTGGACGTGGAACCTGGAGCACCATTTCGAGCTGAAGAGCCCCACCTGCGGCATATGGACGGTGACCCGCTGCCCCACCCTGCTGGCGCTGGAGAAGGAGGGTGAGGGGCGGGAGAGCAGGATCTGTCAGCAGATCGAGACCGAGCTGATTGCCCTCAGGGCCCGCACCATCAACCCGCAGATGAAAGTCACTCTGCTCAAGCTGCCCCGCGCAATCGCAACGACGAAGTCCACTGCCAGTGGCAGTTCACCCTGGAGGGATAGGGCTTGCGGATGCAGCCTGGTGGCTTCAGCCCCTAAAGTACGGCTTCCTTGTGGCGGGCGCTGTGACACAGCAGGTTGACGCCAACCGGCAGGCTGGCGATGTGGCAGGGGAAGCTCTCCGCGTGGACGGCCAGGGCGGTTGTCCTGCCGCCGAAGCCCTGCGGCCCGATGCCCAGGGCGTTGATCCGCTCCAGTAGCTCCTGTTCAAGGGAGCTGAGCTCCGGGTCGGCGTTTGGCTGGCCCAGCGGCCGGAGCAGGGCCTCCTTGGACAGCAGCATGGCCTTCTCGGCGTTGCCGCCGATGCCGACTCCCACCACCAGCGGCGGACACGGGTTGCTGCCCGCCTCGTCCACCGCCCTGACGACGAAGTCTATCACCCCCTGCCGCCCCTGCGATGGCGACAGCATGCCCAGGCGGCTCATGTTCTCCGAGCCTCCTCCCTTGGGCATGACTATTATCCGGAGCCCGTCGCCGGGCACGATCTCGGTGTGAATGATGGCCGGGGTGTTGTCCCTGGTGTTCGACCTGGCCGAGAAGGGATGGTCGGCTATCGATTTGCGCAGGTATCCCTCTTTGTAGCCCTGGCGCACCCCCTCCTCCACGGCGGCGTAGAGGCCACCGTCGCTGACGTGGGCGTCCTGGCCCACCTTGAGCATGATCACGGTGCTGCCGCAGTCCTGGCACAGGGGGAGGTGCTCTGCAGCGGAGATGTCGGCGTTCTTCAATATCTGCTCCAGGGTCTCCCGCCCCACCGGGGACACTTCGGCGTCCCTGGCTGCCCGCAATGCGTTGAGGACGTCTTCGCCCAGGAAGAAGTTGGCTTCCTGGCAAAGCCGGGATACGGTCTGAACTATGTCGCTGGTGTGAATTTCTCTCTG
Source organism: uncultured Dehalococcoidia bacterium (assembly GCA_964617695.1). Taxonomy (GTDB): domain Bacteria; phylum Chloroflexota; class Dehalococcoidia; order UBA2247; family RBG-13-53-26; genus CAZTYW01. Next base: position 1,641 of record CAZTYW010000033.1, read on the forward strand.
GCTCACTGTTGTCCCCCCTTTTGCTGGTGTGAAGCCGCCAGGGCTGCTCTGGGGCGCCCGCAGGATTGCGGGCGCCACGCCCACACGTATGGTCACAGAACGGTGGCCGGGCCTGTCAGAGAGGGATGTTGCCGTGCTTCTTGGCAGGCAGGGTCTCCACCTTGTTCTGCAGCATCTCCAGGGCCTTGATCAGCTTGGGCCTGGTATCCCTGGGGTCGATTACGTCGTCGACGTACCCTTTCGAGGCAGCCACGTATGGGTTGGCGAACTTGTCCCTGTAGTCGGCGATGAGCTTCTGGCGGGTCTCTTCAGGGTTATCTGAGTTAGCCAGCTCGCCTCGAAAGACGATGTTGACCGCCCCTTCCGGCCCCATGACGGCGATCTCCGCCGTCGGCCAGGCATAGTTGATGTCGCCACGCAGGCCCCGGCTGCTCATTACCACGTAGGCGCCACCGTACGCCTTGCGGGTGATGACGCTTACCTTGGGGACGGTCGCTTCGGCATAGGCGAAGAGGAACTTGGCCCCGTGCCTGATGATGCCGCCGAACTCCTGGTCGGTGCCCGGCATGTATCCGGGGACGTCGACGAAGGTGACCAGCGGGATGTTGAAGCAATCACAGAAGCGGACGAAGCGGGCCCCCTTGTCCGAGGCATTGATGTCGATTACCCCGGCCAGGTGCATCGGCTGCTGTGCCACAATGCCTACGGTCTGGCCGTCCAGCCTGGCGAAGCCGACGATCAGGTTGGGGGCGAAGTGGTGGTGCACCTCCATGAAGTCGCCGTTGTCTATCACCCTGTTGATGACGTCCTGCATGTTGTAGACCTTGTTTGGCTGGACGGGGACGGTCTGGAGCAACTCCTCGTCTCTCCGCTGGGGGTCGTCGCCGGTTTCCACCAGGGGCGGCTCCTCGGCGTTGCTCTGCGGCAGGAAGGTCAGCAGGCGGCGCACCATCTGCAGCATTTCCTGGTCGCTGTCAGCCACGAAGTGGCAGTTGCCGCTCTTCCTGGCGTGGATCATTGCCCCGCCCAGGTCCTCGTGGGCTATCTCCTCCCCGGACACGGTCTTGATCACGTCCGGCCCGGTGATATACATCTGCCCGGTGCCCTTGACCATGAAGATGAAGTCGGTGATTGCTGGCGAGTATACCGCGCCCCCGGCGGTCGGCCCCATGACTACGGATATCTGCGGTACTACCCCTGAGTAGAGGGTGTTGCGGGAGAAGATCTCGCCGTAGCCCTTAAGGCTGTCCACCCCCTCCTGGATTCGCGCCCCTCCCGAGTCGAGCAGGCCGATGCACGGGGCGCCAATCCTGGCTGCCATGTCCATCACCTTGCAGATCTTCTCAGATACCACCAGGGATAGCGTGCCGCCTATGACGGTGAAGTCCTGGGCGTAGACGAAGGTCAGCCTGTCATTGACCATTCCGTAGCCGGTGACTACGGCATCACCGGGCAGCCTCTGGTCAGCCAGCCCGAACTCGGTGCAGCGGTGCAGCACAAACGGGTCCAGCTCTTCGAAGGTGCCGGGGTCAAAAAGGAGGTCGATCCGCTCCCTGGCGGTGAGCTTCCCCTTGGCGTGCTGTGCCTCGATGCGCTTCGGTCCTCCGCCCTGCCTTGCCTGCTCTCTGAGCTTACTGAGGTTATCCAGCTTCTCTTCAATCGACATTATGTTTGTTACTCTCCCTCCCTCAGATTTCTAAGATGGTGTCTTGTTGTGGCCGAGCTGGACCAGCCTTTCCTCCAGCTTTTCCAGCCTGCCCTCGAAATCGAGGAGCTTCCTCTGCTCCTTCTCCACTACCGCCCCAGGTGCTTTGGAAGTGAAAGCATTGTCACTCAGTCTGGCCTTGAGACCGCCGATCCTGGCCTGAAGGTCCTGCTTTTCTTTTTCCAGACGCTGCCGCTCTGCCTGGACGTCAACGGCCAACGGCAGGACGACTACCGCACCCCTCAGCACCAGTACCAGGGCCCCTTTGTCCTGTGTCTCCTTTTTCGCCATGTCCAGGATGGCCAGGGGCTGGACACGGGCCAGGGTCTCGATGGCCTGACGGTGAGACTCAACGGCTGGCCCGTAGTCTGTATAGATCCGGGCCTCAATCCGTCGCGAAGGGTCAATCCTGGACTGCGCCCTGGCATTGCGAATGGAGTGAACGATGTCAATCACCCGGTCCATCTCGTCCTCTGCGCCGGGATCCGCCAGGCCGCCGGCGGAGGGATAGGCAGTGACCATGAGGGAATCGGGCCTGGCTTCGTCCTGCGGCAGGTGCGGCACCAGCCGCTGCCATATCTCTTCCGTGATAAAGGGCATAAAGGGATGCAGCAGCCTGAGCGAGGTCTCCAGCGTTTGGACCAGTACGGGCAGCGGCGAAGGCTGGCTCTGGCTGTTCAGCCGGATCTTGGCCAGCTCGATATACCAGTCACAGAACTCGTCCCACAGGAAGTCGTACACCTGCTTGGCGGCCTCGCCGAACTGGAATTCCTGCAGCAGTTGATTCGTCCTGTCAACCACTCCGTCCAGGTGGCTGAGGACCCAGCGGTCCTCGGCGGGCAGCTCCGGCGACAGCGCCATATCCACCGGGCCGGCCAGCAGGTTCCTGATCACGAACCTGGAGGCGTTCCAGAGCTTGTTGGCGAAGTTGCGGCTGGCCTCCAGCTTGCCGGTGCTCAGGGGAATGTCATTCCCGGGCGCACTGCCGGTGATCACGGCAAACCGCAGGGCGTCGGCGCCGTATTTCTCGATGGCATCCAGGGGATTGATGACGTTGCCGCGGAGCTTGCTCATCTTCTCCCCCTTCTCGTCCCTGATCAGGCCATGCAGAAATACCCAGCGGAAGGGGATGTCGTCCGTGTTTTCGAGGCCCATCATTATCATCCTGGCTACCCAGAAGAAGAGGATGTCGTAGCCCGTTTCCATGACCGTGGTGGGGTAGAAGTAGCGCAGGTCTTCGGTGTCGTCGGGCCAGCCCAGGGTGGAGTGGGGCCACAGGGCGGAACTGAACCAGGTATCCAGGACGTCCGATTCCTGGTAGATACTGGTTGAGCCGCAGTGAGCGCAGCTTCTGGGTGGGTCGACAGCTACGGTGGGCTGGCTGCATTCTTCGCAATACCAGACCGGAATCCTGTGCCCCCACCAGAGCTGGCGACTGATGCACCAGTCACGAATATTCTCCATCCAGTGAAGATAGACCCTGTTGAACTGCTCCGGGATGATGGTTATGTGTCCGTCCCTTACCGCCTTGATGGCAGGTGCTGCCAGTGGCTCGGTGCGCACGAACCACTGCTGACTGGCCCACGGCTCGACCGGCGTGCCGCAGCGGGTGCAGTGGCCCACCGCATGATGGTGGGGTTCGGTCTTCACCAGAAGGCCTTCCCTTTCCAGCCGCGCCAGCAAGTCCCTGCGGCAGTCGAAGCGATCAAAGCCTTCGTAGGGCCCGGCCTCTTTGTTCAGAGACGCGTCGGGATTGAGTATGTTCACCAGGGGCAGGTCATGCCGCTGGGCTACCTCGAAGTCGACGGGATCGTGAGAAGGGGTGATCTTCAGCGCTCCCGTACCGAAGCTGGGATCGACGGCGCTGTCGGCGATGACAGGAATGGGGCGGTTGATGACCGGGATGGCGACGCTCTTGCCTACCAGGTGGGCAAAACGCTTGTCGTCAGGATTGACCGCCACGGCGGTATCGCCGAACATGGTCTCGGGGCGGGTGGTAGCCACGGTGACGTAGCCGGAATCGCCCACGATGGCGTACTTGATATAGTACAGATGCCCCGTTGTGTCCTTGTGGGCCACTTCGAGGTCGGATAGGGCAGTCTGGCAGCGGGGACACCAGTTGATAATGCGCTCTCCCCTGTAGATGAGGCCCTTGTTATACAGGTTGACGAAGGTGGTGGCCACCGCACGGCTGGGCCCCTCGTCAAGCGTGAATGTGTCCCTGGTCCAGTCGCAGGAGACCCCGATTTTCTTGTGCTGGTCCATGATGGTCTGGCGGCACTTGTCTGCCCATTGCCATGCCCTTCTGGTGAACTCCTCCCGACCTACGTCATGCCTGGCCAGCCCCTCGGCGGCTAGCTGCTGCTCCACCACTACCTGAGTGGCGATACCGGCATGGTCGGTGCCGGGCAGCCAGAGAGCAGCCTCGCCCCTCATCCGATGCCAGCGTGTCAGGATGTCTTCCAGGGTGGCCGTCAGGGCGTGTCCCAGGTGCAGCTCGCCGGTCACGTTTGGCGGGGGCATGATGATGACGAACGGCCTTCGGCTGTGGTCTACCTGGGGGCTGAAATAGCCTTTTTCCAGCCAGAACTGGTAGGTCCTGTCCTCAACCTGTCGGGGGTTGTAGGCTTTGGCTAGCTGCTCTGTTTGCTCTCCTTGTTCCGCAGGCCCTGTTGACGGCTTCTGCTGTCTCAATAGGTCTTCGGTCATTTCTTCCTTTTGCGTGGTTTTGCGGAGGCCAGCTCTGCTACTTTGTCCAGAATCTTGTGGGCCACCTCGGACTTGGGCAGCAACGGCAACTCCTCGCTGTTGCCCTGGCGGTCGATCAGCACCACTCTGTTGCTGTCGGAGTCAAAGCCGCTGTCGGCGGCAGTGATGTCGTTCGCCACGATGAGGTCAAGGCCCTTCTGTTTCAGTTTGGCAGTGGCGTTTCGTACCAGGGCCTCACTCTCGGCGGCGAAACCCACCCTGGTGAGTTTGCCCTTTACCTCGCTGAGGATGTCTGGGTTCCTGGTCAGTTCCAGCACCATTTTCGACGAGGCCTGCTTCTTCAGTTTGCTCTCAGAGACGCTCGTCGGGCGGTAGTCGGCCACCGCAGCGGACATGATCAGCACGTCCGCACCGGAGACGGCGTTCAGCACAGCGTCCCTCATCTGCAACGCGGTCTGCACCCGAATTGTGTCCACACCTACGGGGTCCGGGAGGGCGGTGGGCGCACTGATCAGGGTTACCGTGGCGCCCCGGTCCCGGGCGGCTTCGGCCAGGGCGTAGCCCATCTTGCCCGAACTCCTGTTGCCGATATGGCGGACCGGGTCGATGGGCTCCTGGGTCCCCCCGGCGGTAACGATGACGCGCTTTCCGGCGTGGTCGCCTTTCCTTCCCAGCACCTGTCGAATGACGGCCAGGATGTGTTCCGTATCGGCCAGGCGTCCCGTGCCCACTGTGCCGCAGGCCATTGAGCCGTAGGCCGGGTCGACGATGTCGAACCGCCGGGAGCGGAGCTTGCCCAGGTTCTCCTGGGTGACCTGGTTCTCGTACATGTTGACGTTCATGGCCGGCGCCACGATGACCGGCGCCCTGGTAGACAGCACAGTGCAGGTGAGCAGGTCGTCGGAGATGCCTGCGGCCAGCCTGGCGATGATGTTGGCTGTGGCCGGCGCAATGACCACCACGTCGGCCCGCTCCGCCAGGGATATGTGTGCGATATCTAGCTCTGCAGGGGGGTCAAACATGTCCACGGCCACGGGCCGGTGGGTGATGCTGCGGAAGGTCAGGGGGGTGATGAACTCGGTGGCGGCCCTGGTCATGACCACGTCCACCGCGGCCCCGGCCTGAGTCAGCTTGCTGGCCAGGTCCAGCGCCTTGTACGCGGCGATGCTTCCACTCACCCCCAGCAATACTGTTTTCTGTTCAAGCATGCGCCCCCCTCTTCAGCCAGATCGCTACTGGCAACCGAGAAACGTTCATCTGTGGAAGCTCTCCGAGATCATGTCAGTGTTTGTTGAGCTCGTGAATCATCTGCAGTCCGTGCAACGTCAGGTGGCGGTTGACCGTCTCTATGACAGTTGTCTCCCTGGCGATGACGTCTGCGTAGCTGCCCGTGCCGATAACCCGCGCTTTGCCGTTCAACTCCTGTTCGATACGGGCCACCAGGCCTTCGACCAGCCCGGTATAGCCGAAAATGACCCCCGACTGCATAGCGGTGACAGTATTCTTGCCAATAGCGTGCTGGGGCCGGGCCAGCTCTATGCGGGGAAGCCTCGCCGTGCGGGCGTAAAGGGCCTCGGTAGCCATCTCCATACCCGGCGCGATGGCGCCGCCGAGGTAGTCGCCTTCCTCAGATATGACGTCGAAGGTGGTGGCAGTACCCATATCTATGACAATAGCCGGCCCCCCGTAGAAGCGGTAGGCCGCCGCAGCGTTGACTATGCGGTCCGGTCCAACCTCGCGAGGATTGTCAAGGCAGATGCGCACCCCGGTCCTGACCCCCGGTCCAACCACTACCAGCGGGACCTTGAGGTAGCTCTGGCACAGCTCGTCAAACACGTGGACCAGAGGGGGCACCACGCTGCACATGATGGCTTCGGTGATGTCATCTCTCTCCACCTTGTGGTAGGGCAGCAGGTTGAACAGCAGACCGGCGTATTCGTCCACCAGCCGGTGGATGCTTGTGCCCGTGGACAACGCCACCTTCAGCTCGCCGCCTTCAAAGATGCCGAAGGCAATCTTGGAGTTTCCAACGTCGATAGCTAGTAGCATAGCCTACCCTCTAGTTGGCTCCGAAGAGGAGCCTTCTCCTTTGGTCCGCTTGATAACCAGAGGTAAGACGGGCAGAAGGTCGCTGGCTATCATTCCGGCATCGCCCAGCTTGTCTCTCACAATCTCCCCTGCCTGGCTGTGAAGGAACACTCCGGCCACCGCTGCATCGAAGGGAGACAGCCCCTGGGCTGCCAGCCCGGCGATTGCCCCGGCAAGTACGTCTCCGGTGCCTGCTGAGGCAAGTCCGGGGTTGGCCGTCGGGTCGATCATAGCCCTGCCGTCGGGTGCGGCTATCACAGTATAGGCCCCTTTGAGCACAACCGTCTTGTGCCAGGAAGCGGCGGCTTCCCTGGCCACGCTCAGGCGATTGGACTGGACTTCTGCCACAGTCAGCCCGGTTAGCCTTGACATCTCTCCCGGGTGTGGGGTAAGGATAGCGTCTTTGGTCAGTCTCTGCCACCACCCGGGGATTCCGGACAGAATATTGAGAGCATCCGCATCGAGAATGAGTCCGGGCAGGTCTGAAGACGAGACGAGCACCGAGTCCACAAAATCAGCCGCAGGCTGGCTTTGTCCCAGGCCGCATCCCAGCAGCAGCACGCTGTATTCGGCCAGACGGGCCCGCACGGTCTCCCAGCTATTGGCTGCCAGCACGCCAAAATCCGATTCTGGCAGCGGTAGATAGGTCACCTCCGTCAACCTGGAGGCCAGGATGGTCTGCAGGCTGCGGGCGGTGGCCAGGGTCACCAGTCCTGCTCCCACCCGGGCGGCCGCGGTACAGGCAAGGTAGACGGCCCCGATGTAGTTGACTGACCCTCCCGCCACGAGGACCCTGCCGAAGGTGCCCTTGTTGGCGTTTGGCGGCCGCTCCGGCAGCAGCGCCTTGACCGCCTGTGGGGTCACGACCTCTGTGTTAATATCATCGGCCAGGCTCTCGGGTATGCCGATGTCGGCCACCGTCAGCCTGCCCACCCTGGCGGCGCCTGGAAATGCAAACAGGCCGAGCTTGGGGTAGCCCAGCGTGACGGTCAGGTCGGCTGAGAGCCCGGCATTGTCAATGGCGCCGGTATCGGCATCGAGCCCCGAGGGCAGGTCCACGGCCATGACCTGAAGGCGACCGTTTTTCTTCTTCGCTGCGCTGATCTTCTCAGACACCTGTCGAAAAGCGCCTTCCATCGGCCTTGCCCGGCCGGTACCGAACAGGGCGTCGATCACCAGTTCCGTTGCGAGGAGCAGGGCGTCCAGGTCGGCCGCGCTGGTGGGTTGGTCGGCCAGGACAGCGTGGATGCCCCTCTGTTCCACCAGCCGGTAGTTGGTGTCCGAGTCCGCACGCGGTCTGGGCAGGTAGAGATGGACGTTGGCACCCCAATCATGAAGATGCCGGGCCGCCACCAGGCCGTCGCCGCCGTTGTTGCCCGGCCCTATCAGCACCAGGATGTGTCTCCCGGTGACGTCGCCCAGTTGCCTCTTTACCTCCTGGGCTACGGCGAGGCCGGCGTTCTCCATCAGTATCTCGGAAGGCAGGCCTTCGGATGCGGAACGCTTCTCAAGCTCCTGCATCTGCGCCACGCTGACAACCTTCAAGTTGCTGCTCCAGTCTGAGGGCCAAAAGCTGGCTACCGGAGGTGAGGCAAGCTACCTGATGCCCCAAATCCGGCCTGGCCCTGCTTTGCCACAAGTTCGGTTTACGTCAATTATATCAAAGGCCTCTCTGTGCGGGCAATGTGGCGCCTGCCTTCGCCGGAGGTGCGTCTGCCTGACGCAAACGTGAATGTGTGATCTGTTCGTGGGGGAGGTTGTGGGTGGGCTGGGTGGCTGATATAATTTGGCCAAATTCGACGAGGAGTCCCCGGCATGTCGGATCGCAAGGCAAGAAGGACAAGGGCGAAGCGAGCTGAAGGCTCCAACGAGGGCTTGCGCTATAATCGCCTGGTGGTCAAGCTGGGCACCAACCTGGTGGCGGCACCGGGCGGCTCCCTCGATGTGGAGACGATGACAAGCCTGGTGGGTCAGGTCGCCTGGCTGCACAGGCAGGGTGTTGAGGTGATAATCGTGTCGTCGGGGGCCATAGCTGCCGGCAGGGGCAAGCTGGGTCTTGACGGCGGGCGCAAGGATATCCCCTTCAGGCAGGTGATGGCGGCGGTGGGGCAGTCTCGCCTTATGCATACCTACGAGCAGCTCTTCGCCGAGCACGGGATCGTGGTCGCCCAGGGCCTGCTCACCAAGATGGACATATCTGATCGCGCCGGCTACCTCAACGCTCGGAATACCCTGCTGACTCTGCTGGACCTGGGAGTGGTGCCGATCGTGAATGAGAACGACGTGGTGGCTATCGACGAGATTAAGGAAGCCAAGTTCGGTGACAATGACAATCTCTCCGCCATGGTGGCGAATCTGGTGGATGCTGACCTGCTGATGTTGCTCAGCGATGTTGCCGGGCTGTACACGGCCGACCCCCACCTCGATCCCAAGGCTGAGCTTATTCCGAGGGTGGAGCGGATCGACTCGCATATTGGGCAGTTGGCCGGCGGTACGATAAGCCGTCGGGGCACCGGTGGGATGGTGACCAAGATCGAGGCTGCAAGGCTGGCTACCAGTTCAGGCGTGGCGGTGGTGATTGCCGACGGCAGACTGGCCGAGGTGATTCCCAGGTTGGCCAGAGGCGAGCCGATTGGCACCCTCTTCCCCGCGGTGACTACCAAGCTGGAGAGCCGAAAGCGCTGGATGGTGAGCGGGCTGGCTTCTCGGGGCGGCGTAGCCGTCGACGCGGGCGCAGCCGCGGCCCTCAAGAGGGGCAAGGGAAGCCTGCTGCCCGCCGGGATCAAGGAGGTGAAGGGTGAGTTCGGTCGTGGAGACGTGATCGATATTCTGGACCTGCAGGGCGGGCGTATTGCCTGTGGTATATCGAACTACTCATCAGCCGACATCGATGTTATCAAGGGTGTCCACTCCGAGGAGATTATGTCACTCCTCGGATATGAGTTTGGCGCTGAGGTTGTGCATCGGAACAACTTGGTGATATCCTAATAGTTGCAGAAGCTATTGTTGAGTAGGTCAGTCGCTCAGCTCAGGCCGCAGAATCGGTCATGGAGCTGCTTCACATAACCTCAGATTGGCCTCCAATACTGTGGCGGGCGGTAGGCCGCATTTTGAGACCAAGTTTGGCGGGCGCCGTGCTGACATGTCTCGTTCATCGTACCCGAACTCGTGCTTGACACTAAAACTGGGCGCAGTTTAAGATAACGAGTCGTGGTAGTCTACCCCCAGCCTGGAAGCTTCGGATAGAAAGCGAGGTGAAGGTGAGTTCCGGCTTAATATTGACCCTTGTTGGCTTGGCTTGCTTCGTCTTTGGGGGTTTGATTGCGTTCTTTTCCAGGCAGATGATGGCCAGCCGGAGACTCCGCTTGGCAGAGAAGGAGGCTGAGAGGCTCGTCGCTGAGGCAAAGGAAAGTCAGAAGACTATGCTGCTCGAGGCTAAGGAGGCAGCCTTCAACATCAAAGCCGATGCGGAAGCTAGCTACCGGGAGCGGCGTGCCGAGTTACAGCGGATGGAGAGACGTCTGGGCCAGAGGGAGGAGAACCTGGATCGGAGGGACGAGGCCCTTCAGCGTCGCGAGGGCGGCGTTGCCGCCAAGGAAAGGGAGGCGGAAAGGGCCAGGGCACGTGCCGATGAGCTGAGACAGAGACAGCAGCATGAGTTGGAGATGATTGCCACCATGACCTCTGCTGAGGCGAAAGAGTTGCTGCTTCAGCGTGTGGAAACCGAGATTGGCGAGGAAGCATCACGACGCGTGCGTGAGATGGAAGTCAGGACACGAGAGGAGAGCGAGAAGAAAGCTCGAGATATTCTGGCTCAGTCCATGCAGCGTTGCGCTACCGAAGTAGTGGCTGAGAGCACTGTGTCGGTTGTTCCTCTTCCCGGCGATGAGATGAAGGGACGGCTCATCGGACGCGAGGGACGTAACATCAGGGCCCTGGAACATGCTACTGGAGTGGACCTGATCATCGACGATACCCCTGAAGCTGTTACGCTCTCCTGCTTTGACCCTGTGCGTCGCGAGATTGCTCGACTTGCCCTTGAAAGGCTTATCCTGGATGGTCGAATTCACCCGGCTCGCATCGAGGAGATGGTGGAGCGGGCACGAGGTGAGGTGGAAGCAACCATCCTCACCGAGGGTGAGCAGGCGGCGACCAAGACCGCTGTTCACGGACTGGCCCCCGAGCTCATCAAGCTGCTAGGACGACTCAAGTACCGATATAGCTATGGGCAGAACGTCCTGATGCACAGTGTCGAGGTGGCGCTCCTTGCGGGGATGATGGCCGCTGAGTCCGGAGCGAACGTCGAAATCACCAAGAAGGCGGGATTGCTTCACGATATTGGCAAAGCGGTGGACTTCGAGACGGAAGGCCCTCATGCGCTGATTGGGGCTGACATTGTCGGGCAGTGGGAGAAGTCTGCGGAAGTGGCTAAAGCCGTTGCTGAGCACCACGGCGAAGTAGAGATAACCAGTGCAGAAGGCTTTCTTGTCTCAGCGGCTGACGCCATCAGCGGAGCAAGGCCTGGAGCAAGACGTGAATCCCTGGAGCAATACCTGAAGCACCTGGAGGCCCTCGAAGGCATAGCCAATGGCTTCCAGGGCGTGCAGAAGTCCTACGCGATACAGGCTGGTCGAGAGATCCGCATTATGGTGAAACCGGATGACATAGACGATTTGGGTGCGATGAGGCTTGCGCGTGACATTGTGAAGAAGATAGAGGAGAGTCTGAACTATCCAGGCCAAGTGAAGGTCACTGTGATTCGAGAGACAAGGGCGGTAGACTACGCAAAGTAAGGATTCCGGCAAACCATTGCGGATACTGGCCATAGGTGACGTGATAGGCAGGCCTGGCAGGAGAGCCCTACGGAGCTTGTTGCCAGGCCTGCGCCTTGAGTTGCAACTGGACCTGGCAATTGCCAATGCTGAGAATGCCGCTGGAGGGAAGGGCTTGACCCTGGCCACCGCCAACGAACTCCTTGAGGTTGGCGTTGACGTGTTGACCTCCGGCAATCACATCTGGGCTCAGAGAGAGATAGTGCCACACCTCAACGGTGATCTGCCGATCCTGCGCCCTTTGAACTACTCCCCATATGTTCCCGGTCGCGGTTGCCTGTGGTGGAAAGACGTCCTGGTGGTCAATCTGGCGGGACGGACTTTCATGGGGGATGCCGACTGTCCCTTCAGGACAGTGGACAGGTTGCTGGCGGAGCTTGAGCGGAAGCCATTGGCCATCATAGTCGATTTCCATGCTGAGGCAACCTCGGAGAAAAACGCGCTGGGGCGCTACCTTGACGGCAGGGTCAGCGCCGTGGTTGGAACTCACACGCATGTGGGGACAGCGGACGCCCGCGTTCTGCCCGGCGGCACGGCCTTCATCACTGACATAGGTATGGTAGGGCCAAGTGATTCAATCATCGGCGACGACGCCGAGGCGGTAATTCATCGTTTCCTTACGCAGATCCCCCATCGTCTGTCCGTTGGAAAGGGGCCCGCCCTGTTCAATTCGGTCCTGATCGAGGTCGAACCGGCCACGGGAAAGGCCGTAAGCGTTACCCGTCTGGACAGACAAGCCGAATAGACAGTGAAAGCTGATCTCCATGTCCACACTACTGCTTCAGACGGGCGGCATAGTCCTGAGGAAATAGTCAGGCTGGCCGTTGACGCGGGTCTTGATGTCATCGCCATCACGGACCACGACAGTGTGGACGGAATCGACCCTGCTCTGCTGGTGTCCCAGGAGTTCCCCGGCCTCAAGGTGGTTCCCGGGGTTGAGGTGAGCACCGATGTTCGCCGGGGCGAGGTTCACGTCCTGGGCTATTTCATAAACCACCGCGATCCTGAGTTTGTGGACAGGCTGGAGAGCCTACGCGATTCGCGAAGACTGCGGGGTCGAAAGATGGTGGACAAACTGGCCGGTCTGGGCGTCCACATCGACTGGTCGAGAGTCCAGGAGATAGCCGGAGGTGGTTCCATTGGCCGTCCGCATATTGCTCAGGCCATGCTCGAGGGGGGCTACGTCCTGTCTCCCAAGGAGGCCTTTGTCAAGTATATTGGTCGAGAGGGGCCGGCCTATGTGAAGCGGGAGAAGCTGACGCCTGAACAGGTGGTGGAGTTGATCGTGAGGGCAGGCGGCCTACCTGTACTGGCTCACCCTGCGGATATCGAGGGGCTGGAGGGCTTGATAGGAAGGCTTCAGAAGGTAGGACTGGCAGGCATCGAGACCTACTATGACGGCTATGCGCCCAGGGTGGTGCAGTATCTCGTCTCTCTGGCCAGCAAGTACGGCCTCATCGCCTGCGGTGGAAGTGACTATCACGGGCTGGAGAACGTAGGCGAGACACCGGTGGGAGGGGTCGCGGTGCCGCCCGAGTGCGTGGACCGACTTTTCGCCCTGGCCAGGCGAAAAAACCTGGCCTCTCTGTAGACGCTCCGCCGATGAAGTGTGCTGCTCATTCGGAGGTAGAGACCAATCTGAGCTGCGGCAGGTGTGGCGTAGCCATTTGTCCGCGGTGCATGGTGCAAACACCAGTCGGGGCCCGATGTCGCAAGTGCGCCGGCCTCAGGCGTCTGCCCACCTACGAGATCACACCGCAGCATTACCTCAGAGCGCTTGGGGTGGGGTTGGGACTGTCCATCGTACTGGGCATTGTTTGGGGACTGCTTTGGCCCTATGTGCCTTGGTTGATCCTGGACGTTCTGCTGGCTGCTGGCGTAGGCTATGCAGTGGGCGAAGTACTTGGCCTCTCGGTCAATCGGAAGCGCGGTCGCGTCCTGGAGGTTATAGGTGGTCTTTGCGTTGTCTTTAGCTACGTAGTCGCCAACGTTGGACTCTATGCGGGGGAGCTTACCTTCTTTGCCAGTTTCGGCTGGTATGATCCGTTGTTGCTGGCCGTGGGCATCGTTGTGGCTGTGGTCCGTCTGCACTGAACCGTTTCCTGGGACGTCTAGCGCCTGGGAAGATGCCCGGCTTCAGGCCTTCCCGCTGTGGTTTGCCTTTCAATGATGGATAATTGATAATGGGTTTTCAGCGTCAATAGTCCCTTCCTGGGCCGCCGAGTCTACGCCGGCTCGGCGCAGTTGGCATCGGTACCCCTGGCCCAGGTTACGTGGAAAATGCAGTTGGGGATACTGGACACTCTCTATCTGGTGCTGACGTCGCCCTCCGCGGCGTTTCGGGCCGTCACCGAAAAAAGGCCTTTGGGATGGGCGATACTTACCGCCCTGTTCTCCTCGGTCGTGTTCAGCTTTGTTCTTCTCCCCAACCCGCACGAGCTGGCCGAGGCAATATTCGGACTGGAAAAGGGGCGTCTTGGCACAGCTCCATTTGTGCTCATCTGGCTGAGCCTCTTCCCGTTGGCGCTGCTCATACTTTCGGGCCTGTTCCAGGTAGTGGCCATGGTGCTGCGGGGCAGAGGCAGCTTCCGCGGTGTCTACTGCGGACTGTGTTTTGCCAGCTTTCCTCTGGTCTTCTTCGCTCCCCTGGCGCTTCTACGTGCCCTGATTGACTCTCGCACTGGCCAGCTCGTTTACTATGTCGGAGCCGTACCACTCTGTCTGTGGATACTGGCGCTGGGCGTCATTGCCATACGCCAGAACTACGGCTTCACCTTCGGGAGGGCTGCTGTCACGTGTTTTGTGCCCGTTTTTCTGGTCTTCTTTGTGCCGGTGCTCGTGGTGGCCATCTCAGCGGCCCTGTGATCCTCAGAGACCTTGCAGTCTGTACTCCGAGGCCAGGCTGACGTAGGCCCTGACTCCTTCTTCCGTACTGGCCGCCTGTTCTGGACTTGTCCTGCCCTTCAGTTCTGCTGGCACTCCTGCCACGAAGGAGAAATCGGGCACCTGCGTCCCCTGGCTGACGACAGAGTTGGCAGCAACGACACAGGAATCGCCTATCTCGACGCCGTCCAGCAGGACGGAGTTGATGCCAATGAGGACGTTGCTGCCTATTCTGGAACAGTGGACTACTGCACCGTGCCCAATGTGCACATTGTCGCCGATCGACAGGGGGTTGCCGGCGTGGACCACACAGTTGTCTTCGATTTGGCAGTTGCTGCCGATCTTTATGCTGGCGAAGTCACCCCGGACCACCGCGCCCGGCCAGATGCTTGAGTTCTCTCCTATGTCTACATCGCCAATCACGTATGCAGCCTGGCTGACAAAGGCGGTGCCGGCGATTCGGGGAGTCTTCCCGTTGAAGGCCTTTATCATCTGCCCTGCCTAGCTGTATAAGGCATGAAGGTATCCTTCTATATAGCGCCTCACCTCAATCGCTGGCTGGTAGATGCCGAAGTGACCCTCACACAGGATGTCTGCCTCGAGGTCGATAAGTCTCTGGAGTGACACCCTGGCCTGTGCAGTGTCCGAGCCCCTGAGAAAGTAGGGACCGTGGACATCCTGGCCGAAAAGGACCCTCTTCTCCATGTCCAAATAGACCGCTATACTTCCAGGCGTGTGACCCGGGATGTGAATTGCATTGAGTTGGCGGCTGCCATACTGCAGGACCTCTGCCGGTCCAGTGAGTCTTCTGTCCACCTCGCAAGGGGTGTAGGCAACCCGGTAGAATTCGGCACCGGTTCCTGCTCCCGTCTCTATGGCCTCGGCCTCAAGCTGGTGCGCAATAACCTCTGCTCCAAACTCCTCCCTGAACTGGCGAAGCGCGCCGATGTGGTCGATGTGGGCGTGGGTAGCAATGACGGCAGCAACCTGCGCCGGCTCGAATCCCAGTTCTCGTATATTGCCCACCAGACGGTCGAAGCTGTCTCCTGCTCCGCAGTCTATGAGAACGAGTTCGTCGCCACAGTCAATCAGGTAGACGGCGCAATCGTAGGGGTGAGACAACTCAGGCCCCCCGATGGCGTAGACCTGTTTCCACACTCTGAAGGGTCTCGTCATGAGTCAGCCCCCCTCGGCGCTAGCCTATTCTAGCCTGATGTCGGGCTGCGATCTACCCTGGCTGCATGCTGAGTTGACACCAAGGGAACACACAGCCAGAAGCGGCACCCTGGGCCTGTCAGGCCACCTTCAGCGCACATGTACCAGCCAGGTGGCAACTCGCTGGCTACCTGGTGTACTGGGCCCCTCTTGGCGTGAACCTTCCTTCGAGCAATTCCCGCTCGGCGAAGCGGTAGTTCTCCATAGTCCCTGTGTCGAGGATGGCATCAGAGGTTACGAACCCGTAAAGTGGCGCCCCCTTCTTGAGGAGTGCTGGGAAGAGGTCATATCCAAAGTCGTAGAAGGTGTCTTGAGGTATGTCGTTTATCACCTCAGGTTGCAGCATGTAGATGCCGCTGTTCGCCAGGTTGCTGGTTGTGGTCCCCGGCGCCGGTTTCTCCACGAAGCGCAGAATCCGCTGTTCACCGTCAATCTCCACAATCCCGTAGCTGCTCGGATTGTCAACACGGAAAAGGGTCACGGTGGCGAGGGCGGCTTTCGCCTGGTGGAGGTCGAGTAGAGATGCGATGTCCAGGTTGGTCAGCATGTCGCCGTAGACAAGGACGAAGGTGTCGTCGAAGAAGCCTCGCAGCTTGGAGAGTGCCCCTGCGGTGCCAAGGATAGGGTCCTCCACAGAGTAGGTGACGTGGATGCCGAACCTGTCGCCGTTGCCGAGCCAGTCCATGACCACCTGGGGCAGGTGATGCAGGTTAATGGCCACCTCAGTGATCCCATTGGAGCGAAGCAGCTCGATGTTGTACTGAAGCAAGGGGGTGCCGGCGATGGGTATCATCACCTTTGGCGTCTGCAGGGTCAGTGGTCTCAGCCTGGTCCCCTCGCCGGCAGCCAGAATCATGGCCTTCATAGTGTCAGTGAACCCCCGGTGTGCCAACAATTGACGGTTTTGCATTTATATGATATAAGTTCGCCGAAGTCAAACGGGGTATTGTGATGGTGCAAGCCGTAAGGTCGCCTGATTGCTCAGCCTGCCCCTGGCGGCACTTGACAGTCGGGGGGATTAGGTCTATAACTTGGGGGAACAACGAGGGTTTGGGAGATAGTCGAAGACCTGGACACGGTCGGAGCGTATGTTTAGCCCATACGTGTCTATCTTAGAAGTACTGGGCCCGCACGTTGAGAGGCAAATCGAGCCTGTTCGAGGTCGAAACCAGGCTAATAACCTCGATTCCCACAGATTAGCTTTGTCGGCGAGGCTTCCCACAAGCGTCCCGAAAGGCACGGGGTGGAGTAAGTGGTGATGGGAGGGGAGCGCGGACTGCAACCACTGTTCTCTCACCGGCTCTGGCTGGCGTCACGGATGCCTAACTTTGTTGTGGAGCATTTCATTCTAGTGCGCAGAGGGGCAGGCACTACAATCACGGAGTGGCTATGCGAGTTTCAGTTGTTGGAAGCGGCTACGTTGGCCTGATCACTGCTGTTGGTCTGGCCAGCAAGGGGCATCAGGTGGTCTGCATTGATGTTGACCGGCATAAGGTAGATATGATAAATCGGGGGGTGCCCCCGTTCCATGAGGACAAACTGGAGGAGCGGCTTCATGAACATGTGATTGAGCAAGGCAACCTGAGGGCGACGTTGGACTACGACGAACTCCTGGATTCAGAGGTGGCCTTCATTTGCGTCAATACCTGTTCACGCTCAGGAAGGAACACGGATTTCACCAACCTCAGGGACTCGACGCGGAGAATAGGAGAGATACTGAAGAGAAAAGATGGGTACCTCACGGTGGTAACGAAAAGCTCTGTGGTTCCCGGGACTACAGAGGAGGTCATCATACCTTCCTTGCAGGAACATTCGGGGAAGGCGGCCGGCAGGGACTTTGGCATGGCTGTCAATCCGGAATTCCTTCAGGAAGGAAGAGCCCTGGATTGCTTCCTGAACTCAGACAGGATCATAGTGGGACAGTATGATCAGAGGTCTGGAGACATTGTGCAGAACGTATACAACGGGGCTGTGGCCCCGCTCCTGAGGACAGGGCTGAGGACAGCGGAGATGATAAAGTTCGCCAGCAATGCCTTCCTGGCCACCAAGATCTCCTTCATAAACGAGATTGGGAACTTGTGCAAGAAGCTGGGGATTGATGTCTACCAGGTGGCGGACGGAATGGGTCACGATCCCAGAATAGGAAGGTTGTTTCTGAACGCAGGCATTGGTTTCGGCGGCTCTTGCCTGCCCAAGGATTTGGAGGCGCTGCTCCACAAGTACGAGCAGGTGGATGAGAGGTCACCGATACTGAGCGCCGTCTACCAGGTGAACAAGGCACAACCCGTGAGGATGATAGAGATCGTCCGAAGAAGGCTGGGGGAGCTGAAGGGTAAGAATATGGCAGTTCTTGGCCTGGCTTTCAAGGCTGGCACCGATGACATACGGAACTCTCCTGCGGTTGAGGTCATAGGTGAGCTTCTGCGACAGGGGGCCGGTGTGACGGCGTATGATCCAATGGTCGTGTCGAAGATGCAGGCGATCTTCCCGGAGGGCGTCACATACGGCTTGAGTGCAAGGGACACCGTCGAGGCCGCCGACTGCATTCTGATTCTAACCGACTGGGCTGAGTTCAAGGACGAGAGCCTGTATTCGGGCAAGGTGGTCATCGATGGCAGACGAGTCCTGGATCCCGAAAGGGCAAGGGCTGTTTGTCAGTGCTATGAAGGAGTCTGCTGGTGAAGCTGGTGGTGACCATACCAGCGTATAACGAAGAGAAGACCATAGCCGGAGTGATAAGGGAAATCCCGCGGCGGATTGACGGAGTAGACACGGTGGAGGTGGTGGTCATCGACGATGGCTCCGGCGATGATACTGCAAGACAGGCAACGGAGGCCGGAGCGGATAGAATCGTGTCGCACAAGAGGAATGAGGGACTTGGGGTCACCTTCAAGGACGGGTTGGAGGCTGCCCTGGACATGGGTGCCGACCTCATTGTGAATATAGACGGGGACGGTCAGTACAATGCCGAGGAGGTTCCCGCCCTGGTAAAGCCTCTGTTGGACAACAAGGCAGACATAGTCCTGGGCTGGCGCGACATTGACAAGCTGGAGTTCATGCCCAGGGGCAAGAAGATAGGAAACAAGGTGGCCACGTGGGTCACCAGGAGGACCTGTGGCCTGCACATAGAGGACGCCCAGAGTGGCTTCAGGGCCTTCTCTCGAGAAGCAGCTTTGAGAATGAACTTGTCAGGGAAGTACACCTATGTCCAGGAAACCATAATGGAGGCCAAGTACAAGGGGCTCAAGATCGAGCAGATACCCATTGAGTTCAGGCCCAGGGAAGGGCAGTCCAGGCTGATTCCCAGCCTGGCGACCTATGCTCGCAGAGCTGGTACCATCATTATTGGCACTTACTGGGGCTATCATCCTTTGAGAATATTCTCAATTGTTGGCATGTTCCTTATTATGATCGGGATCGGCTTCGGAGCTATGGTACTGGTGCACTTCATCCAGAATGGGACGATCTCTCCCCACGCGCCGTCGGCAATTGCGGCGCCGCTGTTGATAATTACGGGCCTTCAGGCGATAATCCTGGGCCTTTTCGCCGACACGATCAGAAGCCAGAGGCTTTTCCAGGAGGA
>CAZTYW010000034.1:0-20414 GCA_964617695.1 uncultured Dehalococcoidia bacterium
TGCCAGCGCTTCGCTGCTTCGGCATCCTGCAGATCACATTCCTCAAGGGCGGCATAATCCTGCAGGGGTGTGGCGTGGGCGGAGGCAGCCTCGGCTACTGCAACGTACTGGAAGTCCCCGACGATGCCCTTTTCGAGAACCCTTCATGGCGGGACCTGGCTGACTGGAAAAGCATACTGATCCCGCATTATGAAACGGCACGCCGCATGCTCGGTGTGGCCCAGAACCCGCAGTTGTCGGCAGCAGACAACGTGCTCAGAGAAATTGCCGAGGAGATGGGGCAGGCCCATACGTTCAGGCCAACCTACGTGGGGGTCTACTTCGGGCCTGAGGGACAGGAGGTGCCCGATCCCTATTTCGACGGCGAGGGCCCACCCCGGCGGGGGTGCACCTACTGCGGCGGCTGCATAGTCGGCTGCCGTTACAACTCCAAGAACAGCCTGGACAAGAACTACCTCTACTTTGCTGAGAAGTGGGGGGCAGAAATCCGCCCTGAAACCGAAGTAGTTGACGTATGTCCTTTGCCACCCGGGCAGGCCGACGAAGCCCGCTATGAGCTACGCTATCGCCGGTCCACTGCGTGGCTCGTCAGGCCAACCCATACAGTCCGGGCCCGGAACGTGGTGCTTTCAGCCGGCGTGCTGGGAACCATGAAACTGCTGCTGCGGTGCCGAGACGTGACCGGCTCGCTCTCCGGCATCTCTCCCCGCCTGGGCGAAATGGTCCGCACCAACAGCGAGGCCCTGGTGGGCGCAATCAACCGCACCAGAAACGTTGACTATTCCAAGGGCATCTCCATCTCATCCATATTCCGCGGAGACGAAGTCACCAGCATCGAGCCGGTGCGGCACCCCGACGGCTCGGGGCTCATGGTTCTGCTGGTCGGTCCGTTGACTGAAAGCGCTGACAGAGTCTGGCGACGTATCGCCAACCTGGTCTGCGACGCTCTGCGCCACCCGCTGGATTTCGTCAGGAGCCGCAATCCTTTCGGATGGGCCTACCGCACCACGATTTTCCTCGTCATGCAGACTGTCGACAACCGCTTGCGGCTGCGCCTGGGGCGCAGTGTGCTCACTCTTTTTCGCCGCGGCCTGGTTTCCGAACCCGACCCTGAACACACCGTCCCGCACCGTATCGACATGGCGCACCGGATAACGCGGGACTTTGCGGCGAAGACCAACGGCGTTGCCGGCGCATCGATCAGCGAGAGCTTGCTCAACGTGGAGACCTCGGCACATATTCTGGGCGGCTGCCCGTTCGGGCGTGACGCATCGGAGGGGGTGGTTGGCCTGGACTGCCAGGTGCACAACTACCCGGGCTTGTACGTAGTGGACGGGTCCATCGTACCCGCCAACCCGGGTGTCAATCCCAGCCTGACTATCGCAGCACTGGCAGAGTATGCTATGAGCGTCGTACCGCAGAAGGCTCATTTCGCAGAACAGGCCGCCGGCGGTGCGCCGTCGCCAGGTTGAACGAACAACTCTGACTTCAGGGGGCCTATGGATACCGTTTCAGCTCGGCGGGCGTGCTGGTTTTCTTCCCGCCGGGACTCCTCCCAACCAGGCCTGACCGCCTGTTGTTGAGCAACCGGAGAGATTCTGCAACGATAGTTGGTGTATAGACCCTGAAGGAGGCTGACATGTATGGGTCACACGGCGAAATCCTGAGGGTTAATCTGTCCGAGGGCCGGGTATCACCGGAGGAAATACCTCAAAGCCTGTTTGACAAGTACCTGGCCGGTGCTGGTATGGCCACCCACTACCTGTATCACGAGGTGCCGAGAGGGGCAGACCCGCTGGGCCCCGAGAACGAACTCATAGCCATGACCGGCTCTCTGACAGGTACTACTGCCCCCAGCACGGGCAGGTTCACCTGGGTGTTCAAGTCGCCCCTCACCAATATCTGGGCGCAGTCCAACGCTGCCGGCTTCTGGGGGGTGGACTTCAAGAAGACGGGCTTTGATGGAATCATCTTCGAAGGCGCCTCTCCGAGACCCGTCTATCTTGCCATCGACGAGGGCAAAGCAGAACTCAGGGATGCCAGGCACCTCTGGGGCAAGAGCGTTTCCGAGACCACAAGGCTGATCAAGGAAGAGCTGGGCGAGAAATTCGAGGTTGTCTGTATCGGAATCGCCGGTGAGAACCAGGTCAGGTACGCCAGCATTATGAACGACCTGCACCGGGCAGCGGGCAGATGCGGTGGTGGAGCCGTTATGGGCTCAAAGCGACTGAAGGCTGTTGCCGTGCGCGGTCGAAAGCCGGTCAAGCTGGCAGAGCCGGCCGCCTTCTCCGGCGCCGCAAAGAAACAATTCGAATTGATTGACCAGTCCATGGTGAAGGTGGCACTGGAGTCATTCGGCACCAATGCCGTCATCGACATGGTCAGCGCAAAAGGCGGGTTCCCCACCAGAAATTGGCAGAGCGGTGTGTTTCCACAGCTTGACGAGATCAATGCACAGGCCCTCAGCGAGAAAGTCCTGGTGGAGCCTAAGGGCTGCTTTGCCTGTCCGCTCAGGTGCGCCAGGGTGACCGAGATCAGAAAGGGAAGATTCATGGGCCGGAGAGGGGAGGGGCCAGAGTACGAGACCGTCGGGACCTTCGGCGGCCAGTGCTGCATTGATGACATGGAGACAATCACCATGGTTCATTACCTGTGCGATGACTACGGGCTGGACACTATATCCGCCGGGGCAACGGTAGCTTTCGCCATGGAATGTTACGAAAAGGGCATATTGACCAAAGCCGAGACAGACGGACTGGAGGTCGAGTTCGGCAACGCCGAGGTGGCGGCAGAGCTGGTACACAAGATAGCCAGGCGGGACGGTTTCGGCGATTTCCTGGCCGAGGGGACCAGGCGGATGTCACAGAAGCTCGGTCGGGGCACTGAGAGGTTTGCCATGCACGTCAAGGGTCTGGAGCTTCCCGCCTATGACTCCAGAGCCGTCCAGATAACCGGGCTGGCCTATGCCGTGGCAAACAGGGGCGGCGACCATATCACCGCCTACATACAGGGCCCGACGTTCCTCGATATCCCCTTCCTGGTCATCCCAGACAGCAAGATCAAGGACACGTTTGTGGCCGACCCAGACGAGGTGCACGTCCTGGTGGACCTGGAGAATGTGCTCACCGCGCTTGACACGCTTGGCGCCTGCAAGTTCATGGGACTCTGCGTCGCTTCAGACGAGTGGGTCAAGCTGGTCCAGCACTGCCTGGGCAGAGAGTTCACCTACGATGATTTGGTGAGGGTTGGAGAGAGGGCCTGCAACCTGGCCAGGGTCTTCAACGTGAGGGAGGGAGTGAGCAGAGCCGATGACACGCTACCTCCTCGGCTGCTTGAGGAACCCTTGCCCGATGGCCCAGCCAAAGGAAAGGTGAATGAGAATCTACCCGCAATGCTGGACAAGTACTATGAACTCAGAGGTTGGGACAAGGCTACCGGCAAGCCTACCCCCGAGAAGCTGAAAGAGCTTGGCCTGGAAGGCTGCATCCCCGACATCTGGGGGCAGTAGAGAGGACAGCCAATGGGAGAAAAAGTCAGGGGAAGCGACAAGCCGTGGCTCGACCACTATAAGTTTGGGCCGTACCGGCTCAAAAAGACGCTCGAGCCATACCCCAGGACCCCGATGTACACCTTCCTGGACGAGTCGGCAGACAAATATCCGGGCCAGGTGGCCGTCGAGTACATGGGAAACAGGATAAAGTACAGCGAACTGAGGGATTACGTAGACAGGTTGGCCAATGCCTTTGCACAACTGGGGGTGAGAAAGGACGACAAGGTGGCGGCAGTCCTGCCCAATTGCCCGCAGTTCATCATGACGGACTTTGCCGTTTCCAAAGCCGGGGGCGTCCTGGTCCCCTGCAGCATGCTTCACACGGCTTCTGACCTGGAATACGAGATAGGTGAATCAGGTGCAGACACCGTCGTCTGCTCGGAAGAAGCGTTTGAACGGGTAAATGCCACAAAAGCCAGGACAAGGCTCAGGAACATAGTGGTCACCTCGCCCAGGGACTACTCTGCAGACGCGCCCGAGCCGGGGGAGGTGCCGGGCGCCCACCAGTTCAAGGACGTGGTGGCAGGCCACGAACCAAGCCCTCCACAGGTCGAGATCGATCCCGCGGACGACCTGGCCTATCTTGCCTTCACCGGCGGTGCCACGGGTTTGCCGAAAGGTGTGATGACGACCCATTACAACAGGGCCTGTAACGTCAGGCAGACCGCGTGGGCACTCGAACCTCTATGGCCCGGCATAAAGGGGAAAGCTGCCGCTGAAATACTCATCCCCCTGTTCCACGCGTACGGGCATCTCGGCATGCAAGTCGCCGTAGCCCTGGGGCTGCGCATTCTGCTTGTCTCCGACCCCAGGAATATCCGTCAGGCGATAAAGCTTATGCAGGAGCACCGCCCCCTGCTGATCTTTGTCGTTCCTACCCAACTGATGAGGATGGCCAGGAGACAGATCGGCAGACTGCCAGTTATGTTCATGTCCGGCGCAGCGCCGCTGCCAGAGGAGGTCTTCGACGCTATCAAGAGAGACATCCAGATGCCGGTGACGGAAGGCTACGGCTTGACCGAGTGTGGCCCGGTGACACATGCAAACCTGTCGTGTTTCTCCAAGATCACCGGCTTTGTCACCAAGGAGATACTGGGGATTGGGGTGCCTCTACCCGATACAGAGGTCATGATCGTGGACCTGGACACAGGAGAGGAACTGGGTGCGGGCGAAAGTGGTGAAATACTGCTCCGTGGCCCCCAGACGATGAAAGGTTACTGGCCCGTGCCTGGCAGCGGCCTGGACGAGGGCTGGCTGCATACAGGCGACATCGGACGGATGCGTGAGAACGGGTATTTTGTTCTGGAAGACCGAATCAAAGACATGGCCAACGTAGCCGGCACCAAAGTCTACACAACCGAAGTTGACGAAGTCCTGTTCAAGTATCCGGGTGTGGCTATGGCTGCGGCCGTGTCGATCCCCGATCCCAGGCACCCGGGAAACGAGATAGTTAAGGCTTTCATAATGCCCGATGACGAACACAAGGGCAGCCTCAGCGCAGATGAAATAATGGCCTACTGCAAGGAGGTGCTTCCTGCACCTGCCGTCCCCCGGTCCGTCGAATTCCGAGACGACATGCCGCTGACCACTACGGAGAAGATCTTCAAGAGGGCATTGAGAGAGGAAGAGATCGGCAAGATGAAGGAGCAAGGACTGTTGAGATAGCGTGAGCGTGAGACGGCACAATCTTTTGGGCAGGATCCTGCTTACGTGGCTGCATCCGTACACGGGCAACTCCAAACAAGAACGCAGGAGGGAAGAATGATACCGTATGCAACACCCGAGTGGGTGGAGGCAATGGCGAAAAACTACAGAGACGACCCAGAGAATGCGAATACGACTTTCAAAGGCCTGAGCCTGTTCATCACTTTCCGCATCCTGGCAGACCCCAGGTTCGGTCTGGACGAGGACATCTGCTTCAGCACACACATTGACGACGGTGTATTGCGGGACGATAGCGCCCTAATAAGCAAGGACGATGCTGAACGGAAATCGGACTTCATCCTGAGCGCGACCCCCGACATATGGAAAACGGTCATAAAGAAGGAGGAGGGGTTCGTTTCAGCTTTCATGACAGGCAAGATAAAGCTGGACAAAGGCGATCCAGCGGAAGTTGTAGCCCTGGCTCCCAGGAGTCCAGCGGTAGTGGAGTGTTTCCACAACGTAGAAGCCGAGTGGCCGGACGAGATGTCACCGCAGAGGCTCGAACAGTACAAAGCTCAGGTGAGAGAATTCAGGAACAGACTGGGTGTGTAGCGGGCACGCAGCCGGTGTTTCGTGTCTGACCGTCACATCCCCAACTGATCGCTTCGGTTCCCAGGTGGTCAGGCTTGCCCACAACCCTCGCCAGACGAGGACGTTGAAACCCTGAAGTAGGCGTCAGGCAATCGTGGTCGCGAACGGCCTCCTATCCCTCTTGCAGATTATCTGGATTGCGTTGCGGCCGGAAAGAGCAGCGTTGGCCACACCTCCAGTTGGCTCAACCCATTGCCCGGCCATGTAGAAGTTCTTCAGGTCGGGCAACGTCCTGACCTTGCGGAGATCATAGGTCTTCGTTGTGGGCAGCCAGCCTTCGTAGCTTCCACGCCAGTTGCCAGTGTAGCGCTCCCATGTGATAGGCGTAGCCACATCGCGCATTTCCACTTCACCTTTCAGTCCCGGGAACCGCCGGTCGAGGATGGCAACTACCCTGTCCGCGATGTGCTCCTTCTCCTCGTCGTAACGCTTGCGGTTCTCTCTCAACTCCTTCCAGTATTCGTACTCGGTAGGGACGGTCACCTTCAGCACCGTCTTGCCTGGGGGAGCAAAGGACTGGTCGAAGTTGTAGACCTTGAGGTTCAAGCGCCGGTGCTCCTTGCCGGCAATCGCCAGCGGCTTGTCGAGGTAACAGTTCGTAGAGTGGGGCAGTCCCTTGAAGGAGCGAGCCACACCCAGGGCTACCTGGATCAGAGGGGGAAAGACTGGGAGTTTCTCGTAGTAGCCCTCAATCGTCTCATTGACATACTTCCCATCCAGCATGTCAAATATGGTGGAGCGACCGTCTGCTGCCGAGATGACGGTGTTGCCAAGGTGCTGAGAACCGTCCGCCAGTTGTACACCGATTGCCTGGTCATTTTCCACGATTATAGTCGAGACCGGAGCACCGTACTGGACCCGGCCTCCGAGGTCAAGGTATCTCCGTTCAATAGCTCTGGCAAACCCCTGTGAACCACCTACAGGATAGCCGGCTACCTTTCGGTGCTGCCACGCCAGATCCATCATCAGGGTGATCATGGGAGCATCGGGATGATCGCCAAGGGTACGAAAGGCTTCGCGCACGAAGGGGCTGCGGAAGTCTGCTGCAAAGTCCTGGATCGAGACCTTCTTCCACTTCGACAGACCAAAAAGGGGCAGCATCCTGAGCATATTCGCAAGCTTGTCAATGAAGGTCATCAACTCGGGCGCCTTTTCCACCGGTGGCTCATACCGCATGCACGTGCGCACCCCTTTGGCGAACTTCTCGATAACATCGATATCCTCAGGGGCAATCTGTTTCATGTGCTGCTCCAGCCGGTTAATATCTGAATAGATGATAAGCGTTTCCCCACCCTCGCCCTCGACACGCCCGAGTTCGTCGTGGTTGACGACACGCATGTCACGCACCACACCCAACTCCTCCCAGATACCGTACAGGCCGGTTCCCGGGGCGGAGCCCAGCAGTTTTTCCAAACAGCCGTCAACAGTGTAGCCGTCGCGTTGCCAAGAAGTGCAGACACCGCCGGGCCTGTCCTGCTTCTCGAAGATGGTGGTCCGGTAGCCAGTCATCTGCCCATAAACCCCAGCAGACAGTCCAGCGATTCCAGTACCAATTATGACTATCGACTTTTCCAACATTCCCTCCTTTGAACAAAGTCATCCCGGCAAACGGGCATTGCTCTTCTCAATTGACAGCACTAAGCGCCGATTCTGGGACAGTTTACTACACTTTCCAAAGTTGTCAAGGTTTGCCGCTATATGTCGTGGCGTGGAAATGCAGCCGGAGTGGATCAAGGCTACCTGACCTGGGATGCCGCCTTGTCGGCCAACAACCGGTTGCCCCTATGCTAGAATGAGGCGCCAGGGTTTTCGGACGGAGCAGAGTCGGAGCGCAAGCATGAAACTCAGAGAAACGGTCTCCAGGCTGCCAACCTACACCCAGGAGTTGGGACTGGACTTGAGGAAGGCGGAGGACAGATTCAGGTGGTTTCTGGCCTCAATCCTGTTTGCAAAGAGGATCTCCGCCAGGGTAGCCAAAAGGACTTACAGAGAGTTTGAGAAAGAGGGGATCATCACGCCCGAAGCCATACTGGGGGCTGGCTGGGACAAGCTGGTGGAGGTACTGGACTGCGGGGGCTACGTACGGTACGACTTCTCGACCGCGTCAAACCTGCTCCAGATAGCGGCCACTTTGAAGGAGAGATACGGCTCGCTGGAGAACTTGCATGCCAGAGCAACAGACAGCAGGGACCTGGAGAAGAGGTTGCTTGAATTCAAGGGCGTGGGTCCAACCACGGTGAACATCTTTCTCAGGGAGCTACGGGGAGTTTGGGACAAAGCCAGACCGCAACCCTCCCTTCTTGCCAGGGAGGCTGCTTCCAGGCTGGGACTGGCAGACGAGGAACTGGAACTTCCCAACCTGGAGTCTTCCCTGGTCAAACTCAGCCTGGAATTCTGCAAGGCCAGGAAGTGCTCTGTGTGCCCCGTCAAGGCAGAATGCCGGCAATTAGCCGACATTTGAGGCTCACCCAGTCCGGCATGCAGCGCTAGCCGCCCTTGTTGACAAGCCGCTCGAAGGCCAGAGCATCATCATACATGCTCAGGTTGTTGAACAGAACGTAGGTATCCCTGTCCCCTATGCCATCTCTCAGACGCCGAAGCTCCTCCTGTGTGTGGCTATGCTGGTATCCGGGTCCACCGTGCAGGCGAAAGTATTGCGGGCTCCCCGCCAGTGGCTGCCTGATCATGGGGTCAACACAGTGGACAAGCCCAAGCTCCAGGCACAAAGCCCTTGCGGTACTATCGCCCCACTCTCCCCGCGGCTCCCACACCAGGAGAAACCCCGAACCTCCGGCAGACTTGAAGAACCGCCTGAGGTTGACGACATTCTCTGCCGTCTCCCTGAAGCTGGGCGGGCATTGAAACACGATGGTCCTGGCCTCCAGCGCCCGGGCAAATCTCTGGGTCTCCTCCCAGCCCCACAGCACCTCATCGCTGGGCGCAAAGAAGCCGTAGTCCTCCTCACGGCCCGGCGTGATCTTCAGACCCGACTTGCGGTACGTCGGACTGGCAGCAGGATGGGTTATCACCTGCCATGCCTTAAGAGTAAACTCGAAGTCTGGCGGTGCCTGCTGCCGCCACTTCAACGCTGTCTCAAGCTTCGGCATCTTGTAAAAGGTCTGCTGGATCTCCACCAGCCTGAACCGGCTGAAGTAGTCCTTCATGCCGCGCTGGAAACCGCAGCAGCCGACCTTTATCTCTGGCAATCCATTCACTCCTCTCAGCCCCCAGTCTGAGGCACCGCAGTGCTGACCAGGGGAATCTCCTCGGCACAATTCGGACACCGCTTCTCCGAGGTTATGTTGTATCTGGTCACTCGGAAGCCGCACCGCTCCACCAGTGTCTGCTGGCAGCTCGGGCAGTACGTATTCTCATAAGGGTGTCCGGGCACGTTCCCGACGTATACGAACTTGAGTCCCTCCGCCACACCCACCTCCCGCGCCCTGATCAGAGTGCCGAGCGGCGTCGGAGGAACGTGGGCCTCATGACCGAACTTGTAGGCCGGATAGTAGCCCGTAACGTGCCATGGTACGTCCGCGCCCAGTTCCAGCCTGATCCTGCTGGCGATGCGCCGAAGTCCATCCTCCGCATCATTTATGCCAGGTACCAGCAGGGTAGTCAATTCCACCCACACGCCGTGGGCTTTCGCCCAGGCGGCGTTCCTCCAGACCACCTCCACATCGGCAGCGCAGAACCTTCTGACCTCTTCGGCCCCGCCCTTTATGTCAATGTTCATTGCATCAAGGCCACGGGCGGCCAGTATTGCCAGCGCTTCCCCGGTCATGTAGCCATTGGTGACGTAGGTATTGTAGTAGCCCTCTTTCCTGGCCAGGTCGAAAATGTCCAGAGCATACTCGAAGAGGAGAGTCGGTTCATTGAATGAGACGCTGGTACCCTGGCAACCGTACTTACGCACAAGTGCGACGAAAGCCGCTGGGCTCAACTGCTGGCCCTGCCCTACCCTGTGAGGTGACTTGCTTATGTCGAAGTTTTGGCACCAGGGACAATCGAAGTTACACGACCAGGTGCCAATGGTCAAGGCTGTCGTGCCAGGATGGAAATGAAAGAAAGGCTTCTTCTCTATCGGGTTGGCACTGATGGAGGAGATATTACCGTACACCAGCGTGTACAGCCTGCCGCCGATATTCCTTCGCGTGGCGCAGAAGCCCAACATCCCGACAGGGATGAGACAGCGTCGCTCACACGTGTTGCATTGCACCCTGTCACCGACGCAATCATAAAGCAGCGCTTCTCTGGCAGCATCCTGGACCATCACACAAAGTCAGCCTATGATTGCTGACGGACCTGCCTCCGGCACCTGGAGCAGAAGTCCCACCCCTTGATATCTGTGTCTCGCAGACTGTTTGAGAAATGCATTACACACCCGGGACGGGGGCAATGACCGCACCCGTACGTGTGCCCCAACTCGTGAACGGCTTCCTTCAGCGCCCGCTCCGCGAATCGAATCTCGTCTCTGGGCAGGCCATATGCCTCTGGTCTCAGACGCCGCAGAGAGACAATGGCCCTCCTCCCGGCGACATCCGCCTGGCCGAAGACAAAATTGAGTCCACGAGCGTAGATATCGACGTCGACCACCCCGAGAGCCCTGTTGCCCGGGGCGGGGGATGGGACCAGTGCAAGTAGCGCAGATGCAAGGTATTGGCTACGGCGCCGTTCCCAGGCACCCTGGGGAAGAGGCAGCCTGTCGCCTATCCGGACCGGTGGGCCGAACACATTGGACAGGGACTCGGCCAGTGCCTCCAGACCAGCCCCCTCCACCTCTCCCATCGGCGTCAGCAGTACCATGTCCCCACCTGTTGGAGGCGCGGCCGTACCGCCTCCATAAAGGTTCACCCTCCCGGCCCATTCTAGTCGACACTACCAAGGACAGCAAGTGCTCCTCGCAACGGAACAGGGCAGCCAGCAGAGCGTCGCACCGGGTCTATGAGCGCAGTGCATTGACAAATACCTACTGTAGGTATATATTCGCCATGCGGGCACACACTTGACTGGGCTCCCTTTCCGGGCCGGCGATCGAACTGGGGACTCCTGACCCAAACCTGGACGCCCGACCCGCACATATAGCTCACACGACTTCATCTCCTGGGGGGTGCCGACAGCCGTGAGCGTAAGGAAGATCAGGAAGGCGGCGGTGCTTGGGGCCGGTGTAATGGGCAGCAAGATAGCTGCCCTCCTGGCGGGTGTGGACATATTCACCCATCTCCTCGACATCGTTCCCAGGGAACTCGATGACCGCGACACAAAGCGCGGGCTGACCAGGGAATCCCCGGAGTTCAGGAACAAGCTTGCCAGGATGGGCATCGACGGTACC
This sequence comes from uncultured Dehalococcoidia bacterium, assembly GCA_964617695.1. GTDB lineage: Bacteria > Chloroflexota > Dehalococcoidia > UBA2247 > RBG-13-53-26 > CAZTYW01. Next base: position 11,178 of record CAZTYW010000034.1, read on the forward strand.
CTGGTGGCAAGCCCTCCTGCAATCTACGCGGCCGAGGATGCCAAACTGATCACTCCAGGCAATTTCGAAGACCACATGTCCCGGCTCTCTGAGGTTGACTGGATTATCGAGGTGGTAGCCGAGGACCTGCACATAAAGAGGGGTCTGCTGAAACAAGTTGAGGCCTTCGTCAAACCGGGCACCATCCTCAGCACCAATACCTCCGGACTTTCGATACAGCAGATAGCGGAGGGACTGTCAGAAGAGAACAGGGCAAACTTCCTGGGGACGCACTTCTTCAACCCGCCGCGGCACATGAGGCTGCTTGAGATCATACCCGGACGTTCAACCAACAAGGACGTGGTGTCCTTTATGGCGGACTTCTGCGAGAGGAGGCTGGGCAAGAGCGTGGTATTCGCCAAGGACACACCCAACTTCATTGCCAACAGAATCGGCGCTTATGCCATGATAGCGGTCATAAACGTCCTGATGGAGGACGGCTACACCATAGAGGAAGCGGATGCAATCACCGGCCCGCCAATGGGCAGGCCGAAAAGCGCCTCATTCAGGACATCAGACATGGTCGGCCTGGACACCTTCATCAAGGTGGCAAAGACTGTCGCAGATAGCGTCGACGACGCCCAGGAGCAAAACGCCTTCGCAGTCCCGGCGTTCGTGAACCAGATGGTTGAGAGCGGCCTTCTGGGAGACAAGACACAGAAGGGCTTCTACCGGAAGTCGACTGACGCTGAGGGCACGCATATACAGGCCCTGGACTATAACAGCATGGAATACGTGCCACGGAGGAAAGTGGACTTGCCTCTTCTGGACGACCTGAATCAGATAACCGACCTGCCGACGCGGTTGCGGACGCTGGTTTACTCAGATGACAGGGCCGGGCGCTTTGCCTGGAAAGTGCTCAAGAGGATGCTGCTCTACTGCGCTGCCAAGATTCCCGAAATATCAGAAGACATACTGAGCATCGATCGAGCTATGAAGTGGGGCTTCAATTGGGAGCTCGGCCCGTTTGAGACCTGGGATGCCATAGGCGTCAGAGAGTCGGCGGAGAAGATGAAAAGGGAAGGGGAGGACATACCCCAAATCGTAGAGCGCATTCTCTCAACAAGGACACAGCAGTTCTACGACAGGCGGGACGGCCAGCGCTGCTATTTTGACTTCGCAAAAGCCGATTATGAGGAGGTAGAAGAGAAGCCGGAAATCTTACTCCTTCCGTCGATCAAAGAGACGAGAAGGCTGGTCAGGTCCAATGCCGGAGCCAGTCTTGTGGACATGGGCGACGGCGTGGCCTGCCTGGAATTCCATTCCCCAAACAACGCCATCGACGGCGACATCATCCAGATGATCGGCGAGGGCCTGCAAGAGGTGGAGGACAGTTTTGAGGGACTCATCATAGCGAACCAGGGCCCAAACTTCTGTGTGGGAGCGGACGTGAAGCAGATCTACTCCCTGATCCAAAATAGGGACTGGGAAACCCTTGAGCAGGTTGTGGGGCTGTTTCAGCAGGCCTGCATGCGTATAAAGTACTCGGAAAAGCCGGTTGTAGCCGCACCCTTCCGAATGACCCTCGGCGGAGGCTGCGAGATCTGCATGGCGGCCAGCATGATCAGGGCCCATGCCGAGTCATATATGGGGCTCGTGGAGATGGGGGTGGGGCTTATTCCGGGTGGGGGAGGGAACAAAGAGATGCTCCTCAGGGCCATCGACTGGGTGCCCCCAAGTGTTCCCAGCGCCGTTCCCGGCGGAGGCCGGCCGGACCTTATCCCCTACGTGGCGAGGGCCTTCGAGACAATCGCCACGGCCAAAGTATCCACATCCGCCCGAGAGGCCCAGGGACTGGGCTACATGACCCGCCACGACAGGATCACCATGAACCTGGACCACCTGCTGCATGATGCCAAGCAGTCGGTGCTGTACCTGGCCAGAGAGGGCTACCGCCCGCCGAGGCCCAGGGACGATATCAGGGCGGTCGGCAGGACAGGAAGAGCTATCCTCGAACTGATGGTATACCTGATGCGAGACGCAGGATACATAACCGACACCGACGCCCATATCGCCGGGAAACTGGCCTACGTGCTCACGGGCGGCGACCTGGACCAGAACACCCTGGTGACGGAGGAGTACCTGCTGGATTTGGAGAGAGAGGCCTTCCTCTCGCTCTGCGGCGAGGAAAAAACGCAGGCCAGGTTGAAGCACATGGTCGAGACGAACAGACCGCTGCGGAACTAGTCGAAAGCCCAAGGAGATAATGCGGATGAGGGAAGCAGTCGTAGTAACGGCGGTGCGGACCGGGGTGGCAAGGGCGATAACAGGCAGTCTCAGAAACGTCAGGCCTGAGCACACGGCGGCAGAGGTGGTGAAGGAAGCCATCAACAAGGCCAACGGGCTGCGCCCCGAAGACGTAGATGATCTGGTGGTGGGATGTGCCTTCCCCGAGGCGGAGATGGGAATGAACCTCGGCAGGATCGTGGCCCTCAAGGCGGGGCTGCCCCCCAGGGTGCCAGGCGTGACGGTGAACAGGTACTGCGCCTCCGGGCTGGACGCCATCGCCATCGCCTGCCAGAAAGTCATGTGCGGCTTTGCCGACGTGGTGGTGGCCGCGGGCGTGGAACACATGTCCCTGGTGCCTATGGGAGGAAACAAGCCCCTCCCCGACCCAGAACTGATGGACACCCTGCCGCAGGCATATGTGACAATGGGCCTCACCGCGGAGAACGTGGCCCAACGGTTCAACATAAGCAGAGAAGACCAGGATGTCTTCGCCCTGGAAAGCCACCGAAAAGCGGCCAGGGCTGCACAGGAGGGGACATTCAAGGAGCAAATCCTGCCGCTGCGGGTGATTGACCGAACCTTCGAGAGCGGGAAGGCGGTCAGCCATGAGAAGGTCTTCGACAGGGACGAATGCGTCAGGTTTGACACCTCCCTGGAGGCGCTCGCCAGGTTGAGGCCCATCTTTCGGGCTGGCGGCACCGTCACCGCGGGGAACTCCTGTCCTATCAACGACGCGGCGGCAGCCGTAGTGGTCATGTCAAGAGAAAGGGCCAAGGAACTGGGACTCGAACCAATGGGCGTCTTCAGGTCAGTCGGCGTCGCGGGAGTGGACCCGGACATCATGGGCATTGGGCCAATTGTAGCCGTCCCCAGCGCACTCAGATCGGCTGGAATCTTACTGGACCAGGTCGACCTGATAGAGCTAAACGAGGCCTTCGCCTGCCAATCGCTGTACGTTATCAGGAAGCTGGGCATAGATGAGAATAGGTTGAACGTGAACGGTGGCTCCATAGCTCTGGGCCACCCCCTGGGTTGCACCGGCGTTTACCTGACCACCAAGCTGCTGTATGAGATGAAACGGCGTCAGGCGAGATTCGGCCTGGTCACCATGTGTATCGGAGGTGGCATGGGGGCAGCCGGCATCTTCGAAAGGGAATGATGGAAGGGGAAGACAGTGGTTGAGAATCTGATCAGAAGGGGAGGCTCATTCCTCATTGAGGACACGCCTCCGGAAGAGGTGTTCACGCCCGAGGACTTCAGGGAAGAGCACAAGATGATAATCAAGACCACCGAGGACTTCGTCAAGAACGAGGTGACGCCGCACCTGGAGCAACTGGAGCACAAGGACTTTGGCCTGGCCCGGCGGCTGATGCGTCAGGCGGGGGAACTGGGTCTCCTGGGGGCGGACATCGAGGAGAAGTACGGCGGCGGGGAGATAGACAGCATAGCCTCCCTGTTGATCTGCGAGCATTGCGTCGGTTCCGGTTCCTTCGGCGTAACTCTAAATGCGCACGCCGGGATTGGCTCGATGCCCCTGGCGTTCTTTGGCAACATGGCCCAGAAGGAGAGGTATCTCTCCCAACTGGCCTGCGGGGAAAAGGTCGGGGCCTATGCGCTTACCGAACCCGGTGCAGGCACCGACGCTCTGTCAATCGAGACCACGGCAGTCCTGTCACCGGACGGCAGATACTATGCACTCAACGGCACAAAGCAGTTCATCACCAACGGGGGTTTCGCCGACATCATTTTCACCTATGCCAAAGTGGACGGCGACAAGTTCACCTGCTTTGTCCTGGAGAGAGACTTCGAAGGGGTCTCCACAGGTCCGGAAGAGAAGAAAATGGGGATTCGGGGGACCTCCACCGTGAGCCTTGTCCTCGAGGACGCCAAGGTGCCAGTGGAGAACGTCCTTTTCGAAGTGGGGAGGGGACACATAGTCGCCTTCAACATACTGGATTTGGGCAGGTTCAAGCTGGCAGCGGGGTGTGTTGGAGTAGCCAAGCTGGCCCTCGATAACTCCGTGAAATATGCCAAGGAAAGGGTACAGTTTGGCAGGCCCATATGCCAGTTCGGGCTGATAAAACAGAAGATAGCCGACATGGCCACCAGGACGTACATCGCCGAGAGCATGCTCTACAGGACCGGTGGGCTCATCGACGCAATCCTGGCTACTGTGGACCGTACCGCCGAGGACGTTGGCAGACAAAGCGCCAGAAGCATATCCGAGTACACCATCGAATGCTCCATTAACAAAGTCTACTGCTCGGAGATGGTGAGCTACGTGGCGGACGAGGCAGTACAGATCTATGGGGGATACGGGTACATCGAGGACTATCAGGTGGAACGAATCTACCGCGACTGCCGCATATTCAGGATATTTGAAGGGACAAATGAGATAAACAGGATGATCACGGTCGGATGGCTGATGAGGAAGGCATTGAAGAACGAGATACCCTTCTTCGCCGCGGCGGAGAATGTGACAGGCGAGTTGCCGGGAATGCAGCCCGCTGCTCCTTTGGACGGTGGTCCGCTGGAATACCAGCGCCAGTTGATTGAGAGGGCGAAGCGGGTCTTCCTGTTCTTGAGCAACGGAGCGGCTCAGAAATACGGGCTGGGCCTGGAAGAGCAGCAGGAGATTCTGGCCCTGCTGAGCAACATCGCCACGGAGGTATACGCCATGGAGAGCGGCCTTCTCAGGGCCCTCAAGTCCATCGAGCGCTGCGGCAATGAAGCCTCAGCCACGAAGATAGACATGGTGAAGATCTATGTTAACGACGCCATGGTCCGAATAGGTGATCACGGCCGACAGATACTGGCGGCGATGGAGACCGGGGACGTTCTTGACTCCCAACTAACCGTGCTGACCAGGGTTCTGCAGTTCACCCCCATCAACGCCGTGGAGGCCCACAGGAATGTCGCGGACAGGATCATAGATGCGGAGAAATTTGTCTGCTAGTGCTTCGGGCCGTGCGGCTGGCACAGGCATGACAAGAAGTCCGCAGCAACTGCACATTTCGGGTTAGGAGGGAATCATGGAAAAGGTGTGGTTGAAGAACTATGACCGCGGCGTGCCCTGGACTATAGACTATCCTGACACGACCCTGCACCGGCTCCTGGAGGAATCAGCCCGCGACTTTCCCAAACACACGGCAATCATTTTTCCCGGCCGCCTGGGGGACTCCTTCCGCCTCAACTACCGGAAACTGGATGAGCAGGCGAATCGCCTGGCGAACGCCCTTATCAACATGGGCGTCAAGAAAGGTGACAGAGTTGCGCTCCTTCTGCCCAACTGCCCTCAGTTTGTGATCGGTTGCTACGCCGCATTCAAGGCAGGAGCAACCGTGGTAGCCACCAATCCGCTGTACTCGCCAAGGGAGCTGGAATTCCAGCTCAAGGATTGCGGCGCTGAGACCATCATCGTGCTCAGCCTGTTCTACCGCACCATCTCGGACCTGAGGGAACGGACCGGACTGAGAAACCTGGTGGTCACCAATATCAAGGAGTACCTCCCCCCGATAACCCGCCTGCTGTTCACCCTATTCAGGGAACGGAAAGAGGGACACCGGGTTGACATCTCCGGGGCAAAGGGCACCTACAGCTTTCAGAGCCTGCTGCGCAGCTCGGACCCCACGCCTCCCTCCGTGGTGGTAAAGCCCAGCGACGTCGCCATGTTTCAGTACACCGGGGGGACCACCGGAGTCAGCAAGGGTGCGGTGGCCACACACTACAACGTGGTTGCCAACACCTTCCAGATGAGAGCCTGGGCAACCCCTATAGCCATAAACCCGGGCAATGAGGTGGTGATGGGGGTGATGCCTCTCTTCCATGTATACGGCATGGTTGCGGTGATGCATCTCTCTGTAGCCAACGCCCTGGCAATGGTGTTGCTGCCAAGGTTCGAAACCGACCAGGTGCTCAAGGCGATTGACAGGTACAAGCCCATCTTCTTCCCTGGCGTGCCCACCATGTATGTGGCCATCAACAACCATCCCAGGGTCTCCAAGTACAACCTGCGCTCCATCAGAGCCTGTGTCAGTGGCGCCGCACCGCTCCCGCTGGAGGTGCAGCAGAGATTTGAGGAACTCACCGGAGGGAAGCTGGTTGAGGGGTACGGTATCAGCGAGGCCCCCGTTGTCGCCCACTGCAACCCCCTCGTCGGAACGCGCAAGACGGGAAGCATAGGAGTACCTTTCCCGGACGTGGAGGCCAAGATCATGGATATGGACACGGGCGAGAGGGAGATGCCCGTGGGAGAAGTCGGCGAGCTGGTCCTGAGATCACCGCAGTTAATGAAGGGCTACTGGAACAGGCCCGACGATACAAAGATGGTCTTGCGCCAGGGCTGGCTTTACACAGGCGACCTGGCCAGGATGGACGAGGACGGCTTCTTTAGCATCGTCGATCGCAAGAAAGACATGATCATCGCCGGTGGCTACAACGTCTACCCCCGCGAGGTGGAGGAGGTCCTTTACGAGCACGACAAGGTCAGAGAGGCAGTCTGCTACGGCGTTTCAGACCCTTACCGTGGCGAGACAGTCAAGGTATGCATCGTGCTGAAACACGGGGAGACAGCCACTCCGGAAGAGATCACCGAGTTCTGCCGGGCGCGTCTGGCCCGCTTCAAGATTCCCAGGCTGGTTGAGTTCAGAGACGACCTGCCCAAGTCCCCTATCGGCAAGGTTTTGCGCCGGGTGCTGGTGGACGAGGAGAGGCAGCAATGTGACACGCCCTGACAGGCAGGGCACCGGCCTCGTCTGCGCCTTCATACCGCCACAGGGCTCCATCTAACCGAGCCGGCGGCGTACATGCGGGAAGCCTGACAGAAAACGTTGCGCCACCGCTTTTTGCCCGCGATATGCCATGTCATGCTTGAGCCAAGCGTGGAAGTGGCATATAATTGAGGAGCGGGGTACGAGATGCCTATTTACGAGTATTTGTGTGCAGGCTGTAACTCAAAGTTTGAGTTGCTGCGTCCAATAAGCTGCGCCGAGCAGGACGCCACGTGTCCAAGCTGTAATACGCGGGCTGCCCGGGTGCCGTCTACGTTCAGTGCCTTTAACAAATCTGGTGACTCAGGATCTACGCCTATAGCCGGTGCCGGGGGTGGTTGCAGCGGCTGCGCCGCCACAAGCTGCAGCACCTGTCGCTAGACTGGCATGCCAGCATCTGGCCGTCAGACCTTAGCCGGTGACCTGGTTCCCTCCCCGATCACGTCGCTCAAGACACTCTCAGGTAGCTAGGTCGAGTTGAGATGCATGAACTCGCCATCACACAGAGCATGGTTGACCTCGTCCTGGAGGAGGCAAGCAAGGTAGGCGCCAAGAAGGTGGAGAGGATCAACCTGGTAATAGGCGATATGTCCGGCATAGTCGGCGATTCCGTGCAATTCTACTTTGAATTCCTGAGCAAGGGAACCGTTGCTCAGGGGGCTGAGCTTCGCTTCAAGAACACCCCGACGCAGGCCCGGTGCCGTGACTGTGGCGAACTCTTCAAGCTCAAGGAGTTCGACTGGTGCTGCCCCGGTTGCGGCAAGAGCAATATGGAGATTGTGGCCGGAAACGAGCTGTACGTGGATAGCATCGAGGTGGAATAAGACGCGGTTGAACCCGTGCACGGATAGCAAACAGGAAGGGAGACATCCGCACCGATGGAAGTGAAAGTGCTAAAGGACATACTCAATGTTAACGAGCAGATGGCCCAGAAGAACCGTAGCCTGCTGGACGACAACGGGGTCTTCGTAATAAACGTCATGTCGTCTCCGGGAGCCGGTAAGACCAGCCTTATCCTGGAGACAATCAGGAGACTCAAGGACCAGGTCCGAATTGGAGTCGTTGAGGGAGACATAGCCTCCACCATAGACGCTGAGCGAATCGGCCAGGAACAGGTGCCCGTGGTGCAGATAAACACTGGCGGGGAGTGTCACCTCGACGCCGGCATGATGAGCCGCGCTCTGGATAGCCTACCCCTGAGAGACATAGACCTCCTCCTGGTCGAAAACGTTGGCAATCTTGTATGCCCCGGTGAGTTCAATCTAGGAGAGGACAGGAAGGCACTCATCTTGAGCGTGCCTGAAGGTGACGACAAAGTCTACAAGTATCCCTTGATGTTCAACATCGTAGACGCCGTCGTGGTGAACAAGATTGATCTCTTGCCCTACACGAGGTTTGACGTCGAAGGCTTTTCCACAGTGGTCAAGGGGATAAACCAGAGAGCCGGAATCTTTGAGGTCTCCTGTACCACGGGGCAGGGGATTGACGGTTGGGTCTGCTGGATTGCCAACAGTATGCGCCGCTAGGCCCAGTTCCTTCGCTCGATGTCCGCTACCTTCGCCACGTTGCCCACCTCCCCATCATCAAACGGGGTGGTAAACCAGGCGTCAAGAATGTCATACGCCGCCTCGTTTGTGGTGGAACCCAGGGCCATAACCAGCACATTGGCGTGGTTCCATTTGCGAGCCCCCCGAGCAATGTCGGCGTCGGGACAGAGTGCGGCTCTCACCCCCGGTATCTTGTTCGCTGCCAGCGAGACGCCTGTTCCTGTCCAGCAGAAGAGTATGCCCTCATCGCTGTCACCGATAGCCACGCTCGTGCCCACGGTCTCTGCTATGTCCGGCCACGGAGCAGGCTCGAACAGCTTGTAGCTGAGCCCTTTGTCATCCAGATACCGGGTTACCGCATCAACCAGCGGTGTGTGCTCGTCAGTCCCTACGGCGATACTCTCCACGCCCCCCTCAACCCTGTCTACAACAACTTCAATCTCCGAGATGCCTTGAAACACCCGTGGATCGTTTGTGATTCGCCCCAGAACGTTCACCGGGCTGGCGGCGCGAATTTCGTCTCCACGACTCATGGGCGTCGTGCCAAAGAAGACGCAGATACAGTTCCCTTCGGGCCAGTAAGCCAAATCGCCGAATTCTACGATTTGACGCGAATTCTCCTCTCCCATCTTGACAGGAACCTGGAAGTACAC
>CAZTYW010000035.1:0-7458 GCA_964617695.1 uncultured Dehalococcoidia bacterium
AGGGAGTCGCTCCGCGTCGCTACCACGACCAGCCTGTATGACACCGGGCTGTGGGGCTACCTTGGGCCGATGTTCGAGAAGGAGTACGGCGTGGAGTTGGATGTGCTCCATGCCGGCACCGGCATCGCCCTGAAATATGGAGAGAGCGGAGACGTGGACGTTGTCGCGGTCCATTCGAAGAGTCGCGAGGAGGCCTTTGTAGCGGACGGGTACGGTGTTGAGCGTGTTCCCTTTGCCTATAACTACTTCCTCATCGTGGGCCCCCCGGATGACCCTGCCGGTATCGAGGGGATGACACCTGAAAACGCGTTCAGGAGTCTCTACGAGAACCCCGGCTCTGGGAAATTCATATCCCGTGGTGACGATTCCGGGACCCACGGTAAGGAAAAGGCAATATGGGCAAGCGCAGGCTATGACTACGAGGATGTCCAGGAAACCGGGGACTGGTACCTGGAGGCGGGGAGCGGTATGGGTGAGACCCTGCTCAAGGCCAACGAGTTGCAGGGCTATACACTGAGCGACATGGGTACCTTCCTGGCTTATCAGGGCGACCTGGACCTGGTGCCCGTCGTGGAAGAGGGCGCCATTCTGCTCAACGTATACTCTGTGATCGCCTGCACCAGGGCGAGGGACCCCGAGATGGCAGCCAACATGGTCGACTTCCTCGTATCGCCCGAGATACAAACACTCATCGGCAAGTACGGCACTGCAGAGTACGATACGTGCCTGTTCATTCCCTGTGCCGGAGCCGAACCTGCCTCTCAGGGGAGTTTGGAGGGTTAGGGCAAATTGGAAGGGCTTTGGAACGGCCTGGTGGAGGCGGTACGCCTCATAGTATCGCTTGACCCGGAGGTAATGGAGTTCACCGGGAGGTCGCTGCTGATAGCGGCGACCTCCTGCAGCATAGCCGCTTTGATATGTTTGCCTCTGGGCAGCCTGATCCACTTTCGACGCTTTCCGGGCAAGAGGCTGCTGATAAGCCTGATACAGACCCTGTTCAGTCTGCCCACCGTCGCCGTCGGCCTGCTCGTGTTTGTGCTCTTCTCCCGGGCCGGGCCCTTTGGAGGGCTTGGCATCTACCTTACGCCAACGGCGATGGTGCTTGGACAGGTGCTGTTGATCAGCCCGGTGATGTTGGGACTGATCATATCCGCCCTCAGTGGCGTGGACAAGGCGGTATCCGAGACCGCAACCTCGCTCGGCGCCAGCAGGTTTCAGGCTGTCTTTGTCACTGTGAGGGAAGCCAGGTTCGCCATTATGGCGGCGGTCATCATGGGCTTTGGCCGGGCCATCTCTGAGGTCGGGTTGTCCATGATGGTGGGCGGCAATTTCGCAGGATACACCAGGACAATCACCACGGCGATGCTGCTGGAGACATCGAGGGGCAACTTCGAGCTGTCGATGGCTCTGGGCATAATCCTGATCTTCCTGGCGCTGGTGGTGAACGTGGCCCTGAACAGACTGCAGCACAAATAGAAGGTGACGCGGTGGCCTTGATAGAACTCAGAGACGTGGCAAAGGAATACGGGGGCCAGTATGTCCTGAAGAACGTGAACCTGAGTGTTGACCGGGGCGAGGTGTTCGCCTTGATTGGCCCCACCGGCTCCGGGAAGACGACCCTGGTGAGGGTATTGGACCTGTTGGAGCCGCCGTCATCGGGGCAGGTGTTCTTTGACGGGGTGGACGTCACCAACGCCCGCAGTCACGTGCTTGAGGCCCGCCGCAGGATGTCGCTTGTCCAGCAGAAGCCCATAGTGTTCAGTATGAATGTGTACGACAACGTAGCGTGCGGTCTCAAGTGGAGGCGGGAAAAAGGAGGCGCTGTCCGGCGAAAGGTCGACGGCGCTCTGGAGCTGGTTGGCATGGCCGACTACAGGAAGAGAGATGCGAAGACGCTATCGGGAGGCGAGACGCAGAGGGTAGCCATAGCGCGAGCCCTGGTCACTGACCCGGAGGTGCTTCTCCTGGATGAGCCGACGGCCAACCTGGACCCGGTCTCTGCGTCCAGGGTCGAGGATGTCCTGGAGCGTATTATTGGCGAACGCAGGACAACCGTGGTGATGGCCACACACGACATGGCTCAGGGTCAGCGCCTGGCTGACAGGATCGGGGTGCTGATGAATGGCGAGATGCTTCAGGTAGGCAGTCCGGACGAAGTGTTCCACCTGCCTCAGAGCAGAGAGGTGGCTGAGTTCGTGGGCGTAGAGAACATTCTGTCAGGGGTAATAGCGGGCAAGGACGACGACCTGGTCGACGTCGACGTCGACGGGCACATCATTCAGGGGATTTCTGACCTTGGTCTGGGGGAGAAGGTCTATGCCCTTATTGGACCCGAGGACGTTACTGTTGCCCTGTCGAGAGATGCTGGCAGTGCCAGGAACGTGTTCGGCGGAAAGATAGGCAGAATGACTCCTGTCGGTGCCCTGGTCAGAATTCAAGTCGACTGCGGCTTTCCTCTTCTCTGCGTGCTGACCAGGAAATCGGCGCAGGAGTTGGGTCTGACCGTGGGCAGCGATGTATGCGCCAGCTTCAAGGCCACTGCAACCAAGATCATCGTGCGGCGGAACTAGGACTGCAGGCGTTCCTGCGGTCATCCCTGGTATATGCATTCGCGGCCCGGTGCCAGCGGGCATCCACCCTCTGATGTCTCCATTTGCCAGCCTGAGTTCAAATCCCTATAATAACTCAATCGCTGGGATGGCCCGCGTGTCTTATATGGGAGAATGCGACAGTTGAACCAGGTCCAGTTGTACGATACGACGCTTCGAGATGGTGCGCAGCAGGAGGGCATATCCTTCTCTGTCGAGGACAAGCTGAAGATTGCCCGCAAGCTGGATGAACTGGGCGTTCACTTCATTGAGGGTGGCTGGCCGGGTTCGAATCCCAAGGACGTTGAGTTCTTTCGCCGGGCCCGGGACCTCAACCTGTCCCAGGCAGTGCTGTGTGCCTTTGGCAGCACCAGGCGACCGCAGAGCGTGGCCGAGAATGACGCCAATGTGCGTGCTCTGGTGCGTGCCAGGACTGCGGTGGTGACCCTTGTGGGCAAGAGTTCGGCGCAGCAGGTAACCCGCGTTCTGGAGACCAGCCTCCAAGAGAACCTGGCCATGATCAGGGACTCAATCGGCTTTCTCAAGTCCAGGGGACTGACCGTTTTCTTCGATGCGGAGCATTTCTTTGACGGCTACAGGGAAGACCGCGACTACGCGCTGCAGACTGCCAGGCTGGCGGGTGAGCAGGGTGCCGATTGTGTCATTCTGTGCGACACCAACGGAGGAGCGGTGCCTTATGAAGTGGGAGCGGTGGTCGAGGCGGTGGCGCAGGACGTGTCCGTTCCTCTGGGTATTCATGCCCACAATGACGCTGATGTAGCCGTGGCGAACACGCTGGTGGCTGTCAGAGCCGGCGCAGTCCAGGTGCAGGGGACCATCAATGGCTACGGCGAGCGCTGCGGCAACGCCAACCTTTGCTCGATCATGCCGGCTCTCAGGCTGAAACTGGGCATCCCGTGCGTCACGGATGAGCAGCTAGCCAGACTGACCGAGGCATCTCACTATGTGAGCGAGCTGGCCAACCTGCCGCCGATGGCTCGCCAGCCGTACGTGGGGAGCAGCGCCTTCACTCACAAGGGCGGGCTCCACGCCTCAGCCATGGCCAAGTGGGAGGGGAGCTACCAGCATATTGACCCTGAGCTGGTCGGCAATCGTGGCGCTGTTCTGGTGTCCGAGCTATCGGGTGTGAGCAACGTTGTCCACAAGGCGCGGGAGCGCGGGCTTGGCCTCTCCCGCGGAGAGGAGGCGCGGCGGATCCTGGAGCAGGTCAAGCTGATGGAAAGCCGGGGCTTTCAATATGAGAACGCAGAGGCCTCCTTTGATCTGCTGGTCTACCGCGCGCAGGCGGACTACCGTCCGCCGTTCGAGTTGATAGATTTCATGGTGGTGTCGGAGAGGCGACGCCGCCCGGCTGCCAGCGGTGAGGAGACACTGGCGGAGGCTATGGTCAAGGTGAGGGTGGCCGAAGAGGTGGTCCACACCGCTTCTGAGGGGAACGGGCCGGTGGATGCCCTGGACAAGGCGCTGCGCAAGGCCCTGACCGAGTTCTATCCGGGCCTGGCCCAGGTCAGGCTGGTGGACTACAAGGTCCGCATCCTCGACGAGAGTGCCGGTACGGAAGCACAGGTAAGGGTGCTGATCGAGTCGACGGACGGGGAACAGGCGTGGAGGACGGTGGGCAGCTCCACCAACATCATTGAGGCTAGCTGGCTTGCCCTGGCCGATAGCATGGAATACTGGCTGTTGAGGAGGGGTGGTTCACCCGGGTAGGCAATTTGCAGGGTTAGATTTCGGCTGTGATTCCGAGGTTGCGCGCAGACAGGGGATGGCTGGGTCCTGGGTGACTCAGCCTCTTGCTTTACTGGGAAGGCTTCGGGTATGATGCGGACACTGCGCGGCTACAGGCTAACCTGTGCGCTACCTGATATGCTGACTGAGGCAGGATGCTCGAGACCTCGCTGGTAATGGCGGCGTTTGCCCTGGCAGGTCTGTCAGTCGGCAGCTTCTTGAATCTCTGCATCGACCGATTGCCTGTCGACCAGTCCATAGTCAACCCGCCCTCACACTGCCCGCACTGCGGGCGAAGAATCTCCGCCGTTGACCTGGTCCCCTTCTTGAATTACATCTGGCTGCGCGGCCGCTGCCGCTATTGCCGCGCTCCCATTCCTGCAAGGCTGCCTGTAGTGGAGTTGCTGACCGGGCTCGTTTTTGCCTTTCTCTACTGGAAGTACGGGCTGTCCCCCGAGCTGGGCATATCCATCTTCTATGCCTCCTTTATGATCGTCGTTTTCTTCATCGACCTGGAAAACCAGCTAATCCTCAACAAGATGGTATATCCTGGCATCCTGCTGGCCTTCGCCTTCTCCTTCCTGTGGCCTAACCCTGACGCCGGGGCGACGGACATCCTGGTGGACTCGTTGATCGCCGGCGCCATCGGATTTGGCATGCTACTGTTGCCCTTCATTGTCTATCCCAGTGGTATGGGGGCAGGAGACGTCAAGCTGGCGCTGATGATAGGTCTGATGACCGGAGTACCGCAGGTGTTCGTAGCCATTATCCTGGCCATACTGGCCGGCGGGCTGATCTCCATACTCCTGCTTACCCTTCGGGTGAGGAAACGGCGGGAGGCCATCCCCTTTGGTCCTTTCCTGGCTACCGGAGCCATGGTCGGCCTGCTCTGGGGCCAGGAGATATGGGACTGGTACACGGGCTTGTTCTGAACGGCACTCTGTGGCACAGGGTCTGGCATCCGCCCCGGTAGTAGTCCCCAGGTCTCTTCGTCCCAGCCGGAGTACACCTTTGAGCTGCTGCAGAACGAGCTGAGCAGTAGGCGTTAGCGCCCTCTCAGGGTGGCTCGTTTGAGAGCGCAGCAGTTGTTCATTCCTTCGGGTATGTGCCCCCTGCGAGCAGACCTGCCGCCTCTGGTGCTCTTCTCGCTTTCTCAAGGCTGCCACCGGAGGCAGGGCCGCGCTGTGACTTCTTTGTGACAACCGCGGTCGCCCTGGTGATAGGTCTGTTACTGCCTATCCGTTCGCTGTGACACTGGTGAGTAAGGGTTCACCTACAATTGCGGCAGTAGGTTAACCCCCAGATGTATCTGGGGGAGGCAAGAGAGAGCAAGGCAATGAAGTACCTGCGGAGAATACTGAGAAGGCTGGTCCGAACAGAGAGAGGGTTCGGCATGCTCGAGGTGATGCTCGGGGTGGCCCTGATGGGGGCATTCGGGATCATCTTCCTGACCTCTGTTACCCTGGGATTAGCGGGTACGCAAATGATTGAAGAGCAGAATCTGGCCCGGATAGTGGCGCAGGCGCAGATGGAAGACGTAAAGGCTGCCGATTTCATATCGGCGCCGGCTACCTACCCGCCTACGATTACTCCTCCTGAGGGCTACTCGGTATCTGTGGCGGCCGTGCCATTGCCCGATGCGGATGCGATCATTCAAAAGGTGATCGTCACCGTATCTCACGAGGGCCGGACGGTGGTGAGCCTGGAGGACTACAAGGTCGACCGTTGACCGGGGTGGAACGGAAATGGGCAACATGATTTCGAAACTCAACAGACTGGCCCGGAGGCTGAGAGGCAGTGAAAAGGGCATTACCTTGATCGAGATTGTAGTAGCTACCTGTCTCTCAACCATGCTCATAAGCTGCATGGCCCCGGCACTGCTCAACATGGTGTCCGGCAGCCTGGCGGGTGACGCTGCGATCAATGCCCAGTGGTACATACAGAATGCCGCCAACTTCATCATGCGGGACGGTCAGACCGCCCAGCAGACCGATCTGGTCGACGGCGGCCCGTCCAAGAACTGTGTGTACATGACCTGGACGCAGTGGAGCGACTTTGAGGAGATCGATCATTACTGCAGCTATTACCTTTCTGACGATGCCCTCATGCGGGACTACGACGGCGAAGTAATTACCGTGGCCAGGGACATATCGGACATCCAGTTCTCTCTTCAGGGCAGCGAGCTGACGGTGACGATCACCGCGGCACCCAGGGGAGACGATGGCGACACTATAGAAAGGACGTGGAAGGTCACTCTCCGCACCGTAGCGGGGGCTTGGTGACCTTTAAGGGGGTGATTGGCAATGAGAACGCTTAGAAAGTCACAGAAAGGCCTGGTCATTCCGCTGGCTCTGGTGATGCTCAGCGTGGGAGCGTTGGTCACCGTGCCATTCCTCGACCACGTGCAGACCGGGATCAATGCCCTGTCGTCAGAGCACGCCGAGCGCTATGCGGCTGACGCCGGTGTGGAGGATGCCATATGGCGGCTGCACACCAACTACAACGGGTTCGCTGACGCACTCACTCCGGAGAACCCGAGCGCCAGCCACTCAATCGTGGTCAACGGCATAGACGTTTACATCACGGTAGAGTTGCCGAACTTCCCTGAAGGCGGGCCGGATGGAGGCGGGGACGGCGATGTCCAAATCAAGAAGGTGCCGGAGCAGCCAGTCATTCGTCCGTGGCAAATGTCGATCGTTGGGTTCAGCATCGCAATCAAGAACCCGAGCCAGACGAAGTCGGCGAGCTTCGATCAGATTAGAGATGAACTTCCCATGCCCTTCCACTACGTTCAGCAGTCGACCACCGGCATTACTACTTCGAACCCGGTGGTTACCTGGAACGCCAAGAACCCGGTGCTGACCTGGGACCTGGCCGAGGCAATTGTGCTGGCGCCGGGCGAGACCCGATACCTGAATTTCCGGGCGATGGTCATCCCGCCGCCGGGACTGCTGTATTCCAGTGTCTTTGGTAGCTCGCAGGGCGTTCAAGTTGGAGCAAGTGGCCCGACGGGTGCTGTGGCCGTGGCGGTGTACGAGATCACCTCGACGGCCGGAAGAGTCACGGTCGAGGCCTGCCTGGCTGTCGACCTGAACGAAGTGACCGTCATATCCTGGCAGCA
>CAZTYW010000035.1:7558-15332 GCA_964617695.1 uncultured Dehalococcoidia bacterium
TCGAGGCCTGCCTGGCTGTCGACCTGAACGAAGTGACCGTCATATCCTGGCAGCAGGTGACCTAGCGGAGAGGGCTGCGAAGGAGTGCGAAGCAGGCAGGTTCTCCCACGCAGGGAGAGGAAAATGAAGACGCTGAGAAAGTCGCAGCAAGGTCTGATCATCCCGCTGGCGCTGGTGATGCTCAGCGTGGGAGCAATGGTCACCGTGCCATTCCTCCATCACGTGCAGACAGGGATCGATGCCCTATCGTCAGAGCATGATGAGCGCTATGCGTCTGACGCCGGTGTGGAGGATGCCATATGGCGGCTGCACACCAACTATAACGGGTTCGCTGACTTCACTCCGGAGAACCCGAGCGCCAGCTACCCAATCGTGGTCAACGGCATAGACGTTTACGTCACGGTGGAGTTACCAAACTTCCCTGAAGGCGGGCCGGGTGGAGGCGGGGATGGTGCTCTCCGAATCAAGAAGGTGCCGGACCAACCGTGGATTCCCGCCTGGCAGATGAACATCGTGGCTTTCACCATAGAGCTGAAGAACCACGGCCAGAACTCCATGAGCATCGATGAGATCAAGGACCTGCTTCCGATGCCCTTCCACTACGTGCAGCATTCGACCAGCGGCGTGACCACGTCGAACCCGACGATCACGTGGAGTGCCAAGAATCCGGTGCTCACCTGGGATCTCAGTGCTGCCCCGGTCGTCATTCCGCCGGGCGAGGCCCGATATCTGAATTTCCGGGCGATGGTTATCCCGCCGCCGGGACTCCTGTACAGCAGCGTCTTCGCACGCTACCAGGGGACCGGGGAGACTGTCGACAGCGGTCCGACCGGTGCGGTGGCGGTGGCCGTATATCAAATCACTTCGACAGCCGGAAGCATTACGGTCGAGGCCTGTGTGGCTGCCGACGTGAAAGATGTGAGCATCATAGCCTGGCAGCACAGTTGAGCTGGCGGATGGAGCTGCGAAAAAGTATGAAACAGGCGCAAACGTTTCGATAAGCAGCGAAACGGAAATGAATACAACTAGAAAGGAGGAGAGAGGGAAATGAGAATGCCGAAGAGAGGTCAAAAGGGTTTCACGCTGATCGAGTTGCTGATCGTGGTGGCCATCCTGGGTATTCTGGCAGCGGTGATCATCCCCAACGTTACCCGTTTCATGGGCAGGGGAGAGGACGAGGCCAGGAGGACAGAGAAGAAGAACGTTGAGCTGGCCGTCACCATGATGATGACCGAGAATTCGCTTTCCAACATAACTGACTGCGATTGGCTGGCCATCGATGGCGCGGCTACCAATGAGATGACAAAGTTCCCGTCGGACACCGAGTGGCCGCTGTACGGCGGCACCGACAACTACGTGAGTCTGGACAAGACGGTGTACTACTACACGTGTGAGCGGAACGGTCAGATCCGTCAGTGGGATGACGCAATCTGTACGAAAGAGTTCACAGACTAGCGTAGGCGTGTAGCCTGAAACAGGACAGGGCGTCCAACCACGGTTGGACGCCCTGTTTTCGTTGGGCGCAAGAGTCCCCTTGCCATCAAGGCGCGCGTATGGCCTTCATCATAAACTTACCGCTTCCAGAGTCAGGGTCGAAGCCCCTTCCTCATCAGCCGGTCCGTTACCTTCAGGCTCGCGGCCACGGCCGGGCCAGCTTATAGCCCCACCCGCAATGGCGCAAAGGGCTTTTGGTCAATGCTTAAGTTGGGGATGTCGCTACCAGGGGAGTGGACCGGATGGTGCCAAACTCTCCCCCCAATCGAGCAACAAACGTATGCAACCGGCGGTTGAGAGCCGTACGGGATTCGGCCCGCAGACTTTGACCACCTCGTCTTTGAGACAAACGTGCTGTTCCTGCGGGCACTTTAGAAGAACAAGCCAGGCGTGGGCTGAGTACCTGGCGTCAAATGGCTGATATTCTGCCGGGCGGCAGAGCTCCCCGCACACCCTGAGTCTGTCGCAGGCCCGCGGTCTTCTAGCGCTGCGTTGTGATTTCGAAGAGCACGACGTCGCCCGGGGGGAAAGCCGAGAGCCCGGGATAAGTGGCAGCAGAGAACCTGCCCGTCTGTACCAGCGCCGTACTGAATTCTTCCAGGGCCAGGCGGAATTCAGGGAAAAGAATATAGGGGACCTGGCAGGTAGCTGTGACTTTGCTCCCTGTGTGCTGGATGTAGGTCACCTGTATCCCGGCCTGCATGGCCGCCGCCTGGATGGCTGCTACGTCGTCGGTCAGAAAGCCTCGTTTGCCGGTAATGGTGTGGTACTCTTCGACTGTGCTGATCATGGTACCTTTCTGCGTCACTCTCTGCTGGAGGTAGTCGCGCTCGTCCTGCAGCTCGGAGGTCCTGGCCATGGCCCCGGTGGCAGCTTGATACAGGATGACTACTATGGTGATCGAGGCAACTGCAAGTAGCAGACAGAACACCTGTCTCTTCGATATTCGCCCACGGCGGTAGGCCTCGGGTAGCACATTCAGGTCGAGATCGAAGCTCCTGCTGTGCGCCTTCGGTCCGCGGCGACTGCGCAATTGCAGCCGGCCTGCAATGTCAGGGTTGAATGTCTTGCTGTTCATCCTCGTTCCCTGGGGGAAGCATGGCGTGCCTCAGAGCGACTCCAATGTTGACGGCGTACTCGGAGACCGGCAGACTCGACGGGCAGTCGAGCGGTATTGCCAGGGGCAAGTAGGGGTAATGGATCCTGTCCCGCACCATCCCGGCGACCTCGGGGTCCTGTGCCAGTCCCCCGGCCAGATAGAGCGGCAGGTTGCCATTCAGGGTGCCGTTCGGACTTCTGGACCTGTAGAATCGGGTAGTCATTCCCACTTCCTGTGCCAGGTGTTCCACCCTGTCCTCCGGGTGCCTGCAATGCTGTGGTATAACGCTGCGCATGATCTGCGGGACGCCGTCCACCATGAGGACGATCTCGCAGCAATCAGGCTCCATATTGACAATCAGGGCGTCGCGCTGCTGTATCAGCTTGGCCAGTGCCATGCCCTTCAGGTTCAAGATATATGGTTTTAGCCCTGCCGACCTAAGAGCCCGCACCTGGGCGTCTACAATGGCCCTCGGCATGCCGACGACGAATGCCTGCACGCCCGTTTCATCCTGGGAGATAATCTGCCAGGAAAGATAGATATCTTCAGGAGGCAGTGGCACTATTTGTCTGGCAGCCTGGATGATGGCCTGGCCAATTGGCTGGTCGGCTGGCTCGGCCACAGGTAGAATCCGGCACACTGAAAACAGCCCGGTGATGCTGGCCACCACCTTCCTGGCCGTAATGCCGCTGCACTGCATGAGGTGCTTTATCTGGGCACCCAGGGCTGGCGGGTCGGAGATGAGCCCATATTCGACCAGGCCAGGCTCAAGGTAGGCCGTAGCCCACCTCTCGATCCGTTGTCCATGCACCAGCAGCAGGCGGATGGCGTTCGAGCCTATGTCCACAGTTGCGATTCTCTTGAATGGCGCGGTCATACGTGTGCTACCTGGTGTAGATTCCGATGGTCAAGATGCCAGTCCATGCGCTCTCGCCCCTTTGGACGGTCACTTTCTGGACTACCAGCGCGTCCAGCGCTGGCATCGAGTCCATCACCTCGACGAAGTTCATTATCATGTCATAGCCGCCCGTGAGAGTCACCGTAACGGGCAGTACTCGGTAGTTGGTCTGTCCTATCGTCTGTGTGGTAGCGCTGGCCAGGTTTGCGACAACAGAGAGCGTGGTGCTATCTGTGCTGATATCGAAGCCACATGCTTCGGCTATGTCCAGGATTTCCTGAATAAGGTCCTCTTGCTTGATGCTAAGCTCTGTGTTTTCAAGTGCTTCCTGGTAGCTGTCTCTGAGCTCCTCGCTTGGGCCACCCGCTCCCAAACGGGCTATGTCTGCGTTCAGGTCGGTGTGCGTCTGCTTCTGCTGGAAGTAGACTATTCCCAGACCAGCAACGATGATCAGTATGACGCCAGCCAGAATCGGCAGCACGAAGACCCGGGTTCTTTCCCAGAGGTCCCTTAGCTGGTCACTGAGGTCACCCATTCCTCCCCCGTATCTCTCTCGGGTTCCCTTTCAACCGATATTGAGCCATACTGCTCCTAGCATCCATTTATGCGCTCCATTGCCCGCGTCGTCAGAACGCCGAGCTCAGACTATAGATTGGCAAGACTACCGCCATGGCGATGAAACCAACCAGCAGTGCAATCAGGATGGTGGCGGCAGGCTGTATGAAGCCGACCAGGGCGCTGATCCGGTTGTCGGCGTCGGTCTCATAGAAGTCGGCCGCGACGCTCAAGGTGGAGTCGAGGGTATTGCTCTCTTCGCCCACCTTCACCATCGAGACCAGCAGCGGCGGGAACACATCGTCCTTGGCCATCGGTTCGGACAGCCCCTCGCCACGTATGAGTTCCTCGTGCACCTGACGCAGCGACTGTCGCATGGCCCGGTTGCCTACCGTCTGCGGTATCATCTCGGTTATCTCCTGCAGGAGCATACCGGATCGCAGGAGGACAGTGGAGGTACGGCTGAAACGGGCTACCTCTGCCGAGTGCAGGGCGGGGCCGATCAAAGGGGTGCGGAGCAGCAACCGGTCGAGCTTGAGCCGGGCTGTCGGCTTCTTGATTGCGTATACACCAAGGACGCCCAGCAGGCCGACAAAGCCCAGCAGATAGAGCTTGTAGTTGTTGAAAAAGTCAGTCAAACCGATGAGGATCCTGGTCGGCAGGGGAAGGTCGGCGTCCATCCTCGAGAATATGTCCAGCATTGGTGGCAGCACAACAGTGATCATCATTACCACCACACATCCGCCCAGACCGAGAATTACCGCCGGGTAGGTCATGGCTCTTTTGACCTTCTTCACTGCCGCGCCCTGCTTCTCCATGTGGTCGGCCATCTGCATCAGGATGGTATCCAGCCCTCCGGTCTGTTCGGCTACGGCCATCGTCTTGCGGTAGACATCGCTGAACACCTTGGGATGCTTGGCCAGGGTCTCTGAGAAGGAAATGCCGGTGCGGAGGTCGGTGATCATGGCATTGAGCAGTTTCTTGAAGGCTGGCTTCGGCGTTTGCTCCTGCAGTAGCTGAAGCCCGGCCAGCAGCGTGATTCCGGAGTCAAGAAGTGTGGACAACTGGCGCGAGAAGGAGATCACGTCCCGGGGCTTGATGCCAAAGAGGCTGGGGAACGCGTTTTCCAGAGATAGGGCTGCTTCTTTGGGCTCGATGCTGATGATCCTGAGCCCTGTCTCCGCCAGCAGTTGCCGGGCGATGGCCTCGTTGGCGGCCTGGACGGTGCCTTTGATCAGTTGCTCGTCGCCAGTAAGGGCCAGATACTTGTAAGTGGCGCCTTTTCGGGTAAGAGATAGATTGAGTGCTCTGGCTAGCCTTTCTGCCCTAGCCAATGGAGTAGACATTGCGCATTACCTCGTAAGGTGTTGTAATTCCCTCTTTTACCATTAGCATGCCGTCGTGCCACAGCGATATTACGCCTTCCTGCCTGGTCTGGCTGCAGATTTCGTCCGTGCCGGCGCCGCTGAGGATCATCCTTCTTATGGCCTCGCTTATGGGCATGACTTCGAAGATGCCAGCTCGCCCCAGGTAGCCCGTGTTGGCGCAGAAATTGCAGCCACCGCCGTAGACGAACTCCGTCCTCTCCTCTCCCATTTCCTCTTCGTAGGCTATTCTCTCCTCCGGATTGACCGGCACCAGCCGGGCGCAGTGACGGCAGACGCGGCGCACCATGCGCTGGGCCACAACGCCGACGATGGCCTGCGCCAGCAGGAACGGCTCAATGCCGAGGTCCATCAGACGAAAGATAACACCGACGGAGTCGTTGGCGTGGACAGAGGAGAGCACCAGGTGACCGGTGAGCGCCGCCTGGACGGCTATCTGGGCCGTTTCCGCATCTCGTATCTCACCGACCAGGATAACGTCAGGGTCAAGCCTCATACAGGCGCGCAGCCCGGCGGCGAAAGTTATGCCGGCCTCGGTGTGGACCTGCATCTGGCTGACATTCTCGAAGTGGTACTCAACCGGGTCTTCGATGGTGATTATCTTGCGCCCGACCCTATCCAGTTGGTTAACCGACGCATAGAGGGTGGTGGTCTTGCCTGAGCCGGTCGGTCCACTGGTCAACACCATGCCGAAGGGACTCTTCAGCATGGTGTGGTACTGCTCCAGCGTCTGCGGCAGGAAGCCCAGCTCCGGCAGGGCGCGGAAGGCAAAGCTCTTGTCGAGTATTCGCAGGACTGCCATTTCACCATTCACGGTGTTGGCGGTGGCGACGCGAATGTCGATGTCCCTGTCGCCGACTTCGAAGGTAATCTGTCCGTCCTGGGGGCGCCGGCGCTCGGCTATGTTCATGCCACCCATGATCTTCATTCGAGAAATCAAGGGTGGGTGAACGCTCTTGGGCAGCGACAGAGTCTCATGCAGAATGCCATCGATTCGGCTGCGGACCTTCAGGCGGTCCTCTTCGGGCTCAATGTGGACGTCGGAAGCCCTGTCCCTGGCGGCCTGTCGGAGCAGGAGGTCAATGGCGCGTACAATGGGGGCCTGCGACACCGCTTCTGCCGATACCTGGGCCTCTTCCTCTTCCTCTGCAGTCCGGCTCGGCAGTTGGCTCAGTTGTTTTTCAATCTCGCCGCCGGCCTTGTAGCTGCGGTCAATCGCCTCCTGGATATCGGAGGGAATACCGATTAGTGGCTCTATCCTCTTCCTGACGACGGCTGCCAGGTCGTCCAGCGTCTGGATGTCACTCGGGTCTTCCATCGCAAGCTCAACCGAGCCGTCGGCCGTGGACAGGGGCACAACGCTGTATCTCCTGGCGGCTGACTCGGGGACGAGATTCGCCGCCTCGGCCGCGATCGGTTGTCTTTCCAGGTTGACGTAGGGTATTCCGAGTTGGAGACTGCGGAAGATTGCCAGCTGTTGATGCTCGATCAGACCTTGCTCAACGAGCAGGTGTTCAAATCTCTGCCCGGTTCTCCGCGCCTCGGCCGCAGCGTGCCGCAGTTGTTCCTGCGATATCAGTCTTGCTTCGACGAGCATCTCGCCGAGAGTCATCTGCCGGTGTGCTACCTGCTGTGTGCTTGTGCTCATGCGCCCTTCTTGTGCCTATTAGGCTGACACGTGGTTCACCACATCGGCGGCAGACCACGTGTCGGTTGCCCTTGGAAACGGTATTATGTTGGCTAGCCCCGGGTTTTCACCGACAACTTCGCTTTTCCTGAGTCCCCGTCCCCGCCCCTCCTCGACTTCCTTAGAAAACGCCATTTATGGGGCGATTCTGACTGTACCTTCACCCTTGGTATCGAGCTCAGCATCTCAACCAGGGCGATCGGCTTTTCCAGGAGGAGTGTCATGGTGCTTCCCTTCTCGTAAGAGCCCACTGTTCGGAGAATCTTGATTTCGGGGACTGTCTGCAGTTGAGCATAGATCTTGGACATTACGGCCAGGTCTATTGGGGCCATCAGCTCCATGTCGACCTCGCCCTCCATTTCACCCTCCGCGGCGTGAGCAACTTTGTGCTCTTCCAGGGCGGTCACGGGTTCTGCCGCTTTCTGGTCGCCGTCGTGGCCCGCGGTCTCCTCGACCACCATCACTTCTGCCTGGACTTCAGCACTTGCCGGAGCCTGTTCCTCCTTCTGCTTCTTGGCTGCCTTCTTCGCCGGTGCTTCTGCCTGCGCTTTGGGCTGGGCCGCTTCCTCCGCTTCTGCTTCTGTTGGTGCTTGCTCCTGCTCTTCGGGCTGAGCTGCGGCCTGTGCCGGTACTTCAGCCTGCACCTGCGGCTCTGC
>CAZTYW010000035.1:15432-17363 GCA_964617695.1 uncultured Dehalococcoidia bacterium
CTTCGGGCTGAGCTGCGGCCTGTGCCGGTACTTCAGCCTGCACCTGCGGCTCTGCCTGGGCTTTTGCTTCTGGCAGGGCCTCCACTGCTGCTTCGGACTCTTTCACCTCCCTGGTGTCCACGGCTGCTCCCGCCGTCTCGTGTACCAGTCCCTTGACGGCGTCTTCACGTGGTGCAGTAGCGGTCACTTTGACTCTGCGCTCAGAGATGCCGGTATCTGAGTCCCCGTCGAAGCCGATGATCGGCGTGGGCTTGGCCGCTTCGACTTCAAGCAGAGAGTTCAACTTTTCGTAGCCTTCTATTCCGTAGGTCTCCTTCGTCCACAGTTCAAGCCTCTTGCCCTTCCACTTCGTCTCCACCTCGTTTCCTGCTTCGATGAAGTCCTGGACGTAGGTTATGAGGCGGTCGTAGGAGTCCCTCACCTCTCCCTTGAGGTCGCTCTCAATTACCTCCCTGCTCTTGATAAGAAAGACCTGGGCCTGTTGCTTTGCCTCGGTCTCGATTATGGCTGCCTTTCTGCGGGCTGCCCGGATGATATTCTCTATCTCGCGCTGGTTCGCTTCTTCGGCCGCCCTTCTACCCTGAGCCAGGATCTCTGCGGCTTTTCGCTTGGCCTGGCCTATGGCCCTGTCGGAGTCTTCCTGGGCCTCCTTCTTTGCCCTGCTTCTTATGTCCTCTGCCAGTTTGCTGGCCTCGAGGGCCGTCTTTTCGGAGAGCACCCCCAGCGACAGGAAATGCTGCTGTTGCTCGGCCAGGGCCTGATACTTGCCCACAAGGTCATTGACGAATTCGGAGACCTGTCCCTCATCCAGGCCCCTGTCGACCATGTCGAACTGCTGTCCCCACAATTGCCTCGTTTTGGTCTGCATATTGTGCCTCCTCGTTAGCTTGTGCTGTGCCTGCGTATGCGGCAGTTGGTCTACGCTAACTCCTTCTACCCTGTCGCCGTCGTCTGCTCGACTTTCTCAGGAGTGTCACTCTCGCCTGCCCGTTGTTCATAGGGGGGAATCTCGGCTATCACCGGGTCCAGGGCTGAGTGCGTTACTTCGTGACCTTCGAGTTCGAAGGTCTCGCGCTTGGACAGCTCCAGTGTTGTCGACTTCCACATCGAATCGAGATCGTTGCCCTTCCCCAGCAGCTCCTGCAAGGCATAAAGAAGCTTGTTGTAAGCTTCCTTGACCTCGTGCCCGATGTCGCTGTTTGCCGCCTCTCTGCTCCTGATGAGGAACAGTTGAGCCTGTCGCTTGGCCTCGGTGTGTATGAGTGAAGCCCTTCTGCGCGCAGCGACCAGGATGTTCTGCACCTCACCCATGGTTGACTCCTCGGCTGCCATCTTGGCCTCGACCAGCATTTCCTGCGCTCGCTGGTTGGCTTGAGCCAGGATCGTGGCCACCTCGGCCTCGGCCTCCATCTTGGCTCTGGCCTTGATATCGGCGGCCGCCATGTCCGCCTCTATGGTTGCCTTCTCAGAGAGGTCGTCAAGCGTCAGGAAGTGGTTTCGCTTGTCCTCCAGGGCCTTCAATTTGCCCGTCAGGTTTTCAACGAAGTGCACCACCTGGACCTCGTCTAGCCCATCATCAACGAGGTCGAACTCCCGTCCCCAGAGTTCCCTCCTGGTCTCCAACGGGGGCTCTTTCTTCTTTGTAAGAAGACACCCCAATGCACGCTTCCACAGTGGTTTCCTCTTGTCCATGTTCCTCCTCCTCTTGTTCCGACGCATGAATGCCCAGTGGTGAAGCATCCGTTTGTCGGCTTGAGCTGTTGCTGTCCGTACCGATGCACGAATATATAACCAGTAACATAATTCTCACAATGTGACTACTTACAAAGGTCTAATGAATGCAGAGCCAAAAGGCTCATTGTAGGATTGTGGTTAGTACGTGGCACGCACTCTATTTGGCGCGCCGACTATCCGAGGTGAACTGATCATTC
>CAZTYW010000035.1:17463-20216 GCA_964617695.1 uncultured Dehalococcoidia bacterium
GTTCCAGTCACACATGAGCAATCACGCGCACGTGGCCCGTGAGATGACAATCTCGTTTGCTGCCTTGCCGATTGAAGACTGTTGACTTGTGTTCTATAATCCCCTTGGGAGGCTCAGCCATGAGAAGGCCCGCGGTAGCCGGTTCTTTCTACGCCGGTTCGGCAGCCGAACTCGGCCGCCAGATCGAGGGCTGCTTCAAGCATCCTCTTGGACCGGGGGGGCTTCCGGCCGCATCCCCGGGCGGTGCCAGACATACGCTGGGTCTGGTGAGCCCTCACGCTGGCTACGTCTACTCCGGGCCGGTAGCATCTCACGGTTTCTTTCGGATTGCCTCAGAGGACAGGCCGCATACAATAGTCATTCTGGGTCCCAATCATCGCGGTTTGGGGGCAGCGGTGGCTCTGAGCCGCGAGGACAGGTGGCAGACGCCTCTGGGTGAGGTGGTGCTGGACCGTGAGGTGGGGGAGGCGATAGCCTCTGAGTCAAAGTGGGCCGAGTGGGATGATGCTGCTCATACCTGGGAGCATTCCGTAGAGGTGCAATTGCCGTTCTTGCAGTACGTGTATGAGGCTGGAGTTCGCCTCGTCCTGATCACTATGGTCAGGCAGGACCTTCAGGTCAGTCAGGACCTCGGGGCGGCCATTGCCACCGCCCTGAGGGGTAGAGAAGGGCTGGTCATCGCCAGCTCGGATTTCTCGCATTACGAGCGGCAGTCGACTGCGAGCAGAAAGGACCAACTGGCCATAGACGCCATACTCGGCCTCGATCCGGGGCGGTTGGAGAAGGTGGTGGAAGACCACGACATAACCATGTGTGGCCCCGGACCGGTAATGACCATGATGGTTGCGTGCACGCAACTTGGGGCGAGCCAGGCTCGCCTTCTGCGCTATGCTACGTCAGGGGATGTGAGTGGCGATTATTCCCAGGTAGTGGGTTACGCCTCTGTGGCGCTCTCCACTGCCTCCTTCTGATCTTCGGCTTCGGCACACTGCTCCGCAATCTTTATGACCAGGTCTCCGCTGCTGAGTTCTACCTCGTGCTGGACCAGGTTTTCCTTGGCCGGACCGGTGAGCCGGTTACCCTCAAAGTCGAAGGTTGAGTGATTGACGCTGCAGCACCGCAAGACGGGCTGCCCAGGCTCAGGGCCCGGTACGGGGTCGAGCTTCCGGTGGCCGAAGTGAGTGCAGCGGTTCGTATAGGCCAGGTACTGGTCGTCGTCAGTCCTGACGATCAGAACGGGCTTGTGTAGCCCCTGGCCCTTCAGGTAGACGCCCTTTCCCTTCTCACAGAGATCAGGCATCTCGCTCAATTTCACGTGGACGGAGCCATCCTCCATGGTCCAGAAGTCAGTTCCCAGAGGTCTCGTTTCGCAGATACCCAGCAAAGACTTGATGAAGTCGATGAGCCAACGCAATTTGTTCCTCCTTTCTGCACCGACTCAGTCGATGCTTAGAAGCCAGTGCCGTCCCAGGGCTATCTGTGCGTGCTGTGCTGTATCCAGCCCGTGGTTCGCAATTGGGGTAATGATATGCACCTTCTTTCAGGCTTGTCAAGAGGCTTTAGTCTACCCAAAGGGCGCACTTGCGCGATGCGAGCCTCGCCAGCGGCACAGGAGTGAGACCGTCTCGGTGCGACAACAGCTCAGCGAGGGACGGGGCTGTCCTTTCCCAGAAGCATGTCCTTTCTCAGTTCAAAGATGCGGTCACGCAGCAAGGCGGCCTTCTCAAACTCAAGGTTCCTGGCTGCCGCCTTCATCTGGGACTCGAGTTCCTTGATCAGGCGAGTCGCTTCTGCGTTGGAGGCTGGCCTGGCTGCAGCGTACTGGGCATGTGTTTCGGCTACGGCCTTGACCCGATCTGTTATGTCTTTTATAGCCTTCCTTATGCTCTGGGGAGTGATGTCGTGCTCTAGGTTGTAGGCTTCCTGTACCTTGCGGCGGCGGTAGGTCTCGTCAATAGCAGCCTGCATTGACCTGGTGGCTGAATCGGCATACATGATGACGTGGCCATCCACGTGGCGGGCGGCGCGGCCCATGGTCTGGATCAGGGCTCCGGTTGACCTCAGGTAGCCCTCTTTATCGGCATCAAGGATAGCAACCAGGCTGACCTCGGGGAGGTCCAGGCCCTCCCGAAGGAGGTTGATTCCCACCACCACATCGTAAATGCCCAGTCTGAGGTCGCGCAGGATCTCCACCCTCTCCAGCGTGTCGATCTCGGAGTGGAGATAGTGGTTCTTTATCCCCATCTCCCGCAGGTACTCGGCAAGCGCTTCAGCCATCCGTTTGGTCAGGGTGGTCACCAGGCAGCGTTCGCCCTTGTCAACCCGGCCCTTGATCTGCTCCAGCAAGTCGTCAATCTGCCCCTTGGTGGGTTTGACCTCGACTGAGGGCTCAAGCAGGCCGGTGGGACGGATGAGCTGTTCCGCCACATGCTGACTATGCTCGTATTCGTACGGGCTGGGTGTGGCAGATACGTAGATGACCTGGCTGATGCGCTGCCCGAATTCCTCGAAGGTAAGCGGGCGATTGTCGAGGGCGGAGGGCAGCCGGAAGCCGTGTTCCACCAGGGTCTCCTTGCGGCTTCGGTCGCCGTGATACATTCCCCTGATCTGAGGCAGGGTCATGTGTGATTCGTCGATAAATACCAGGAAGTCATCGGGAAAGTAGTCGAGCAGCGTCCAGGGGGGGCTGCCCGGGGGTCGGCGTGACAGGTGACGGGAGTAGTTCTCCACGCCGGTGCAATACCCCGCTTCCT
>CAZTYW010000036.1:0-19460 GCA_964617695.1 uncultured Dehalococcoidia bacterium
GAAAGAATGCACCAGGTCCGCTGCCTCAAGAAGTTCGCCAAGGAGCGCACCGTGGAGATGACCCTGGACTACATGACCAACCTGGTGAAGGCTGGCGTGGACATGTTTGACGTAGACCTTGGCTGCTACGACAACTGGTGGCTGCCGCACCCACCCACCGCGATGCCGCCCGGGTGCTTTCTGCCCCTGGCCAGGGTGGTCAGGGAATACTTCACCAGTCAGGGGATCAAGTCAAATGCCGGGTTGCCGGTGCCGGTTGCAGCCGTGGGTAAGCTGGGTTACCCCGACCTGGCGGAGGGGGCACTGAGAGACGGGCAATGCGACATGATCATGCTGGCACGCCCTCTCCTGGCCGATCCCGAGTGGCCCAACAAGGCCTATGCCGGCCGTGTCGAAGACATCTGCCCGTGCATCGGCGACCAGGAGGCCTGCCTCAATGAGTTCATAGAGGGCGGGCACGTCCAGTGCGCGGTGAACCCGCGCGCCGGGTTTGAGGACGTGCTGCCCGCCGAGCCTGCGCCAGCCCTCAGGGCCAGGAAGATCGCCGTCGTCGGTGCCGGACCGGCAGGGATAACCTGCGCCTGCACTGCGGCGCAGCGCGGGCACCAGGTCACCCTGTTTGAGAAGCTGGACCGGGCAGGCGGCCAGTTGGTCCCCGGTAGTGCACCCAGAAGCAAGTACGACGTGGCCAACTACCTGCAGTACCTGGACAACCTGCTGGCTCAATCAGCCCGGGGCTACGGCCTCACTTTGCGCTTCGGCACGCAGGCTACACCGGAAACGCTCAAAGGGGATGGCTTCGAGGCCGTCATCATCTGCGCCGGGGCCAGACTGGAGACGCCTGCCGTGGATGGCATCGAGCTGCCGCACGTGGTGCCGGTCATTGACCTGCTCCGCAATACTTCACTGGCCGAGAAAGCACAGAAGGTGGTGGTCATCGGGGGCGGCCCGGTGGGCTGCGAAACGGCCTATATGCTGGCCTACGAGATGGCCAAGCAGGTCACTGTAGTAGAGGTGCTGCCGTACTTCATGAAAGGTGTGTGCACTGCCACCCGAGGCCACCTGATTCACTATCTGGAAAAGGCGGGAGTGAGCCTGCTGAACTGCACCAGGCTCAAGAGCATCGGCGCTCACTCGGTCACGCTGGTCAAAAACGCCTCCCGCACGGTGCCCGACCCCTACAACACCTGGTCACCCATTCTACCCGAGAACGTAAAGAACCCTCTGGCGAAGAAGATCAAGGTAGACGAGCGGGAGATAGAGGTCGAGGCAGACCTGGTGGTCCTGGCCCACGGCCTGACGCCAGATGACAGCCTGTACGAGGCGTGCGTCAGGGAGCGCGTTGCAGCGGACGTCCGCAACATCGGCGACTCCTTTAGCGTGGGGCGCGTCTTTGAGGCCACCAAAGCCGGCTACGCCGTGGGCAGGGCGGTCTAGACGAGCGCAGAATGCGGGCATGGGGCACATTCAAGGCCCCCTTTCCTGATGCGCCAGCCCCGCGCCAAGCGAAGACTGCATCCGGTTCGGTCATCTTATGCTATAATGTCGCAGAGGAGTGACACAGCCCGGGTACCGGATGGGCCGTATCACTCGCAGCCCTTCAAGGAACCGCGATGGC
This sequence comes from uncultured Dehalococcoidia bacterium, assembly GCA_964617695.1. GTDB lineage: Bacteria > Chloroflexota > Dehalococcoidia > UBA2247 > RBG-13-53-26 > CAZTYW01. The sequence goes on from CAZTYW010000036.1 coordinate 1,619, forward strand.
ACAGGAGTACAAGACAGTCAGAGCCTTTGCTGCCGGTGAATCTGGCCACCGGTCGGATACGAGATTGCCAACGAAGCGGGGGCTTGGAATCCTCGCCATTTTGTCGTTATGGGCTGTGTTCCTCGCCGGTGCAGTCTGTACAGCCAATAACACACCTCCCACCATTGCAGATGTCTCAGCCGCAGACATAACCGAGACGGGTGCGACTATTGTCTGGACAACAGATGAGCCCGCCACGAGTGCCGTCTCTACCACCACAGGTTCCCCTGATCGTCCCATAATCGTTGGCTGTCGCGAAGAATCGGAGCTGGTCAGAAGCCACAGGGTCACTCTGAGAGACCTCGGGCCAGGTTCGACATATCGCTACTGGGTGAAGTCCAGGGATGCACACGGGAATGAGAGTGTATCAGAGGAGTATGCTTTGACCACGCTCGGTACTCCCACCGCGGCCGGACGGCTGATCAAGGTGACGCAGCTCAGAGGGACGTCGGGCAACTTCCCCGATGCCTACTGAGCGAATCACCTCGGATATGACCGATTCGAGCACTGCATCAACTACGGAGCGGTATGAATCGAAGTGGTTGGTCCTGTTCGCCGTTATGCTGGGCGGGATCATGGGCCCGCTCGATGCCAGCATAGTCAACACTGTCCTCCCCACCATCACGGACTTCTTCAATACCGAGATATCCGTAGCCCAGTGGGTGCCAACGGTATACCTGCTGACCATCAGTTGCCTCATCCTGCCGTACGGCCGCCTGGGAGACATGGTCGGCTACAAGCGGGTCTTCATCTCCGGTCTGGCTGCCTTCGTGGTGGCCTCCATTCTGTGTGCCCTGTCTCAGAGCATCTGGATGCTGATCGCATTCAGGGGCCTGCAAGGGCTGGCGGCCGGAATGATGATGGCCGTCAGCTTTGCCATCGTGACGGCTGCCTTCCCACCCAGCGAGCGGGGCAAAGCCCTGGGCATCAACGCCATCAGCATAGCCGTGGGCCTGGCGGCCGGTCCGACGCTGGGCGGCGCAATCGCCGAGCACGCCAGCTGGCGTTTTATCTTTCTCATCAACGTCCCCGTCGGACTGTCGGCCCTGCTACTGGCTATCCGCGTCATTCCTGCTACCGGCCGGAAACCCGGGCAACGACTTGACCTGCCGGGGGCCCTGGCTGCATTTGTCTTCTTGCTTAGCCTCCTTCTCTATGCCAACAGGGGCGAGGCCTGGGGCTGGCTCTCGCCTGCAGCCGTCACCTTGCTGGTGGTGGCGTTGCTGTCCGGCGCATTCTTTTTCATTCTCGAGTCGAGGTCAGCACAGCCGATGCTCAACCTGGCGCTGTTCTCCAACCGAATATTCAGCTTCGCCAATCTGAGCGCTCTGGTGAGCTTCATGGCAGCATATGCCCTGGTTTTCCTGACGCCCTTCTTCCTCATGTTCGTCCTGCACTTCAACGTCGGCAAGGTGGGGTGGATAATGGCCAGTTCTCCAGCAGCCATGCTGGTAGTGGCTCCGCTGAGCGGTGCCCTGTCGGACCGCGTTGGCACCAGGGCTCTGGCCTTCTGCGGCATGGGCATCGCCGCCCTGAGCCTGTTCCTGATGAGCCGTCTGGAGACCTCCTCTTCCAGCCTGGATGTCGCCTGGCGTCTGGCGCTTTTCGGCGTGGGAAGTGGCATGTTCCAGAGCCCAAACAACAGCACGGTAATGGGCAACGCGCCCAAGACCCACCTGGGCATTGCCTCAGGCATACTGGCCGCCATGCGCAATGTGGGCATGGTGCTGGGCATAGCCGTTGCTGGCGCCGTGCTCTACAATGTGGCACCCATAGCGTCCTCAGGACAGCCAGGTTCCTTCAGCCCGAGCGAAATCGAGGAGTTCCTGTCCGGCCTTCAATGGGCATACATAGTGGGGGCAATTCTGGCGGGGTTCTCAGCCCTAACTTCGCTCGCTGCAATTGGGCGAACGCGTGGTTAACTTCGGTCACCCGGCAGTCCTCGCACCGGTTATGCGACGCCAACAAGGCGAAGCAACCCCATACTACTTGCCTCTCGCCATCCTGGACAAACGATGGCAATCCGGGCAGTTTCCGGGTGGAATCCAACCAGGATCAACAGCAGGGTATATGCCCATCCGGTGCAGCAGACTGACCAGCGTGCAAGGAGGCAGGCCCACCACGTTCAGGTAGCACCCCTTCATCCAGTCTACCGGACGGAACTCGGCATCCTGAATGGCGTAGGCGCCTGCCTTGTCCAGAGGGTCACCAGAGCCCACGTAGGCCTCTAGCTCCGGGTCGGTGTACCGCCGCATGTGCACCCGGCTCCTTCGATGGTCGGTCACCTCTTGTCCGGTGGCCGCATCCACCAAAGCCAGGCCGGTGATGACGCGATGCTCCCTGCCACACAGCCGACGCAGGAAATCACGAGCCTCTTGTTCAGAGCCGGGTTTTCCCAGGATTTCATCGCCGCAGGCGACGACTGTGTCGGCACCGATTACCGTGCCCTCCTGAAGGGTGGCTGCCACCACTCGCGCCTTGTGGAGGGCCCTCTCTCTGGCTGTGGCCGCAGGGTCTCCGGAGCCGAGCGATGGCTCATCAAGGTCCGATGGCACCACTTCGAAAACCAGCCCCATTTCCCTCATGATTCTCTGTCTGCGGGGTGACTCCGAGGCAAGAACAAGCCGCTGGCGCCGCTGGAACGTCCGATGGGTCCGCGTATCAAGCGACAGCGTAGCTATGCACTCGATGTGATGAGTCTGAGGGAAGAGATCAATGGGCTGTACCTCTTCCAGTTTGTACGGCCCGCTCAGCAACACCTGAAGGTCACGGGCCAGCGCCCACGGGTCACAGGAGACGTAGACCAGGCGCTGCGGCGGGCGGCGAAGAACGGCGTGGAGTGCGGTCGGGTGGCACCCGGCCCTGGGCGGGTCAAGGACCATAGCGTCCGGCACCCGGCCAAGCTGGTCCAGCATTTCCTCAGTCCTGGCCCGGGCCAGCTCCACGTTGGCCAGCCCCCTTATATTGACCTCAGCGTCTTGAACTGCGCTGGCCGAGTCTTCGATGGCGATCACTCTGTCTGCAAACGGGGCCAGGAGGACGGCGAAGGTCCCCACACCGGCGTAGGCGTCAACCACCAACTCTGTCCCGCTGAGAGACAACCGGTCACGCACCAGTTGGGCTACTCGCTCGGCCTGAAGCGTGTTGACCTGGAAAAAGGACGAGGCAGAGACGCGGAATACCCTCCCCAGAAGGGCCTCCTCGTGGCATTTCTGTCCCGACGCCAGAGGCACCCGTGTCTTGAGAGCTGGCTGGATTAGCCACTTGCCAGTATTGACTCCGTAGCGGATCGAGAGCTGGGTTGTCTCAGCACAACGGTCCTGAAGCAGAGACAGCGCCTGGTTGATCCACGGATGCATCAACAGGCACCGGTCAACGCGCACAAATCGCCGGCTGTCACGGTTCACGAACCCGAGGCTGCCCTGTGGCCCCACAGTAAAGCGGGCGTGGTTACGGTAGCCCAGGACATCAGGAGCCGGCACTACAGCCGCCACCGGGGGTCCGAGGACACCCCCACCCCGCTCCAGCGCCACCAAGACTGCCCGCCTCTTGAGCTCCAACTGGTGGTCATACCGGACGTGTTGCCACTGGCAGCCCGTGCACCAGCCAAAGTAGGGACAAGGCGGTTGCACGCGCTCGTCAGAAGGGACTATCACGTCACTGACACGCGCCGCAATGGAGTCCCGGTGCCGACGTATCACCTCAGCCTGCACCTCCTCGCCGGGTATACCTGCGAAGACACGCACACGCATGCCATCGTACTCGGCTGTGGCCTCCCCCTGAGACCCCATGCCGTCCGGCTTCAAAGCAAGGTGCACAAGCCCGTCAGTGCTTTGACTCATAGCAGAGTGCTCGTCAGTCCCTTTCTCTGCACTTTTGCACCAGAGCTACCAACGTGGCTGCGGCTGAGCCGCTATCTGTATCGCCCCTTTCAACAGCCTGAACAGTCGCCCGTACCTCGTCCGCTATGCCAGGAAAGTCCAGCCAGCTTCTTTCTCCCACCCTCACCGGAGGCTCAAGGAAGACTGCCAAACCCCAGAGATGCCTCAGAACCTGCGACAGGTTCTCCACAGGCCTGCTTAGCAGCTCCCTTTCCTCCAGGCTTAAGGATTCAGCTTCGAGGATGCGGCCGCAGAAATAGACCCTGCACTTTGCTGGTCTGTAGCTGTAGATTGGGCAAGAATCGAACGCCGAGCATAGAAGCCGTGTGCAACCCGCCTGCAGCATTCTCCTCCACAGGTTTGGCACACTTTCCCAGCCTATTTGTGCAGCATCCTGGTGGCTTCAATGGCCTGTCGTCCAAGAAGAGCCTCAAATTCGTCATCTGTTGTGAATGTCTGCTTCTCTACCTTCAACACCGCGCGGCCCTTCCCTGGTGCGTCTATCCTTTCCTCAGGGTACCAGCGCTTTGGATCATCACAGTTTGCCGGCTTTGTGGCACAAGCCATCGCCAGGGCAGAACGCCTGGTCTCTCATCTGTCTGTGTGAACCTTCTTCGCGGGGGCAAGCAGTGGCCAGGCTACGCCCTTTGAGTGGACCAGGCGGGCAGTGTGATGTGGTCGGGGTAATCATACATATCGAGCCTGCAGACGCCAGCACTAGTAATCCAGAGGCTTCAGGGTGAGAAGCTTCTTGGCAATTGCTCTGTACCTGGCGATAAACATCAGTTCATCCTCGACAAGTGGCTTCTGTGCTTCAACATTGGCGTACCTCACCAACTCCAGAACCTCCTCAGCCTCTGCCGCATTCTGGAAAGATAGTGCCATATCGCCCATTACCCGACCCATCACATGTCTGAAACCGGATATGCCACTGTATTGACCGGTGCATATTTCCCTTCCGGTTTCCACCAACTCCGGTTCGCCTCTACCCAGCTCGGCAAAATCATAGAGCTCATAATTGGACGAATCTTTCAAGACACCGTCAGCATGAATGCCGGAGGCATGTGCGAAAGCGTTAGCGCCTACGCCTGGCTGATTTATGGGAATGGGGACTTTGAAGGCATAGCTGGCGAACTTGGCGGTCTCCCATGACTTCGACAAGTCAATCACATCCCCCAGCTGGTACTGTTCGGCGAAACCCTTTGATTTGGTTACAGCCAAAACGACCGCCACAAGGTCAGCGTTGCCGGCTCTTTCACCAATGCCATTAATGGTCGTGTTGATATAGGCATCCTGGCCACCGTCTATAGCCCCCTTGGCCCCGGCCACAGAATTGGCCACCGCCATTCCCAAGTCACCGTGGCAATGAAGTTCAATCGGCATCCCCGTGTTTTCGGCCAGTAATCTTATCGTCTCATATATGCTGAAGGGGTTATCACAGCCAAGTGTATCGCAGTACCTTAGCCGGTCAGCCCCATGCTCTTTGGCAGCCAGACCGAATCTAATCAAGTAGTCCGGGTCTGTTCGTGAGGCATCCTCAGCGTTTACCCCTATGGACTGCGCCCCACGGCTCCTGGCGGCATCAATTGCCTCCACCATCATTGCCAGGATGTCTTGTCCGGTGCGCTTGCCCCCAAACTTGCCCCGAATCATCTGGCCTGATGTAGAGGCAGACAGATTCAGGTGCCTGATGCCCGGGACCATCCTGAACGCGCTTTCCACATCCGGAACCATGGCTCTTATCCATCCCTCCAGCCGAATGGGTTGCAGCACCCCCATCTCAGCCAGCTCCAGGTTGGCCTGGAGATACAGCGACTCATGATGGCTGGTAGGAAAGCCAAACTCGGACTGAAAGACACCCATCTCGTTCAGATAGATGTTTATCAGTGTTTTCTCCAGCTTGGACAGGCCAAGATTTGCTGTTTGCACGCCGTCTCGATTGGTTACATCGATGATATATATTTTGGCCATTGCTCCCTCGCTTTGTTCGTCTCTCTTTTCAGAATTACGTAAAGAAGGCCTTCACGACGGCTAAAACCGCGTCCGATGCGAGCTCACGGACTCTGGTTGCGACCAAGCTTCTCTATTACAGCATCAGCCACCTGGGAGGTACCTACTGCCGTATCCGGTGACGCCGGTTTGAGGTCGTAGGTGACATTCTCAGCTTCAGCTATGACTTCGGCTATCGCTCTTTCCAATCCGTCGGCCTTGTCTTGTTCTCCGAGGTGACGAAGCAGCATCACTCCAGAAAGCATCATGGCGATCGGATTGACTCTGTTCAGTCCAGCATATTTCGGAGCACTGCCATGGGTAGCCTCAAACACGGCTGCTTCATCACTCAAGTTAACGCCAGGTGCCATCCCCAATCCCCCAACCAGTCCGGCACACAGGTCGGAAAGCAGGTCACCGTAGAGGTTCGGGGCCACCACTACATCAAACTGGTGTGGCCTTTGTACTAGCTGCATACACATGTTGTCCACGATCTTGTCCTCAAACTGAATATCGGGGTACCCTCTGGCTACCTCTCGGGCCACGGATAGGAACAGCCCGTCGGAGAATTTCATAATGTTGGCTTTGTGAACAGCGGTTATCTTCTTTCTGTGATGAGCCCGGGCATATTCAAAAGCGAACTTGACAATTCTCCTGCTGCATGTCTCGGAAATTATCTTTATGCTTATCCCCGCGTCCTCTGTTACGCTATAGTCTCCGATTTCCGAGATGAGTTGCATTAACCTCATCGCCTCGGGGGTTCTCTTTTCGAAGTCAATCCCGCTGTAGAGGTCCTCCATGTTCTCTCTGACGACAATGATGTCAACATCCTCATAAGGTGAAGGGGTCCCGTGGTAGGTCTTGCACGGGCGTATACAGGCATAAAGGTCCAGCTCCTTACGCAGGGCAACATTCACGCTTCTGAAGCCGGACCCTACCGGCGTAGTAACCGGACCCTTAAGAGCAACCTTGTTCTTCCTGATGGATTCAAGCGCGGACTCAGGGAGGAGTACACCCAGCATGTCCTGGGCGCTGCTGCCGATATAGGCCAATTCCCAGTCAAACTCAACGCCGCTGGCCTCCAATACCCTGGTTGCAGCTTTGGTGACCTCAGGGCCTACACCATCGCCAGGGATAAGAGTAACCCGGTAAACCACTGAACGTGTCTCCTGCCACCACTTTCTTGCTACAGCCTAAAGCGACCGTGTCTGTGTATATAGGGCAAAAGCCCGCCCTCATCAAGGATGCTGAGCATTATGTCGGGAATTCTACCCGAGGTCAACTGCTCTCCGGTCGTCACATCTCGGATACTACCGGCTTTGAGATCCACTTCCAACTCATCACCATCATTAATGCCGTCGGTACTACATAAGACCACGGGCAGTCCCACGTTAAAGGCATTGCGGAAGAATATTCGGGCCACCGACTTGGCCAATATGGCGCTCACCCCAGCCATCTTTATGACAAGAGGAGCATGTTCGCGGCTGGAACCGAGCCCAAAGTTGCTGCCAGCAACCACAAAATCTCCCCACCCCACTCTTCCAGCAAAGGACGGATCGGCATCCTCCATAACATGCTTGGCGAGCTCAGGGAGGTTGCTCCTGAGATGACTGAACCTTCCTGGAATGATGAGATCGGTAGAAATGTTATCGCCCAATTTGAAGGCTCTACCTTTGAGCATCTACATCACCTCTCTGGGATCAGTGATCTCGCCTTTGAGGGCAGTGGCTGCGGCCGTAGCCGGGCTGGCCAGGTATATGAAAGCCTCAGGATTACCCATTCTGCCCTTGAAATTGCGATTGGCCGTGGAGAGGCAGCTCTCCCCCGCTCCCAACACTCCCAGGTGAAGACCAGGGCAAGGCCCGCAGCCCGGGGATAAAATGGTAGCTCCAGCTTCCAGCAGCGCTCGAACATAGTCTGCCTTTATAGCTGCCAGTAGAACCTGTCGTGACGCCGGGGCAATCAGCAGCCTGGTTTTGGGATGGATCTTCTTCCCCTGTAAGATCCTGGCTGTCACCGCCAGGTCGTCCAGACGGCCATTGGTGCAGGTACCGATAAATACCTGGTGAATTTTTGTCCCCTTAAGTTCTCTAGCCAAGACAATGCTGCCCACGGCGTGGGGCTCAGCGACTGCCGGTTCAAGCTCGGGCAAATTGATGCTGATGCTCTGCTCGTAGACGGCATCGTCGTCGGGAAGGAGCGGCTGAAACGAGTTGCTCCCCCCTCTGGCCGATATATAATCGCGTGTTACCTCATCGGCAGGGAAAAGGCCGACCTTAGCGCCAGCTTCAACGGCCATGTTAGCTACAGTAAGGCGCTCGGCGATGCTCATGCTGCTTAAAGCATCTCCACCGAACTCAAGTGCCTTATAGGTAGCGCCATCAGCCCCAATCCGTCCTATGAGGCGAAGAACAAGGTCTTTGGCAAAGACACCATCAGGGAACTTACCTGAGAAAACTACCTTGATAGTTTCGGGTACGTAAAACCAGGTTTCGCCCAGTCCGAGGGCAACGGCCACGTCTGTGGAGCCCATAGCACATGCAAAGGCTCCCAGGCCGCCAGCAGTCACTGTGTGTGAGTCAGCACCTAGAACCAGGTCACCCGGCTGAGCTAGAGACTCGGCCACTATCTGGTGACAGATACCTTCGCCAACTTCAGAGAGAAAAATGCCCGTCTCCCGGGCGAAGTTGCGGAGCAGCACATGATCATCAGAGAGTTGGCGACCCGGGCTAGGAGCCGCATGATCCAGAAACACAGCAGCCTTAACCGAATGCGCCGGCCTCTCAAATCCAGCGGCCCGGAACTGCCTCGCCATCAACGGCCCGGTAGCATCCTGGACAAAAACCAGATCGAGCTTGGCAATGACAATATCTCCTGGCTTAGCTTCACCTCCAGACTTAGCGCCCAGTATTTTCTCGGCCAGGGTTTTACCCACAATCCTCCTCGTTTCGCCAGTCTTCCTGGGAAATTAGCCAGGTAGCATGTCAGAGACCTGACATTGCCTTGTTAGTATCATAGCAGGTCCGTGCCGGAGCGTCAGCTTGAAGTCCTGTACGATGTAGCTCATTCAGCAAGTATATGAAGAGACGGACATGGTGTCATTGAAGTCTGACCGACCTGAGTCGAGTGATATCTCCAGATACGTAGAACAAGGCTTCGGCAATGATAGAGGTGAGAGGACAAAATGCGGGCGCCCGTACCTCCTGAGCTCTAAGACCATGGAATCCAGTCTCTCGGCTGTCTCGCGGTGAACGCCTTCTGTTTGTCGCCCGAGCAGCCGTTCTGGCCCTGGCCATGGTGTGTACCGTGGGGGTAATGGGCGAAACCAGAAGGATGCCAAGTACGTTAACAGGCAAGCGGATATCTTCCAACAACATCCTTCCAGTGAGTTACTACGGGGGGGTAACGTGTGAAGACCTCCGACGTGGGTTATCTAGACGTAAGGCTCCACAAAGGAGACCATACGGCGCTGCAAGAGGTGGAGCCGGCGCAGCTCACCTATCAGCCTAGTCACCGCTCTCCCGGCGGCCTCGAGAACAAAGGGTTCAGCTTCTCGTAGAGAAGATACCCATCACAGCATGGAATCGGCGTCCAGTTGCGCCAGAAGGTCAGACACTTGCTGATGAACTCTGACTCAGCATCTGTTAGCTCGTAGGAGCGGACTCTCTCTTGTACTTCTGTAGTCTGCACAGTCACTCCCCCTGCACGTGGTGAATGCTCACATACTCGCAACAATAATTATACCATTTATGAAACAAAGGACACGCAATTGTCAAGTCCGAGACAGCTTCCCCTCTCGTGCTGGCGCCAAGCCGAAACCCTGTTCCCCATCACCCTGCCGTGCGGGCTATAATTGGTGCGACGGAGCGACCTGCAGTAGCAGGATATCAACCACTCGCCCGGTGGCAGTCGCCGGCCGGAAGAATTCAGTCGAGGGAGGCCGTATGAAAGTAAAGGCGGAAGGCTTCTACGAAATCCTGGCACCGAGGTGCACGGTGCTCATATCAACCGTCGACAAGGAGAACCGGCCGAATGCCGCGCCGTTCAGCTTTGTTACGCCCGTTTCTGCCAACCCACCACTGGTCCTCTTTGCCGCCACTCCACAACGCCACACGCTGGCGAACGTGAGAGAGACCGGCGAATTCGTGCTGAATCTGGTGCCGGAGCACCTGCTGGACAGGCTGTGGACCTGCTCCAAGCCTTTTGATCGAGGCGTGAACGAAATCAGGGAAGCCAGCCTGACCGAGAGAGAATCGGCCACAGTGAAGGCACCGGGCATTGAGGAGTGCGCCGGATGGATCGAGTGCCGGATGGAATTCGAGAGGGAAGCTGGCGATCACGTCCTGGTGGTGGGAAGGGTGCTCAACGCAGAGTACCGGGACGAGTTCGCTACGGCCGGGCAGTTCGACGTTTCCCGGGCCAGGCCAGTGATGCACATCCGCGGCAGACGGTTTGCCGTGGCCGAGAGAACCGTAGAGCCTGCGGGCCGGTAGCAGCGAGGCAGCTTCCCCGCCTGCAACTCGCCCCGCTAAAGGAAGGGGCACCGACTATATCTTTGCCCCCATAGCGGAGCCGCTGGCGACGGCCCCGGCTATATTGCCAATTCCAGCGCAGTCGCCGACCCGATAGACCTGCGAAAACCTGTCGTTCAATGCTTCGTACAATTCGACATTCGGCCTGGTCCCCAGGGCTACAACCACCGTATCCGCTTCGATTGTCTCTTCCTGCCCGCCAGCGGTAGTGACAACCACCCCTCCCCTGAAGATGCCTTGATATGTTACGCCGCTGAGCATGTTGACCCCGTTGCGACGAAGCTGTCTGAGCAACTTCCACCTGGCTGGTATGGACATGTCCGCGGCAAAATCCGGCCCGCTCTCCAGGATTGTCACCCCCCTGCCCCTCTCCGCCATGAAATTGGCTAGGTGACAGCCGATCATGCCACCGCCAATCACAGCAACTTTCTTTCCCACAGGCATCCAGATCTTCGTCAGCCAGCCAACCGTAGACGGTGCCAGCCAGCTCTTAAGAAACGGACTGGCCAGATACATTATCACTCTCGACCACCAACCCAGCTTTCCGGCAGCATCGCCCTTGACCCGGCCGGTCATCAACCGCCTCAAGTCGCGTGCGCTCAGCACATTGCGGCCGCGGATGCCCGGTATTGGCGGCTCTGCGTAAGCTGAGCCCGCTGCCAGGACAGCCGCGTCCGGATACATGGCCTCCACCAGCTCAGGGGTAACCTCTTCCCCAACCCTGACTTTGACGTGCAGCCTGTTCATCTGTCCCACCAGGTAGTTCAGAAACTCCTCGTTCTCCTGCCTCAGCATAGAGGTGAAAATCATCGTCCCGCCCAGGCGGCAGGTCTTCTCGTAGATCGTAACGTCGTGACCCCTCGATGCGGCTAGCCTGGCCACCTCCATGCCCGCCGGGCCACCGCCGACTACGACGATCTTCTTGCGGTGCCTGGCACGCTCGATTCGGAGCTCGGCTTCCCTGCCCGCGGCTGCATTGACCGTGCAGAAGATGCTTTCACCTCGCAAGACCTGCGACCAGCAGTTGTAGCACATTATGCAAGGTCTGATGTCGTCCAGATCACCCGCGGCCAGCTTCCTGGGCAGATCCGGATCGGCCAGAAGTGGCCGGCCCACGGCGACGAAGTCTGCGCTGCCGCGGCGCAGGATCTCCTCCGCAAGCTCCGGGCCTATCCCGCCTGCGGCTATTACCGGCATTCTGACGGCTTTCCTTGCTCCACGGGCCACGGACACCGAATAAGCCACCGGGTCAGCCACAGAGCCATTGAGGTTCCCGCTGGCGCGGCACCCAAAGCCGCTGACGTAAAGCGCATCCGCCCCGGTAGCTTCCAGCATGCGGGCCAGCTCCTGGCTCTCCTCAGGGGTAGTGACATCCTGGACCCCGAATCCCCAAGCGTCAATCCGGCACCAAACGGGATAGTCTCTGCCCACTTCAGCTTTGACGGCTTCCACGATCTGAAGCAGGAACCTGGCCCTGTTTCTCAGTTCTCCGCCGTATCCGTCAAGGCGTCTGTTTGCCTCTGCGGACAGGAACTCCCGCACCAGACTGCCGTGGCCAGCGTGAATCTCCACTCCATCAAACCTGGCCTCCCTGGCCCGCGCTGCCGCCTCGGCAAAACGTTGCACCAGCTTCTCCAGGTCATGCAGCCTGGTCTCCGTGGTGAGTATGTCGGGCCCAGTCCTGGCGTAGCGCGCCTTGAACATATCGATTTCGTCGACCGTCAAATTGGCTGCAAACCCCCTGGGGTCGAGGACTGACCCCGGCAGGGGCGTGGGTGCGAAGCTTTGGCTCACCCCCCCCACGGCCAGCCCGCACTCATATTGCAACTGGGCGGCGACCTTGGCGCCGTGCTGACGGATCGCTTCAGCCAGTTCACTCAGACCGCGACGGGACTTATCACGACGCAGGACGAGCTGGCGCGGTACGCAGTTCCCCCCGGGATCATCCACCGACACCGCCCCGACGATTATGAGGCCCACCCCACCCCTGGCGCGCTCCTCGTAGTAGGCCTTCATGCGCTCTGTGACAAACCCATCCTCCGAGGCAAACGCGGTCATCACGGGGGCCATCACCAGGCGGTTTTTCAACTCCATTTGCCCGATCCAACTGGGTCCGAGCAGACTGGCAAATCTCGGGTCAACAGGCATGAATAGACCCCCCTTGTGCGTACAAGCGGACTAGCTCCGTGGCTGTGCGACCACCCGTGCCCTTCTTCTCATTCGGGTAGGCATCATCGTAGCCGAGCCACGCAGTCTGTGTCAACTCTGGGAAGCTGCATCGGGCTCACCCCAGACCCCTACCACCGTCACGCGGCGCCGCACCCGAGGGTCGACTGCGACTAGAGTGATCATCTCTCACCCATGTTGGGGCACAACTAATTGCCGAAGGACGCTGTCCTCCCTTATTATGCTTTAATCAGGCGGGCATACTGCCTTGCTGTCTGGTATATGAGAAGCAAGGTCCTGGGAGTAAGCGCCAATGTCGCCTTACTTGGCATAGTCAGCTTCATCACCGACCTCAGCAGCCAGATGATGATGCCGCTGCTGCCCCTGTTCATCACCGAGCTTGGCGGCGGGGGTCTCGCCGTTGGCTTGATAGGCGGGCTTGGTGACGGCGTCTCAAGCCTGCTGCAGGTCTTCTCCGGCTACTGGTCCGACAGGCGATCTCGAAGAAAGCCCCTGGTTTTCGCCGGTTATGCCACCTCCAGCGTGTTCAAGCTGTTCCTGGCGCTCGCGGTGGTCTGGCAGCATGTGCTGGCAGCCCGCGTCCTCGAAAGAGTAGGCAAGAGCATCAGGACCGCCCCCCCGGGATGCAATCATGGCCGACTCTGCCGGCCAGGGGACAAGAGGAAGGGCCTTCGGGCTTCATAGGGCCCTGGACTCGGCAGGCGCGGTGGCCGGGTCCCTGGGTGCGCTGCTCCTGTTCTGATTTCTCAGTCTTGAGATACGGTCGATCCTGCTGACATCAGTAGTAGTGGCCTTTGGGGCCCTGATACCGCTGTACTGGCTAAGAGAAAAGCGGCGCCAGCCACATCAGTCAACCCTGGCAATTACGCTGAGGGACCTGCCGTGGCGCTTCAGACTGTTCCTGTTTGCAGGCACCGCATTCGCACTGGCCAATTTCACCTACATGTTCTTCGTACTCAGGGCTCGGGACTCGTTCGTCGCTGGAAGCGGAGAGAGAGGCTATGGCATTGGCCATAGGGCTGTATATCCTGTACACCCTGGTGGACTCTGTCCTGGCGATGCCTGTGGGCACGCTTTCCGACCGGATCGGCAGAGGCAAGGTGCTGATGGCGGGCTATCTGTTGTTTGCCGCAACCTGCCTGGGCTTCGCTGTGGTTGATTCAGTGGCGTGGTTCGTGCTCCTCTTTGCGCTGTACGGGGCCGTCTATGCCATAGTCGAGACAGGGCAGAGAGCTTTCGCCTCCGACCTGGCGCCGGTAGAAAGCCGCGGTGCAGCCCTGGGGATATTCCACACCTGTACCGGCGTGGCAGCCATACTTGGTAGCCTGATCGCGGGACAGTTGTGGGAGGCAGTGGAACCGACAGCCACCTTCTTCTACGGCAGCGGCGCAGCCCTGCTGGCTGCCCTGCTGCTGTCGGCTTTGATCATCAAGCCGGACAGACGCTAGATGTCCGCGCTGTCGGACGTCAGGCTTACAGCTCTACCGTGTCCCAGTGGTTGAATCCCTTGGAGTAGTCCAGGTAGTTGATGATCCTGGGACTAACCCTCAGGAAGGGTATCACGTCAATCGTCACGCCATACCCGTCCAGGTACTTGTGGACCTGGGGGAACTTGGCGGCAAACATCTTCTGCACCCGCCCCAGCTCTTCCTGGTCTGCAATCCAGTCGACATCACCGGCTAGCTGCACCGCTCTGATCTCGTCCCAGTCCAGGTAGTCCTCGCTGATGGCCATGCCAACCTTTGGGCAGAACTCGATGTTCCTGGCCTTGGCGCTGCTGGGATCGGTCATGAAGTAGATGGTCAGACCCTCGTTGACGTAGGACACAGTACTGGCCTGGGGACTGCCATCAGCCCTAGCAGTGGCCAGGACGCAGTGCCGGTGGGTGTCGAGGTACTCGACAATGGCCCTCTTCAGTTCTTCCGTCATACTATCTCTCCTGTGCCGCCCTTTTGTCGCAAGCCAGCGGGACCCGGCAAGCGGCCTCTTTTTTTTGGAAATCGTTCCCCCGCTTTGGGTCTACTATATCCGCACCAGCACATTTGTCAACGCCTCTACCTGGCCAGCGAGGCCCTTGCGGTGGCATTTCCCCGGTAGTATAGTGCATCTACCGCTTACCCCAACTGGATGGAGGATGCCGGGTTTGGACAGGACCGAAAGCCTCGTCGACGGCGCCCGATTTGACGTCTGCGGGTACGGCAGCGCGGGCTTTACCAGCATGTCTGCGCTACGCCACATACATCGAACAGCAGTACCCGGGAAAGGCTCGGTGTGCCTGTTCAAGGTACTGCTCACCAGCGAATGCATCAACGACTGTGCCTACTGCGCTAACCAGGTGGGCCGAGACGGCCCCCGCTCCTCGTTCCGGCCCGAAGAACTGGCCAGGGTATTCGTGGACCTGCATGGCAAGAACCTGGTGTCTGGCCTATTCCTCAGCTCCGGTATCGGCACAAACGCCGCCCGCACCATGCAGTCCATGATCGACACTGTCGACATCCTGCGCCACAACCACAGATACAGGGGATACATCCACCTCAAGATTCTGCCAGGTGCCCCCTTCGACTGCGTTGAGCAGGCCTGCAAGCTGGCGAGCAGGGTATCCATCAATATGGAGGCACCAACGGTAGGGCACCTGGCCAGACTGAGCTCCAGAAAAGACCTCCAGCAGGACATTCTCCAACGAATGAAATGGGTGAAGCAGTTGACAGCGGGTGACGAGAGGCTTGTGCCGTCCGGCCAGACAACCCAGTTCGTGCTTGGCGCCGCCGGCGAGACAGACCGTGACGTCCTGGATGCGACTGCCGCCCTCTACGGTGAGATAGGGGTGCGCAGGGTGTATTTCAGCCCCTTCCGGCCGGTAGCAGGCTCACGGCTGGAAGGCGTCCGCCCCACCCCCCTGCTGCGGGCATACCGGATGTATCAAGCAGACTGGCTGCTGCGGGTATATGGCTTTTCACCCCAGGAAGTAGACCTGGCCCTGAGCGGGAACGGCAATCTTCCCCTGGGCAGAGATCCGAAGCTTACCATTGCCCGGAAACAGCCCTGGCTCTTCCCGGTGGACGTGAACAGGGCCAGCTACCACGAGCTCATCCGTGTGCCTGGTATCGGCCCCGCGTCGGCCAGCAGAATAATCGAGGCCCGAAGGGAACACCGCGTTTTCTCGCTGCAGCAATTGAAGAAGATGCGGGTGGCCACGAGCCGGGCCGCTCCCTTCATCTGGTACCAGGGCATGTCCAGCCTGGAGAGACAGGCGTCTTTCCTTCCATGGCTGGATGGCGATCTGGTGCCGAAGACGCCTTCACTGGCCGAGGTTGTGGGCTAGCGACATCACCATCACCCGGTGGTTCGGAACCACCTCAGATAAGCGTCCAGGCCAGCGGCCTGGCTGAAAAAGCGTCAACGGCCGACGGGCCAGCATCTATGGCAGGCACGCCTCTCTGCCAGGAGGCCTCAGCAAGACACTGACGGTGACGAAAGGCTATAATATGGCAACCGTCAGCACATGGCTTTCGATCACCAATCAGCCGCTGTAATCCGGGGCCAGGACGTCCCGCGCCTGCAGACAACGCATACCCCATCTCAACAAAAGGGGTCCTTCGATATCTGCCAGCAGCATCACATCCACAAGGAGGAGCCTATCGAATGGGCGACCGTCAGGTGAAGAAAACAACATGTCAGTTCTGCAGCAACATGTGCGGCGTTCTGGTGAACGTCGAGGATGGCAAAGTGGTCAGCATCCAGGGTAACCCGGATCATCCCTTAACCCGCGGCTTCGCCTGTGAGAGGGTCCGCCTGGCCCCGAAGTGGCTGTACCATCCTGACCAGCTCATGCATCCCCTGAAGAGGGCAGGCGGCCGTGGCGAAGGCAAATGGCAGAGGATTAGCTGGGACGACGCCCTGGGCGAGATCGGCCAGAAGCTACTGGACCTCAAGCGGCAATACGGCCCGGAGACTCTCGGGGTCTTTGAGGGCACCTACAGGGGCAACGACTACTGGCCCCGGGGCCGCTTCCTGAGCCTGTTCGGCAACCCGCACAACATATTTGCCCCCGGGATCATCTGCGGCATAAACGACATGGCCATCAACATGGCCGTCATGGGAGACGTGACCACCTACGCCGCCGATTCGGGAAGGTCGAACTGCGTAGTGTTCTGGGGAGGCGATCCTTCGCAGTCAAACCTTCGGGGGTGGGCCGGAATCCTCAGGGCAAGGCGGAAAAGGGACGTCAAGGTGATTGTGGTTGATCCCAGGCAGACCAGGACCACCGACATCGCCGATATCTGGCTGCGGCTGAGGCCGGGCACCGACACAGCCCTGGCCATGGCCTGGCTCAACGTGATCATCAACGAAGGGCTCTACGACCCGGACTTTGTTGCCAACTGGACCGTTGGCTTTGACAGGCTGAAGGCCCGTGTCCAGGAATACCCGCCCGAGACAGTGGCCGACATAACCGGCGTTCCCGCCGAGCAGATCGTGGCAGCGGCCAGAATGTATGCCACCAGCAAGCCGGCCAGCATGCCCTACGGAGTGGCCATAGACCAGCTCGGCCTGAACGGCACGCGTACCGAACAGGCAAAGATAATAATGCGGGCCATAACGGGCAATCTGGGCGTCTCCGGCGGCCACCTGATAACCCGGCCGGGACAGTCCATAAACGGCGGCAAGTTCGTCACCGAGGCCGAACTCACCATGATGCACCTGCTCCCGATGGAGGTGCGAGAAAAGCAGATGGGTTTCGACGTCTGCCGGCTGGTCTCCCTCAACGGCTGGAGCCTGATGTCCGAGCACCTGGAGAGGGTCTACGGGGTGCCAGCGCCGGTCACCGTCCAGATACAGGCGCACACCGCCATGCTGTGGCGGGCGATTCTGACCGGCAAGCCCTACCCCGTCAGGGCGCTGATCGCCTGGGGCTCGAATCCGCTGGCCTGGGCCGGCAACATCCGGCTGGTCTACGAAGCCCTCAGAAGTGACAAACTGGGGCTTCACGTGGTCCAAGAGTTGTTCATGACACCCTCCGCCCAACTGGCTGACTACGTGCTGCCCGCCGCTAGCTGGATGGAGAGGGACCTGTGCACCAACATGATGGACTTCGGCAGCCTGGTGCAGGGTGGCGAGGCTGCGGTAGCGCCTCTGGGAGAGCGGCGGGACATCTACCGGTTCTTCCGCGGCCTCGGCCTGGCCGGCGAGATACCATTCTGCTTCAATGAATTCGTC